>NZ_JBICRM010000006.1:0-375798 GCF_043197025.1 Nonomuraea marmarensis
TGGCCTACCACTGCCAGCAGGCGGTCAATAACGGGACACTCAGTGTCACCGTCTCCTCCGGCCGGAGCCCCTTCATCTACCCCCACCGCCACACATGGCTCGTCGGGCTGGGGCGAAGCCCCATTAGGGCTTGAGCTCCGTCGGGTGGGCAGGGGGAAGCGGCTGACCTTCGGCCAGACTGGCGAGAAGGAACTGACGGCCTGGATGGCTGAACACGCCCGTGTGTGCTGGATCCAGCACGACGAACCCTGGACTGGCGAATCCGAACTGATCGCCCTGCTGGATCTCCCCCTCAACCTGGATCAGAACCGCCACCACGCCTTCCATCCTTACCTAAGCGGCCTCCGTGCCTCGGCGCGCACCCGCGCTCGCAACCTCCCGATCAGCGCCTGACGATGCACGCGCTTTGACGCACCCGGCCAGCCCTCTTCCCCGGCTGTGCCATGCTCTCTCTTCCAGCGGCTATCCAAGGAATTGGGTAGCGCACGGTACAGATCCGCCAGGAGTGGTGTGAGCTCCTTGGGCGGTAAGTCGGCTCTCCGGATTACGGATGCCCTCGACGCCCGACACGGCGCACTCGCCCAATACGTCGGCCAGGCCGGTTCGGTGCAGCTTGCCGAGCTGGTTGTGGGCCATGCCGTTCGTGACGATGCAGACCTGCTATGCCGCGGCACTCAGCTCGGACAATGCCTCCAGCACGCCCAGATAACATCGCACGATGTGCAGCATGCGCTCGCGATAGGCGGCCCACAGCTCGTCGGCAGGTTCCGGCAGCAGGAAACGCTCGCATGCCTTGCCGAAGACGACCTCTTGATGCGCTTACCTGTTCCTGTTCAGGGAGACGAGCCAGGCCACGCCCTCCGGGCCAGCCGTCGTTGCTCGGCGAACTCTTCCGCCCAGTGCAAGAATGCGGTATCGCGGCTGATGTGAGTCCTGTCGAGGTCGAAGAGGGCAGGCGCTGCACGATGACACCCTAGGCGCGGGCATCTCACCGGCAACAGGCCATTCCCTGATCCGGTACGTACCTCGGAGAATTCCTTCCAAATCATCTCTGTATCGAGTGATCAAGGTCTTCTGGCCGCATGCAGGTATCGCCTGGTGCTCCGTTGGAGGCTCTCGTTGGCTGATCGGGGACCGGATCGAAGGAAGATCCCGTAATCTTCTGGACGTATCGGTGATGCGGCCCGACGGGCTTCCGCTTTGGTGGCGGACATGCCCCCATACCGCACGAGTCTTTCGTGCTGCCTGGGGGTATCCGTGGCCGTTTTCCGGCATTCGGCAGAAAGCCTGGTCCAGTTGGTGTCTGAATCGGTGCCCGAGCGCATCCTCAGCGATGTGATCGCTGATCACCTGCGCGCCACCCAAGGCATCAATCCAGGCAAGGGGGAACGCAGGTCCTGGGACCGGAGCATCCCGATTCTGGCCCGAGATCTGGTCGAAGCGGGACTTGGTGGCGTCGAGATGCTCATCGAGTACCAGCTCCCGTTAACCAGCAAGCGGGCCGACGTCATTCTCGCCGGGCACGACCGGCGCACGGGAGCCGACTCCTACCTGATCGTCGAGCTCAAGCAGTGGAGCCAGGCCGAGCTGTACGAGGACGACGCTGATCTCGTCTTGGTGCCCGGCATGGATCATCGGCCCAAGCTTCACCCGGTTGTGCAGGTGCGGGGCTACTGCGACTATCTGGCCGACTTCGTCGGAGCCCTGGACCAGCACCGGAATGCGGTGCGTGGGGTGGCTTACCTGCACAACGCCAGCGACCCGGACATCCACGATCTCTATGACCATGTCGAGGACGAGCGCACCCGGCTCTTCAGCAAGACGCGCCGGGGCCAGTTCGTCGACTATCTCAAGGCGCAGTTCGCGCCCAAGCCTGGGGCCACGGCGGCTGATCGCCTGCTGTCCAGTTCCATCCGGCCGTCCAAGCAACTCCTCAAGGCCGCCGCCGAGGAGATCAAGAACCGCGATCAGTTCGTCCTGCTGGCCGAGCAGCGCTTGGCCTACGAGATGGTGCTGCATGCAGTCGAGAAGGCTCGAGCGGGCAATTCGAAGCAGGTGGTGATCATCACCGGAGGGCCTGGCTCGGGCAAGAGCGTCATCGCGTTGTCCCTGCTGGGTGAGCTCTCTGGCCGCGGTTACTCGGCTCTGCATGCCACTGGTTCACGCTCCTTCACTGAGACGATGAGGCGCGTTGTCGCCAAGGGGTCGACCCGGATGAAGGCGATGTTCAAGTACTTCAACAACTTCATGACCGCCAAGCCCAATGATCTGGATGCTCTCATCTGCGACGAGGCCCACCGCATTCGCGAGACCTCGGCCAACAGGTTCACTAGTTCGGCCCAGCGAACGGGCCGGCCACAGTTGGACGAGCTGATCAACGCAGCGAGGATGCCGGTCTTCCTGCTGGATGAGCATCAGGTGGTACGGCCGGGCGAGATGGGACGGGTCGCCGACATCACCACCTACGCCCATTCTCTTGGTCTAGCCGTGCACCAGGTCGATCTGGACGCGCAGTTCCGCTGTGGTGGGAGCCGCAAGTACGAGGATTGGGTGCTGCGCCTGCTGGGCCTCGACGGCGGCGCTCCGGAGACGTGGACGGGTGACGACCACTTCGCGGTTTCCCTCACCGAGTCGCCCTACGAGTTGGAGGCTCTGCTGCGGAGCCAGCTGGAAGCGGGGTACTCAGCGCGGATGACGGCCGGTTTCTGTTGGCCCTGGAGTGCCCCGAACGGAGATGACAGCCTGGTCGCAGATGTGCGTGTCGGTGACTGGGCGCGGCCGTGGAACGTCAAGGGTGACAGGGCCATGGGGAACGCTCCCGCCAGTGCCTTGTGGGCCTCGGCGCCCGGTGGGTTCGAGCAGGTGGGGTGCGTCTACACCGCGCAGGGCTTCGAGTACGACTGGAACGGCGTGATCTTCGGTCCGGACCTCGTCTATCGCGACGGCAAGCTGGTCACCGTGCGCAGCGCCAGCAAGGACCCGGCGCTGATGCGGAAGGGGGTCAGCGACGAACAGGCGGACCGGCTGATCCGCAACACCTACAAGGTGCTGCTGACCCGCGGCATGATGGGCACCGCCGTGTACTCAGTCGATCCGGCGACGCAGGAGTTCCTCGCGGGACTGCTGGAGCCGTGTGCAGCCGTTCGTTGATGCGAGAGAGTGCGCGTCTGCCAGATCCTGTACCGTCGGGTGCCTCCCGCCAGGTGATGCCCGTGCGCCTCTTCCACCAGACGCCGTTCAGCACCCCCTGTAGGTCACCCTTTGGCGGATCGCTCGGAGCGTGGATCGCCTGCCTGCCCAAAAGGAGGTAGCCGGCCTGCGCAACCTGCCCTGCACGGCCTGGCCCAGAACCAAATCTGGCTGGAGCTGGTCGCGCTGGCCTGCGACCTGATCGCCTGTATGCAGATGCTCACCCTGCCCGGCACCCCGGCCCACCGCTACAAACGCAAACCCCCAACGTCTCAGGCTGCGGCTCTTTGCGGTGGCCGGATGCCTGGTCCGCGGCAGCCGACGGCTACATCTGCGCATCGCCGCCGGCTGGCCCTGGACATCCACGATCATCACCGCTCTGACCCGGCTGCAAGCCCTGCCCACCCCGACCTGACCACCCGCAAAGCCGCCCCCACGAGCAGAAAGGACAATCCGCGGCCCCGTGGAACCCTGCCCGCTCCCAGCCGAACGCCTCAGTCGACCACGGCGAGATCATGAAAGATCTAGGCTTGACTTCCGGCGATCACTCGTGCCTGTGGGACGCCCGAGTGATTGCCAGGAAACGCGGACACATCCACGCCGATGGCTTCATAATCCCGACATGAACCGTGAGTACCGGTACGGCGACGCAGTGCGTCTACTGGGTGGCACGGATCCGGCGATCAAGAAGCTGGACACGCTACTCGGTTTGGGCACGCTCGGCCTCTGGGACCTCGTCGACGCCAAGAACGAGCTCATCAAGCTGGGCAACGACCTACTGGGGCGATGGCGCGAATGGCGCTCTGGCGACGACTGGCGAAGCCGTACCGAACGGATCGAGGCTGCTTACGAAATCCTCGTGTTCACGTCGCTCTTTGAAGCCGTAGATGACCTGAGGCTGCCATTCACGGGCGACGACCTGAAGCTCGCCAAACAAGCGGCGGGCAAGCTCGATTCTAAGAGGCGCACCATGCTCCAGGCCAACGTGCGCAACGTTCTGGACGGCCTCGAGGTTCCTCCGGGTCCTTCGCCACAACGCCCATATGAGGACGTCAAGGTCGATATCGTCAAATTTTACGAAAGACTCGCGAATAATATCCTTAGGGTCCTGCAGGGCGTCGCTGGATGGGATGAGCTGACCGCCCATGGGATGGAGCGGGTCACCATCGAAATCGGTATGGCGCTCCCAGGGCTCGCGCTGGCTCGGTACGAGGATGGCTACCGGCGACTCGCGGGCGATGTGCCCGAATTCGCGTTGTGGGCCCAAATGATGGAGCATCAAGCCACCCGGGCCAGCCTTGCGGGGTTGGAGCGGGTCCTGGCCGGAATGACCGCTGGTAAGGTCCTCCCCGACGAGCTCAAGGCACTAAGAAATGCACAGCAGAACGCACTCGCGTGTTCAGTAGCGGAAACCGGCGATGTGCCCGGCATGCGGTTGCCGACCCTGGAGGAGGCGTACCTCCCGCAGCGGTTTCGTGCGGGTGAGATCATGTCGGGCCGTGACAACCCGAGCATGGAGTCCTGGTGGAAGGACAAGCTGGTACGCGAAGACCTGCCGAGCTTCATTACGGCCTGCTTGACGCGTTCGGCGGCCGGTCGCATGCCGTTGATTGTGCTGGGGCTGCCAGGGGCGGGCAAGTCGGTTCTGACCAGGATCCTTGGTGCCCGCCTGCCAACGGCGTTCTTCCCCATCCGGGTGCCGTTGCGCGAGGTGTCGGCGAACGCTGACATCCAGGAGCAGATCGAAGAGGCGATCTATCACGCGACTGGGGAGAAGCTGCGGTGGCCCGCTCTTGCCAGATCGGCCGGCAATGCATTGCCGGTGCTGATCCTAGACGGCTTCGACGAACTGCTGCAAGCCACAGGTGTCAGGCAGTCCGACTACTTGGGAAAGGTTGAACGCTTTCAAGAAAGGGAGGCGGCGGCGGGGCGTACTGTCGCAGTGATTGTCACGTCGCGAACTGCTGTCTTCCACTGTGCGAAGCCTTCGATCAGCACCATTGTCACGCGGCTCGAGCCATTCGACGAGGACCAGATCGGCCGTTGGCTGAGAGTGTGGAACAAGACCAACGCCTCGTATTTCAATAAGCTTGGTGTGAAGCCCTTCGCGCTCGACCTCGCGTTGGCCCACCGAGATCTCGCCGAACAGCCGCTGCTCCTGCTCATGCTCGCGCTGTACGACGCCGACGACAACGCCCTTGGGAAGGCTGCTCCCGGCTTGGGCCAGGCCGAGTTGTACGAGCAATTGATGATCAGCTTCGTCAAGCGAGAGCTGAAGAAGGGCCGGTGCCCGGACGACGAACTGAATGACCGAGCGGAAATGGAGCTGCAGCGGCTGGGTTTCGTGGCCTTCTCCATGCTCAACCGGCGCACCCAGTGGGCCACGTCGATGCAGGTAAGCGACGATCTCGGCGCTCTTCGCCAAGATCTGCGAGAGCCCAGCTTCTCCACGCCAGCCAGCCCCGGCGAGCAGACCTTCGGTCGGTTCTTCTTCATTTACGAGGCAAAGGCTGCCCGGGACGCGGATGTGGTGCAAGCCTACGAATTCCTCCATGCGACGTTTGGCGAGTTCCTCATCGCACGGCTCGTCAAGTCGCTGTTGACCGAGATGGTCTCCATGCCCCGCCGCATCCTCACGGAGAGTCTTGATGATTCTTTGCTGCGCTCGCTGCTGTCGTGGGCAACCCTATCGTCGCGCACACCTGTGGTCGCGTTCCTGGGAGAACTGGCCAAAACGGGACAGGAGGCTGATCGCTGGCACGCCCTGGTACGGCGACTATTCAAGCGGCTTAATGCGCAGCCCGATGTCGATCTTCCCAGCTACCGGCCCAGGATCGCCAGTCCTGCGGAGCGGTACGCGTACTATTCAGCGAATCTATTGGCGCTGGCAGTCACCACCGCGGAACAGGTGCTGGCCTCCGAATTACTCCCGGGTCTTGAAGATGTGCCCACCGAGTGGAAACGGTACTTCTACTTGTGGCAATCGCAGTTCACAGACGAGGAATGGGCTGCTCAGCTACGAGTGGTCACCAGTACGCCGAAGGTGACATCAGACGATCTCGTCTTGAGGGTGAACCAAGCGATCAACGGCGGGGAGACGGTGGGTGACTTGCCGACTGGAGGGATAAGCCCACTGACAATGTTCACGCGGACCTACATCGACCTCACGTCGCCAGGCGACGAATCCGTCTAGTGGGGTGACCACGAACGTTCGCCGGGCTTGATCACGCGGCCTTGTGGCGGGTGCGGCCCCAGCGCTGCTGGCGTTCGCTGCGAATGCGAGCGCGTTCGCGGCGTTGGGCGGCCAGCACGTCGGGGTGATGGGCGTTGGCGTTGCGCCAGCGCAGGTAGGCCTGTAGCTCACGGGCCAGGACGGGCGTTCCCAGAAGCCGCCTGCCGTGGGCAGGATCACTCCGGGGGCGAGCAGGGAGTCGTCGGCGGAGATCGGTGGCTTGCCCCCGCCGAGCAGTTCCGGCTTGGCCAGTTCCATGCGTTCCAGGAGGAGTAGCCGCTTGTTGATCTCGGGGCCCTGGGTTCCGGCCCATGCCGCCGTCTGAGGGATGGCGTCGGCGGAGGCGGTCGACAGCCAGGCTCCGCACAGGATGTTCCACAGCTCCTCGCCGATGGAGCCCAGTGAGACTTCGGCCTGGCGTAGTGCGTCCTTCAGGCTGCGGACGCGGTGGGGGACCATGCCCTCCAATTGGCCCATGGCTAGCCCGGGTTGTCCGCCGGCGTGCGGGCTAACAGTGCCCGGAGTTCGTCCACCGCGGCGGCGCAGCCTCTGCTCAAGGCCTGGCGCTGGCCGGTCAGCTCGTCGGCGAAGCGTTGTGCAGCCGGGCCGGTCCAGATGTTCTGGGCCATGAGCCCGGCCACGCGGTCGAGGGCGGGCCTGGCTTGGCGACTTCGGGCGCGTTGACCAGGCTCGGGGTCCAAGATGTAGGCCATTGAACTGCGCGTCTTTGCCACAGCAACCGCATCGCCCGGATTGGTCTGACGCGTCAGGTGGGACGACGCGGTCCCATAGACAACGTCCCCAGGGCGAAGCCGCAAAGTACTTCAGCGCAGTGAGCTGGGGAAACGCCGTGAAGATCATCCCGTATATATCCCGTGATCAAGGTCCTACGGCTGCATACGGGTGCTTCTGGCGACCTATCCAAGGTCTGGAAGCAAAAGACCTGCGGCCGAGAAACCGCAGGTCAGAGGCCGAAATGCCTGGTGGAGAAGTGTGCCCCCGGCAGGATTCGAACCTGCGGCACCCGCTTTAGGAGAGCGGTGCTCTATCCCCTGAGCTACGGAGGCGGACTCCCGTAAGCCTAGCGAAAGTATGGCAGTGCGTGGGACGTGGGCACGGGATGAGTTTGGTGGGGTTGGTTATGGGTGCTCTGAGCTGCGGTAAAGGCATGACAAGTGATCAGATTCTTGCGCATCGCGCGTGGATAGCGTTCGCCTGTGACCAGGAGGCGATGCAAGCAAGCCCGTCGGCGGCCCGTGGTGTTGTTTGGGGCGCTGTTGGCGCCGGCGATCCTTGCTGGAGGGTTGCTGGCTGGGGAGATGCGGGGGCTTGAGGGGGGTGTGGAGGCTTCCAGGGTGATCGGTGGTCGTGGGGGGGTGGCGTTTGAGCCGGTGTTGGTGCCTGCGCCTGCTCATCCGGATCGGCGGTACGAAGGCAGTGTGCCTGCGCCCGTGCGTGTCGTGCCCGATCCGCGGGGTTCGTCCGCTGTTGCAGCTGCTCCTGATCCTCTGGCTGAGGAGCCGTTTACGCCTGCGCCTGGGCGGACTCGGGCCGGATGTCCTGGGGAGTGGGAGGACACCTGGTTGTGGGAGTTGTGCCGGGAACGGGAGGAGGAGGCGGGGCAAGGTGTCAGTGACAGTTGGTTGCCTGGGATTTGAGGGTGGTGGCTGAGCGCTTTGGTGGTTGAGGTGTTGTGGGGGCTGTGAGTGGTGTGGCGCTGGCGGGTGCGACCCGGGATTGCTCTGCGGACCGGGTCGGCGGCAGCGGGTACGCCTGGGGCTCCTGGGGTGGGGATGTGGGGTTCCAGGTGGGCGGGGCGGCATGGGTTGTGGCTGGTTGCGGGCGCTGGCCGTACAAAGTGGGCTTTTTCTCTCATAACAGCTCTCCGGAGTTCGGTCCGGGCACTCGGGGGGCTGTAGTAACGTGCGTGCCTGACCCAGGTAACGAGTTTGCAAACGGAGGAGTCGAACGTGCCAGCCCCTCGATCAGCGGGTCTGATCGCGGTCGTCATGGCGATGGCTTCTCTCTTCGTGCCGTCTACGGAGGCCCGGGCGCAGGTGCAGGAGCTGCGGGATCCGTCCAATCTGACTGAGTTGCGCAAGGAGGCCGAGCGGTCGGCCAAGGAGCTCGAGGACGCCACCAAGGCTCTCGAGAAGCGGCGGGCCACCATCGCCGCCTCCGAGAAGGAGCTCAAGACCAAGCTCACGGCGCTGCAGGAGCTGGAGCAGCGGCTCGCGGTGATGCGGCAGCCTGTGTCGCAGATGGCTGAGTTGCTGTACGAGCAGCCGATCGTGGCTGATGGGGTCGTTCCGTTTCTGTCGGGGGAGGCCGATGAGGGCACCTTGCGGGCGCTTACCGATGCGACTCAGATCGTGACCGTGCGGCAGCAGGCTGTTGAGCAGACGAGTGCGCTCTACAAAGAGACTGAGCGGCTGGCCGGTGAGGCGCAGGAGCTTCGGGCCGGAAACCTGCTGGCTGAGGCGCAGCTCGCGGCTGAGGTCGATACGCTTCGGCAGCGTTCGGACAAGATCGTGAAGTCTCTGACCGCCGCGCTGGTGAAGCTGGGGATCAAGGTTGACAAGGTGGGGCGGGCGGCGCTGGGGTGCAATCCGCTGCAGGCGGCGACGGCCGGCGACTATCCCAACGGGCTGATTCCCAAGGGCATGCTCTGTCCGTTGCAGCAGAAGGGGTTCAGTCTGAGGGCCGACGCGACCATCGCGTTCGTGAGTCTGAACGAGGCTTTTCGGCGGCGGTTCGGGAAGCCTATGTGTGTTACCGATGCTTATCGGAGTCTCGCTGAGCAGCAGTCCATCTACTATCGGCGGCCGGGGTTCGCGGCGGTGCCTGGGCGGAGCAACCACGGGCTTGGGCTCGCTGTGGACCTGTGTGGCGGGGTGGAGAGGTCCGGGTCGACCGAGTTCGTGTGGATGGAGAGGAACTCGAAGAGGTACGGGTGGTTCCATCCATCGTGGGCCTACAGCAGCCCGTTCGAGCCGTGGCATTGGGAGTACGATCCCAAGATCGATTCGCTGCTCTGAGTCTCTTGGTTTCAAAGGGTTCAGCGTGAGCCCCCGATGCAGATCAGGGGCTCATGGTGGTCTCAGGCGCCGTTCTTCGCCAGCAATCGATCGAGCCTGAGGCCGAGCTCGATCATTTCGCACCGCAGGGAGTCGAATTTCTGCACCATCTCAGAACGAGCGGACGTGAAGTGCTCGTTCGTGTGCCGTCGAAGGCCTGCGAGTTCGACGCTGAGGGCGTCGATGTCCTGGGTCATCTCGGATTGTAGGTCTGCGATCTCGGCCTTCACCTCGGCGACGGCGATCGATGTCGCGGTGATGTCGGTCTGTATGCCCTCCATGCGAGTGCAGCTTGCCGCCGGGATGTTCGGGTGCCGGCGTCGAGCCCCGACGTCGCCGGAGGCTGCGCCACCGGAACGTGCGGTCGCTTCGAGGGCTTCCAAACGGAGTTTCAAGTCGAGAATCTCCGCTTCTACGTCCACGTACCCCTACCTTTGCGGTAGCCGGAAGGGACCCCACGCCCTGATGGCCGGGTCCCACTTTCTGTGAGCACATGGTTGCAGCTGGTTCATGATCGTGACGATCGGTCGGAAGGATCAGAGTGTGGTTTATCCACCTCGGAGTCGTGAAGATCATCAATGGGATGAGACCTCTAGACCGGAAGTATCTCCGTGCTGCAGAAGGCGCAGCGGGAGGCGGCCTTCGGGATCTCTGACAGGCATTCAGGGCATTCACGGGTCTTCGTCTCGACCATGGTGGTGGCGCGGTCTCTGAGGTGTGTGTACGGCTTCACGACCAGGAAGTAGATCACCGCGGCGACCATCAGGAACGAGATGACCGCGTTGATGAAGTTGCCGTACATGAAGTTGGACTGGCCGATCGTGACCTTGAGTGAGGAGAAGTCGGGTAGGCCGCCGAACGCCGAGATCAGCGGGGTGAGGAGGTCGGCCACGAACGACTGCACGATCGAGTTGAAGGCCGCTCCGATGACGACCGCGACGGCCAGGTCGATGACGTTTCCCTGCGTGAGGAACTTCTTGAATCCGTTCATGGCAAGGAATCGTAGCTGAACGATTACCTTAAGTTAGGTTTAATGGTGATCGAAAGGCGGCCGCTGGTCTGGGCTGCGGCTAGGTTGGCGGCTTGGGCTGGGGTCGTCGCCAGTACTACTAATGTGCCGTGGCTGTCGTCGGTGTCTGGTGCGGGGATGGTGATGACGGTTATGTCCTCGGCGATCGTGTGGGCTGGTTGGCCTTCCTCCCAGGCTGCCAGGACGCCGATCGTGGAGCCGGGGGAGAGGAGTTTGGCGGCTGCCGGGTCTGCAATGCGTACCGGGGTGGCGATCATGCCTGGTGGGAGGGGGAACGAACGGAGGAGGCGGACGTCTGTCAGCGGCTCGCCCTTGCGCATGGGGGTTGCCAGGACTTGGCCGGCCGTGGACGTACGGACTGCTCCTGCTGGTGGGTGGTTGAGGGCGACTGGGTGGAGGTCGTCCGGGTGGAGAGGGCCGGGGGACAGATCGCGGGCGGCTACGAGGACTGTGGGGGATGGGGGTGGGCGGGTGGCGACAAATGCGGCTATGACGGCTGTGGCGGCCAGCGCCGCCGCTATGAGGCGGCGGCGACGGCCGTAGCGCTGCAACCAGGGCCGGATCATGGCAGCTCGAAGGGGAGCTTGATGCCGTCGAGGGCGGAGCCGCAGGGGCAGGTGCGCTCGTCGGGCAGGGCCTCGACGGTCTCGGCGACCAGGGTGCGCATGCGGGTGACGTTTTGGGCGAAGAACTCGAGGACCTCGTCATGGGTGACGCCCTGACCCGCCTCCACTCCGGCGTCGTGGTCGGTCACCAGGGAGAGTGACGTGTAGCAGAGGGCCAGCTCGCGGGCCAGGATCGCCTCCGGGAAGCCGGTCATGCCCACGATCGACCAGCCGTTGGCCGCGTACCACTGTGACTCCGCCCGGGTGGAGAAACGCGGGCCCTCGATCACCACCAGAGTGCCGCCGTCGACCGTTTCCCACCCGCCGGATCTCGCGGTCCGTACGGCCGTCGCTCGGCCCGACGGGCAGTACGGGTCGGCGAACGAGACGTGGACTGCGCCGTCTATGTCGTAATAAGTCTGTACGCGGCCTGAGGTGCGGTCTACGAGTTGGTCGGGGATGACCAAGGCGCCGGGACCGTACTCCGCTCGTAGCGAACCTACGGCGCTGGGCGCGAGCACTTGACGGACGCCGAGCGAGCGCAGTGCCCAGAGGTTGGCGCGATAGGGGATGCGGTGCGGCGGGAAACGATGATCTCGCCCGTGTCTGGGGATGAACGCCACGGAACGCGAGCCGATGCGTCCGACTGTGACAACATCGCTCGGGGGCCCGTAGGGCGTGGCGAGCTCGATCTCCTCCGCGTCGTCGAGCAGTGAGTAGAAGCCCGAGCCGCCGATGACGCCGATGTCTGCGCGAGTGACCATGGCGGAGAGAGTAGCCGGATTGTCGGTGAGCGAGTGCGGGCCGAATCTCGTTCTGTGGATAACTCTGTTGCGGTGGGTGGGCACACCAGTACGAAGAGTAGGATCGTTGCGGGTGGCAACAGGGGATCAACTCATCGTTATCGCGCTCGTGCTCGGGATGCCGCTGGCTGCGCGACGATCAGACGATCATGTCCACGGTCCCGTTCAGGGGGTTGATGGTGCTGTCCCAGGCGGGCGGATTTGGTGCGGGCGATCCTTGGTGAGGTCGTCTCGGTGCGGGAAAGGGGGGAGACGCCAGGGGGCACTTGTGCGCAAGCCGCATGGTCCTGCTTGAGCTGTGTGCTTGTGCTCACACAACTGAGCGGTCATGGCTGGGCTCGAGTAGGGCGGCCGGACTTGCGCTGGGCCGATGTGCCTCCGCAGGGCGGCCGTGCTCACGCCGGGGCCATCGTCCCAGCTCACGCCGACGCCATCGTCCGTGCGCCAGGTAGCCGGGCCTGAGCTGCGTGGCTGGGCTCGTACTGAATGGTCAGGCCAAAGACCGTCTCGGGTCGGCCTGGGGGATCAGTTGGAGGCGGCGGCCGGTGCGGTGGCCGGGGTCGACGAGCTTGAGTCCGCGGCCTTGGTCTCCGCGGGCTTCGACGTCGAAGGGGAAGTCGTGGAAGGGGAGGTCGACGAAGTGCGGTTGTCCGTCCGGTAGAAGCCGGAGCCCTTGAACACGATGCCGACAGCGGAGAACACCTTCCGCAGGTTTCCCTGGCAGTTCGGGCAAACCGTCAGCGCATCGTCGGTGAACTTCTGAACGACCTCGAGCTGCTCACCGCAGTCGTTGCAGGCGTACTGGTATGTCGGCACGCGCTCCTCCTTCAGGTCTGGCACTCGAGCGATGCGACTGCTAATGGTAACCGATGGGGACAAACACCTATTCCAGCCCCCGCTCCCCGTACCAGCCGGCCAGCTTGCCGCTGCGGCTCACG
Organism: Nonomuraea marmarensis; assembly: GCF_043197025.1. Lineage (NCBI taxonomy): Bacteria > Bacillati > Actinomycetota > Actinomycetes > Streptosporangiales > Streptosporangiaceae > Nonomuraea > Nonomuraea marmarensis. Next base: position 12,875 of record NZ_JBICRM010000006.1, read on the forward strand.
GCGCGCAGGCGGCGCTCCACCTGGTCGCGACAGGAGGCGGTCGTGACCAGCAGGAGCTGGTCGTTCGCCCTGATCCTGGTGGTGCTGGCGGGCACGAAGGATTTGCCGTCGCGCACGATCAAGGTGACGGCGGCGCCGGCGGGCAGGCGGAGCTCGAAGATCTCCACGCCGTGCAGGCGCGAGCCGGCCGGGATCCTGACCTGGAGCAGGTCCGCCTGGAGTTCCTCCAGCGGCGCCGACTCGACCGCGAGGTCGTGCGCCTCCCCGGGCGCGCTCACCCCGAACAACCGGGCGGCGAACGGCAGCGTCGGCCCCTGGAGCAGCGTGAACACGATGACGATCACGAAAACCTGGTTGAAGATCTCCTTGGAGCCCTCGAGGCCGGACGCCCACGGAATGGTCGCGAGCACGATGGGGATCGCGCCGCGCAGCCCCGCCCACGACAGGAACGCCTGGTCGCGCCAGCTCGTCCTGCCCAGTCGCAAAGCCCGCGCCACCAGGGAACTCGCCAGCACGGAGAGCGGCCGCGCCAGCAGGACCAGGACGGTGCCGGCGATCAGGCCCGGCACGATGGCCGACGGCATCTCCTCGGGGCTGGCCAGCAGGCCAAGCATGACGAAGAGTCCGATCTGCGCCAGCCACGCCGCGCCCTCCGCGAACCCCCTGGTCGCCGCCCGGTGCGGCAGTCGTGAATTGCCCAGGATCAACGCCGTCAGGTAGACGGCCAGGAAGCCTGAGCCGTGCAGCAGCACGGCGCCGCCGTACGAGACGAAGGTGAGCGCGAGCACGGCGATGGGGTAGAGGCCGGAGGCGGGGAGGGCGACGCGGCGCAGTGCGTAGGCGCCCGCCGGGCCGATGGCGAGGCCGACCGCGGCGCCGATGATCAGCTCGACCGAGGTCTCCAGTAGGAACGTTCCCACGGTCGCCTGCGCATGCGACGCACCGCTGAGCAGCACGACGGCGATCACCGTGGGGGCGTCGTTGAACCCGGACTCCGCCTCCAGTACGCCCGCCAGCCGCGGCGGCAGCGGCAGTCTGCGCAGCACGGAGAAGACGGCCGCGGCGTCCGTGGAGGCCAGCACCGCGCCCAGGATGAGGGCCGTTGTCCGGTCGATGCCCAGAAGCGCCTGTACGACCAGCGCCAGCACGACGATGCTGACCGTCACGCCCACGGTCGCCAGCACCAGGGCCATGGGGACGGAACGCCGCACATGGGACCAGTTCGTGGTGAGGCCACCTTCGGCCAGGATCACCGCCAGCGCGGTCAGACCGATCTGCTGGGCCGCCTGAGGGTTGTCAAAAGGGATCCCGAACCCGGACTCTCCCAGAAGCAGACCGAAGCCCAGGAACAGTAGAAGACTGGGCAGACCACTGCGATGCGCGATGCGTACCGACGCGATCGCCGCGATGACAATTCCGGCACCGACAAGAAGCCAGACATCAAGTGTCATCTGGCCCCCTCTCGTACCTGCGTTCACATAAGAGTAGTGAGTCCCCCGGGCGTCATCGCAAAACGGACTCGGCGGTCGTGGGGCTCCGATGGAACACCCTCGATCAACTCGCCGTCGTGCAGCAAGGCCACGGTGGGAACGTTCGGGCCCACCCTGGCCAGGGCCCGATCGTACGAGCCGCCGCCGCGGCCGAGGCGTACCCCTGTCCGCCTGTCCACCGCCAGCGCGGGCACGATCACGAGCGCCGCGGTGCGAACGGCGTCGACGCCGCGGCGCGTGTCAACCGGCTCCATGATCCCGTAGCGGCCCGGGGCGAGCGTGTCCGGCCCGTCGTACACTGCCCAATCCAGGTCATTATCGTCACGAAGCACCGGAAGGATCACCGTGGCGCCGTGTTTCCAGAGAGCGAACACGAGCCCGTGCGTATCCGGCTCCGACCCCGTTGACCAGTAGCAAGCCACCAGACCGGCCATCTGGACCCACGGTTGTTCGAGCAGCGTTTCGCGGACCTTGATGGCGTTTGCCCGCAGCTGTTCGGGGGAGAGGGAGGTACGCGCCGCGTTAAGCTCGCGGCGCAGCTTCAGCTTGTCCACAGATCCCTCCACTAGGGTCTACTCATGGCTGACTTCGACCCTGTGACGAAAGCCGTCGTGCCCGCCGCGGGTCTGGGCACCCGGTTCCTTCCGGCGACCAAGGCGACACCGAAAGAGATGTTGCCCATCGTCGACAAGCCCGCGATCCAGTATGTCGTCGAGGAGGCCGCCTCCGCTGGGCTCCTCGACGTGCTCATGGTCACCGGCAAGAACAAACGGTCTATCGAGGATCATTTCGACCGCGCGTTCGAGCTGGAGGAAGCCCTCGAGGCCAAGGGCGACGAGCATCGGCTGTCCCAGGTTCGTGAGCCCGCCTCACTCGCGACCCTCCACTACGTACGCCAGGGCGAGCCCAAAGGGCTCGGCCACGCGGTGCTCTGCGCCAAGCACCACGTCGGTGATCATCCGTTCGCCTGCTTGCTCGGTGACGACCTGATCGACTACCGCGATCAGTTGCTCAAACGCATGATAGAGGTGCGTGACACGTTCGGGGGCAGCGTGATCGCGCTGATGGAGGTGCCGAAGGAGCAGGTCTCCCTGTACGGCGTCGCGACCATCGAGCCCACCGCCGAGGACGATGTCGTGCGGGTGACCGACCTGGTGGAGAAGCCGCCGGCCGATGAGGCGCCGTCCAACTGGGCGATCATCGGGCGTTATGTGATCGATCCGGCGGTGTTCGAGGTGCTGGAGAATACCCCGCCGGGGCGCGGAGGCGAGATCCAGCTCACCGACGCCCTCCGCACGCTCGCGGCTCGCGGCCCCGACGACGGCGGGCCCGTGCACGGGGTGCTGTTCAGGGGGCGGCGATACGACACCGGTGACAAGCTCGACTATTTGCGGACGGTGGTGAAGTTCGCGGCGGACCGGGAGGATCTGGCGCCGGATTTCGTGCCCTGGTTGCGGGAGTTCCTCAATGAAGTCGGTTGACACGCATCTGGCCGAGATCCTGGCCACTGTGCGTCCGCTGGCGCCGCTGGAGCTGGAGTTGGAGCAGGCGCTGGGGGCGACGCTGGCCGAGGAATTGTCATCGCCGGTGCCGCTGCCGCCGTTCGACAACTCGGCCATGGATGGCTATGCCGTGCGGGCTGAGGATGTTTCGGAAATTCCGGTTAGGTTGCCGGTGATCGACGATGTGGCGGCCGGATCCGTGGAGTTGCGGGCCGTGGGGCCCGGGCATGCCGTACGGATCATGACCGGGGCGCCCATGCCGGCCGGGGCCGATGCCGTGGTGCCGGTGGAGTGGACGGATGGGGGGACGGTCTCCGTACTGATCGATCGTCCGGTCGAGGTCGGCAATGCGGTTCGGCGGGCAGGGGAGGACGTACAAGCCGGTGAGGTCGTGCTCAAACCGGGCACCGTGATCGGTCCCGCGCAGCTGGGCATCATCGCCGGGGTGGGGCGGCGGCGTGTCCTGGCCCGCCCGCGCCCCCGGGTCGTCGTCATCTCGACCGGCGCCGAGCTGGTCGAGCCGGGTGCGCCGCTGGCTCATGGACAGATCTGGGATTCCAACAGCTTCACCCTGACCGCCGCCGTGCGCGAGGCTGGCGCCGAGGGGTTCCGCGCCGGGTCCGTGGGGGACGATCCGGCCGTCCTGCTCGATCAACTCGACACCCATCTCGTACGCGCTGACGCGATCATCACCAGCGGCGGTGTGTCCATGGGGGCGTACGAGCCGGTCAAGGAGGCTCTGTCGCCGCTTGGCACGGTTCGGTTCGAGAAGGTGGCGATGCAGCCGGGGATGCCGCAGGGGTTCGGCGTCCTGGGGGAGGATCGGGTGCCGATCTTCGCCCTCCCCGGCAACCCGGTGTCGTCTTTCGTGTCTTTCATGCTGTTCGTACGTCCTGCGCTCGACAAGATGCGCGGGCTGCCCAGTGAGGTGCTGGAAACGGTCACCGCGCGGGTCACCAGGCCGTTGCGGTCGCCTGCTGGGCGGCGGTCGTTCCTGCGCGGGGTGCTGGCCTCCGACGGCACCATCTCGCCGGTGCATGGGCAGGGCTCTCATCAGCTCGCAGCCCTGGCCTTGGCGAACGCGCTCATCGTGGTGCCCGAGGACGTGACCGAAATAGCCGAGGGGACAGCTGTCGAGGTGATCCGGCTATGAGCGAGTTGACCCATATCGACGAGACCGGCGCTGCTCGCATGGTGGACGTTTCCGCCAAGGACGTGTCGGCCCGCACCGCCACGGCCACCGGGCGGGTGTTGTTGTCCGCCGAGGTGGTGGAGCTGCTGCGGTCGGGCGAGGTGCCCAAGGGCGACGCGCTGGGGGTGGCGCGGATCGCGGGGATCATGGGGGCGAAGCGCACGCCCGACCTGATCCCGCTCTGTCATCCGATCGCCCTGCATGGGGTGAAGGTCACCCTGGACGTCGAGGACTGGGGCGTGGCGATCACGTGCCGGGTGAAGACGGCCGACCGTACCGGCGTGGAGATGGAGGCGCTGACGGCGGTCTCGGTGGCCGCGCTGGCACTGATCGACATGGTCAAGGCGGTGGATCCGGCCGCGGTGATCACGGATGTGCGGGTGGAGGAGAAGCTGGGCGGCAAGACCGGCCGCTGGACCAGGGATCCGGAATGATCCGCGCGCTGGTGATCACCGTGTCGAACCGGGCATCGGCCGGGGTTTATGAGGATAAATCCGGCCCTCTCCTGGTCGATCTGCTGCGTCGTGAGGCTGGGTGCGAGGACGTGGAGGGTCCCGTGGTGGTGCCCGACGGCGAGGCTGTCGAGAGGGCGCTTCGCGATGGGGTGGCGGGCGGCTATGACGTCATCGTGACCACCGGGGGGACCGGGCTGACGCCCATGGATCTGACGCCGGAGATGACGGCTCGGGTGATTTCTCGGGAGATTCCCGGTATCGCCGAGGCCGTTCGGCTGGCGAATCGGGAAAAGGTGCCCGCTTCCGTGTTGTCCAGAGGGCTGGCGGGACAGGCGGGTGACACCTTGATCGTGAATTTGCCTGGATCCTCCGGTGGCGTACGCGACGGCGTCGCCGTACTCGCGCCGATTTTGCGGCACGCGGTCGATCAGATCCGGGGCGGTGATCACCCGCGTTGACCGCGATTAGAGGTGCCGATCGGCCACCCGTGGCGACATCATGCCCGATAGGGGGATGATGAGAGATGTGGATCGACTTCGTGGCTGGCCGGCGACTCTTAACGAAGGCCCGGTAGGCCTCCGGCCGCTGCGGCTGAGTGACGTGCGCGTGTGGCGTGAGACTCGGCTGCGCAACGCCGACTGGCTGCGTCCGTGGGAGCCGAGCAATCCTGAGACACCGCTGTTCAGGACCGGGCTCGGGCCCTACATCTCCATGGTCGGCACCCTGCGCCGCGAGGCCAGGCAGGGGTTGGCGCTGCCTTGGGTGGTGACGTACGGGGGGCGGTTCGCGGGGCAGTTGACCGTGGGCGCCATCGTGTGGGGATCTGCCCGTTCTGCCCAGGTCGGATATTGGATCGACGGTGCGCTGGCGGGTAAGGGGATCACGCCTACCGCCCTCGCCATGGCCGTTGACCATTGCTTTTTCACCACCGGATTGCATCGGCTGGAAGCGAACATCCGCCCCGAGAACCAAGCCAGCCGTAGAGTGGTTGAGAAGCTCGGATTCAGGGAAGAAGGCATTCGGCGTCGCCAACTCCACATTGACGGAGCCTGGCGCGACCACATTTGCTACGCGCTGACCGTTGAGGACGTTCCTGGCGGGCTGCTCGTGCAGTGGCGTCGCGCTCGTGAGTCAGCCGCTCACGGTGGGTCTCCCGTCGAAGAGGTTTGACGATCTCGCGACACACCGCACCGAATGCTCGTCAATCAGTGACACGCGGTCTTACGGTGCGTGACGTGAGCACATTGAAGGCGCGACGAGCACACCCGCGTCTTCGTGCTGCCCGGAGGTGGTCGTGAGCAGCGTCCTCCTCTATCTGGCCATCGTCGTGATGTGGCTTTGTGTCCTGATCCCGATGTGGTTGCGCAGGGACAAGACGAATCTGGCCGAACTGGCCGAACTCGAAGAGCACTACACCGGCGAACACGCGCTGCCCGATCTCGACAACCTGGACCCTTCGGACACCGACGAGGACGACGGGGCACCGCCTGCGGAGGTCGTCGACGTCCGCCAGTTCCGGCTGCGCCGCCGCGCCATCATCGTGGCCCGCCGGCGCCGGCTCCTCTTCTTCACCGGCCTGCTGGTGCTGGCCTCCGTGGTGACGGCTGCGGTCCAGATGATCCCGTGGTGGGGCGTGGCGCCCGCTGTGGTCATCATGCTGGCGTACATGGCGTTTCTGCGCATCGCCGTACAAGTGGACAGCGAACGCCGAGAACGCGCCCGCCAGGGCCGCGCGGAGCGGCAGCGGCGGGCACGCGAGCAGCGGCGGGCGGTGGAAGAGGCGGAGGCCGAGATCATCGACCTCACCTCCCTGCATACGGACGTCCTGTTCGATCAGTACGCCGAGCCGCCCAAGCGGGCGGTGGGGGACTGAAACGGTGGCGCGAGGACCCTCGGGAGTTTGCTAATCTAGTCGAGTCCATGGGGATGTAGCGCAGTCCGGTAGCGCACTTCGTTCGCATCGAAGGGGTCAGGGGTTCGAATCCCCTCATCTCCACCGCGGGCCGTTCTTGAGACGGCTGGACTGAAGTTGACGGGATCCCGTCTGATCATCGTGATCGGGCGGGATCTTGTCGTTTCAAGGGTTTCCGAATCGGGTTCGTCCTGGTTTGGGAGCCGCGGAGCAGGTGTCCGGGAAGGCCCGGGTGGTGTCAGGGCGCTGGTGGAGGACCGAGTTCGCGTCGCTGGGCATGGCGATGCCGACGGTGAGTGAGGCGCTGCGACAGGGTGGCGGGTTTTGCGGCTTATGGGGCGGGTGGTGGCCTGCTCTGGCCTGCGGGTGGTGTGCTGTCGAAGGTCCCGGCTGGAGTCTGCGGAGTGTCGGCGAGTGTGACGGGCTCGTCTTGGGGCTCGTGGATGTGGCGCCATTGATCGAGGAAGTGGTCGTTGGCGACCGCGACGAGCAGCGCGACCAGGATCGTCTGGGCGACGCGTCCGTGGGCGAGTCGGTTCTTGGGATCGCCGAGGTCGAGGTCGTGTCCCTTGATCCTGCCGTTGATGCCTTCGGTGTTTATCTCTAGTTGATCGTTTAGATGGGCCGGTGACCTGCGCTGTCTCGTCATGGACGATGTCTTCAACGAGACAGCGCCGGAAATTTGGCCGTCGGTCAGCACGGGCCGATCGTTGTCGAACCGCGACGTCGAGGAGCAAGGCGTTCAGCCCGTTGCTCGCCGAGCGCGGCGGCGAGCTGTCGCCGGAGGCGTTCGTTTTCCTGTCGGAGTTCCTGCAGCCGGGCAGTGGTCTCGTCGAGTCGCTGCCGCAGCGAGGCGTCCGTGGCGCGCTGGCCCGGTGGAATAGTCGGCTGTCCCGAGGAGCGGGTCAGCTCGCGCAGGCGCTGGATCTCGGCTCGGAGATCGGGCTGGTTGTAGAGCCACGAGCGAGAGACGCCGGCCGCGTGAGCGACGACCTCGAAGGTCACTGATGTGCCGTCGCGCTGGAGCTCGCGCAGGGCCTGGACGGCCTTGGACCGGGTGAGCTCCCGCCGACGGCGAGCGGCCTCGATGAGGTGCACGGAGTTGTCAGTCGGCATCGCAGTGAGCCTCCTCCTGAACGTCTTCGGTGAGGGAGGTGATGATCGCGTCGAGGTTGGTCACCACGGTCCGGTTCATCTCCGCCAGCCGCTGCTGGCCGCGGGCTTCGGCGGCTGAGACGATCTGGAGCAGTTCGGTTCGCTGGCGACGGTGCTGGGGCAGGAACTCGGCGGTCGTCAGGAACATTGGGCAGGTCAAGCAGGCGTTGGCATGCGGGCAGGATTGTTGGACCGGAAGCCCGCAGTAGCCGTTGGGCAGGGCCTGTGTCGCGCGTGACAGCCGTTGCTTGGCCCAGGCGGCTTCGGCGAGCGGGCCGTCGGGGTCCAAGGTCACGGTCTTGCCGGTGATGCCGACCTTGCGGGCCTTTTCCCAGTGTTCTCGGATCGTGGTGTCGTGCAGGCGGGCGTAGTGGGCGGTCATCTGGGGTGAGTCGTGATCGAGGATGCGGCGGACGACTTCCTGCGGGACGTCCCGGTTGATCAGCCGGGTCGCCAGTGTGTGACGCCATTGATGCGGCGTGAGGTGGAACGGGCGGCCTCGTTCGTCTCGGACGTCGCAGCACGTCAGCCAGCGATTGAGCGCGGCTCGGTAGGTGCTGCTGCTGGTAGGGCGGGTGCCGTCGGCGTTGTTCATCTGCCGCGGGAACAGCACCGAGTCGGCGTGCGGCCATCGTGTGCGTACTCGGTGCTGCTGTCGGCCGATGAGCTCCTCGAGCTCTTCGTCGATGGGCACCAGCGCCTCGCGCTTCATCTTGTGGTTGAAGTAGCGCAGGTAGGGCGCTCCTTCGGCGTCGCGAACGATGCAGTCGAAGCCGATCTTGAGGGCGTCGGAGACGCGTAGCCCGCAGCGCATCAGGATGAGGGTGCTCAGCTGATGGGCCGGGTCGTCCCAGCGCTGCAGGTTCGCGGAGTCTTCGACCTGAGCCATGACATGCTCGGCGAGAGCGCGGGGCAGCAGACCGGGACGTTTGGGATAGTCGCTGGTGAAGAACATGGTGCCGGTCGGCAGTGTGGCGTCCCAGCCGTGCTGACGAATCGCGGTGAAGAAGGTGTTCAGCGCGCAGATGAAGCTGGCCTGATACTGGCTGCTGGCCGTCATCAGGCGCAGGTGCGCAAGGTAGCGCTCCAGCACGGCCCGATCGATGCCGGCGAGCTGGTCGACGTCGGGGGCGCGTTCAGCGAGGAAAGCCGCGAAGTGGGTGACGCTGCGGACGCTGAGATGACAGGTGGGCTTGCTGGACCCGGTCGATAGCCGCCACCGCAGCCAGCGTTTGGCCAGCTCGCGCAACCAGGGCTGAGGAATACGGTCGAAGCGGAGAACCGCGTTGGTGACGCTCGGCCCGAGGTTGCGCAGCCGCCAGATGTCGCGAGGGTACTCGGTCTCCCAGCCGGTGCCCTCCAGCAGGGTTTCGAGATGCCGACGCCCGTAGATGATCAGCTGGACAGCGTCCCGTCGAGAGGTCGTGCGGTTGGGGGCCAGCGCCCGCCACTGTGCTTCTGTCCATTCCAGCAGGGAGCCCACGCCGGTAGCGATCAGGAGGCGGACGGCACGTGAGACGGTGGTGGGTGTGGTCTTCCCAGAGGCTTCGTCACGGCGGCATTGCAGCGCGTACTGCATCTCGCGGCGCAGATGCGGTGGCAGGCCGCCGACGATGATGCGCTCGCCGGTGGGACGGCGTCGCAGCGCTTCGGCCGTGCGGGCGAACTCCTCGACCGGGGGACAGTTGTGCCTGCGCCACTGCTCGTGATGGCGGCGGCAGAGGACGCTTCGGGACTGAGCCCAGCGAGGACAATCCTCAACCAGGCATTCTGCGGGCGGCCGTTTGAACGCGATCGGCTTGAGCAGGGCCAGGCCGTCGGGAAGGGCGGGACGGCCCAGCCGCTGCCAGGCGCTGAGGTGAGAGTGGCAAAGGTCGTGCGCGCCGGCGGCGAAGTTGCAGGCGCCGACGGCGCATTTCGGCGTCGGCGCGAGCTGCCTGACCAGGCGTGCAGCGGCTATGAACTCGGCCAGGTCCGGGCGTCCCAAGTACTGCCAGCGCTGGTGGTGGGCATTACACAGCCCCCGGGCATGGATGCCGCGCGAGCAGCCGGTCACTGCGCATGGCGTCGCGCCGAACACCGGGTCGTCGACCGCGAAGGCCACCTCATCGCCGCGAAACTCGGGCCGGATCACGGCCAGGAGTTTCTCCTTGAGCCCCGGAAGGATCGGTGCAGGTCGCGTGGCTCGTCCGAGGTTGGCCGCCAGGTTGCTCACCAGGCCACCTCGTTCCCGGTGAACCAGCCCGCGGCCTCGAGCACTTTGCGGGCATCGGCGGCGGTGAGGTGGCCATAGACGGCCGAAGTTGTGGCGATCGAGCTGTGTCCCAGCAGCATGGAGACGCTCTCCAGCGGCACTCCGTCGCGGAGCATTCGTGTCGCGGCGGTGTGCCGGCACCAGTGCGGGTCGAAGTCCAGCCCGGTGTGTCGTCGGATGCGTTTGACCAGGTCGTAGATCGCTGAGTAGGTCATGGCGTGGCCGCGCGGTTCGGCCCAGAGGTTGACGAAGACGTAGTCGGAGTCGAGGTCGCCGTACTCGGTGTGCATGTAGTCGCCGTAGAGGCGGATCAACGAGGCGCTGACCGGGATGTGCCGCTGCCGCTGCGACTTGGTCCGCGCCTGGTTGGCGTTGTGCCGGGGAACGATCGTGATCTCCTGCTTGGCGGCAGCGATGTCCTCGTGCCGCAGGCCCAGGGCTTCCCCGATGCGAACGGCACTGTCGTAGAGGACAGCGAACAGGAAGCGGTCCCGCAACCGCGTGCAGGCGTTCAGGATCGCCTGCACCTCCTCGGTGGTCAGGACGCGGGGCAGCTTCTTGGCCGTCTTCAAGGTGATGGCGCGGCCCGCGTGCGGCCGGTTCTTGCTGATGTGGTGCAGGAACGGCTTCCAGTTGCCGCGGTCGCCGACGCGCCAAGTGGTCAGCAACTCGCCGACGTCCTCGCCATGGCGGGCGTGGTGCTGGTAGAAGGCCGAGACCGCGGCGAGCTTGCGGTTGATGGTGGTCGCCGACACGTATGGCTCGACGGCCGGCAACACCGCGACCTGACCCTCGCGGCCGCTGGGCGGCAGGCGAAGCCAACTGATGAACTCGCCGATGTCCTCCAGTCGGACTTCACGCCAGTCCAGTTCCTGCTGGCTGAGGAAGTCCCAGTAGTCCTTGAGGTCGTGGGCGTAGGCCTTGACGGTGTTGGGAGACTTGTCGGTGTCGCTGAGAAAGGCCAGATAACGCTCGATGGGTTCCACCGGGACGTCGTCGTCCCCGAGCACTGTCCACGAATCCTCTGGCGAGGCGGCCATGCTCACTCGCCGCACCTGCACCATTCGCACTCCTCCACTTGCCGAACGTGATGGACAAGGGAGGAGATAACCACGTCCACGACGCAGCCCGCAGGCTCGATCAGAAGAGTGAACGACATGGAGGACGCCCTTCGGGCGGCTCTAGATAACGGTGTTGGCCCGGACGGACTTGTAGGTCCCGATCCAGGCAGGACTGAGGTAGGCCACGTCCTGGCGGAACTTGTCGAGGTGGCCGAGGTCGTCCTTGCGGACGGTGATGGTGTGCTGGTGGCAGATCCTCGGCAGTTCGCCGGCCTTCAGGTCGGGCTGTGGGGGAAGGACGCGGGGTTTGGCCGCCGGGTGAGCGCCTCGTTGCCGGGTGTTGGTGAGGTCGACCGCGGCGGGCCGGTTGGGTCCGCGCTGGTGGAGGCGGTCGAAGCGGGGGCAGGTCAGCGACGGGGAGGTGCCTGCTGCCGGGCACTGGAAGCGGACGGCGCCGCCTGCGTTCGCGCTCTGTTTGAGGCGCAGCAAGTACGGCGCTCGCGCGCTGATGAGCGCGGTGAGTTCTTCCGATGGGGTGCGGATGGCGGCGTCGTCCAGGCCGGTGGTGGCTTGGGCGAGCCGGTCGGGCATCAGCGGGCAGGCCAGGGAGCCGTCGATGAGCAGCGCGCCGTGTGCGCTGCCCTGCACTCCCCGCTGATCCACTTTGTAATCGAGGGCGAGCTTGTAGCCGAGTTCGCGTGCGGGTTGGGCGAAGTGGCCGGGTTGTTGGTCGGTGTAGGCGCGGTCGACGACGGCGAAGGCGGTGGGCAGGCCGAGCCCGGCCAGTGGGCGCAGAGTGGTGATGGCGTCGGCGCCGATGCGTTTGTGCGGGGTGTCGAGGACCAGGCCGAGCGCCAGCTGTGGGAAGGAGCCGAGCACGGAGCGGGTGCGGGCGGCGACGGTGAGGGTGGCGCTGTAGCCGTACTCGGGTGGGTCGTTGCCTGCGGAGTGGTGCCAGCCTGCGGTGATCTCGGTGGAGGCGATCAGTTCGCCGGTGGAGCGGCGGGTTCGGGGTGGGCGGGCGAACACCGGGGTGGCGGTGGTGTCGATGCCGACGTCGCCGCGGAAGTGGCGGAGGTAGCCCCGGCCTTTGGCCCAGCGCACCGGGGTGAGCACCAGCGCGGTGACGATGTCCTGCAGCAGTTCCCGCTTATGCGAGTGTGCTGGGTCGTCATCGTCCCACGTGGCGGCCAGCGCGTCGGCCTGATGCTGGGGCAGGCGGGCGCGCCGATCGTGGCGGGCCGGATCCAGCACGGTGGTCAGCCGGTCGAAGGCCCGGTAGAAGCGGCGGGAGGAGGCGAGCACCTGGTGGATATCTTCGGGGTTGATGTCGGGCAGGCCGAGCCGGTGGCGTGCGGCGGCGGTCAGACAGAACGCGGCGATCCGCCAGGCCTCGACGAGAGTGGCCTTGCCGGTGTGGTTGATGGACAGCAGCAGGCAGGTCAGCACCGCGGCGATCGGCAGCCCGGGCGGGCCGGGCCTCGGGCCGAGTTCGGCGTCGATCAGCGGCAGGACGCCGGAGTCGTCCAGCAGCCGGGCGTAGTGACTGACGACGGCGTCGGGGATCTGTGCCGTCTGCTTGGCGGGAGGGCAGGGTCGGGTGGCTCGGGCTCGGGTGGTGCGCGGCGGCCAGGCGCGTGGCTTCGCCGTACTCAACGGGCCGGTTCGTCGGGCCTGCCGCGCAGCAGCGCGACCGCGGTCTGTTCGTCCAGGGCGGGGACGAAGTGTTGGTAGCGGGCCAGTGCGGAGGTGCTCATCCCGGCCGCGGCGGCCACCACTGCCAGGTCGATGCGGGCGCTCAGCAGTTCGACGATCCACGAGGAGCGCAGCCGGCGCACCGACAGGGCGGGCAGGCCGCCGGTCGGCCGGTGGCGGGCGGTCCAGGAGCTGAACAGGTTTTTGGCGTGCCGGGCGGCGCGCCTGGGCCGGAAGACGAACCGGTCGCCCGGCTGGTCGGCGGCGTGAACCAGGACGTCCTCCCAGGAGGCGCGGCAGACGATCAACCGCTGGGTGCCGGGGACGGTGACCACGACGGCACCGGAGTCCAGGCGGCGCAGATGCCTGGTCCGGACGGCGGCCAGCTCGCCGGAGGTCAGCCCGCAGCCGAAGGCGAGTGCCATCAATGCCAGCGCGTCGGTGCGGGCTTGGCCGGGCAGGCGTTCGGCCCAGCCGCGAAGGCGGCCGAGCTGGGCCGGCGAGTACGGCGGGCTGACCGTTTTGGGGGCTTTCATCGGCGGCGGCGCTTGTTCGCCGCGTTCCAGCCAGGCCAGTGTGGCGCGCATGTGCCGCAGCCAGCTGCGGTAGGTCTGCGCCGAAGTCGGGGCCAGATCGGTGCAGCCGGTCAGGACGAACGCGTCGATCGTCTCGTGCCGCAGCCACACTTCAGGGTCATCCGGCAGGCCGGAGCGGTGACACCACACGGCCAGTCTGGTGGTCGCGGTGAGCAGCCGTTGCACCCGGTAGGGAGATCGGTCGGCGCTGGCGGCGACCAGCATCCGCACGTGCCCGGCGACAAGGTCCCATTCCGGCTGGGGCTTCTGCGGCCGGTAGCCGGTGATCGTGGCCGAGGTCTCCGCATCGAGGGTCACACCCCATCCATAGCGGCAAGACAACCTGCCGTTACGCAGTGCGACGACATCCACCGAAAGGAGCGCTTTGTCATGGTCGGAGGACGCGGGCGTTCCCGCTCTCCCCGGGATTTGGCCGAGGACCCGGAGAACTGGCCCCACGCGGACCTGTCCGGCCATGTGGCCGCCGCCGTCGTCCAGGCCATCGCCGCGACCCTGCAAGGAGTGATGGCCGAGCGGAGGCTGAGCTTCCGCCGCCTGGCTGAGGTGTCCGGGGTGAACCGACAAACGATCAACGACTTGACCACCGGCCGCTGCTGGCCCGATGTGGCCACCATCGCCCAGTTGGAGGCCGGTCTGGCCATCCGCTTGTGGCCCGTCCCGCCGACCTCCCCCGACAGGTCCGGAGGAAGTTGACCCGCGACGAACTCGCTTTCGCCCTGGTGAGGGCATCATCGATCCTCCCCGCCCCGAATCTGCCGCTGGCAGGGCAGGGCGAAATCCGGGCTCGACGCCTCCCCAAGACACCCGATCTGGATTACGCTCAGGAACGCGGGAGCCACCGTCAGTTAGTCCTGCTGGGCGCTCACGCAACCCGGGTGCCGCCGAGCTGAACCCTCGGCGGCACCCTGCTCGTCTGGCCTGGCACCCGCATGACCGTCGTCGCTGAGCGCCTGCCCTGTGATGTGTCTCTTGCTCTATGCCTCGTCGTTGGCGACTCCCCCCAGCACGTGGCCATTGATGCCCGCGGCGATAGAGAACAGGCCCGGCTCGTGCTGGGTCAGCCAGCCCAGAGCCGTCAGCCGCTTGAGCCGTGCTCGGGTGGTCTCCACCCGCCCTCGCACGTCGGGCTCGCCCAGCGCTTGGGCCACCTCCTTGGCACGCATCGTCCGCCCGGAACTTGCCATGATCACGACGACCTGCTTGTCGAGCCCGGCGACCGGTTTCGGCGCCGGCACGGCTTCCTCCGGCGAGGCGTGCGTTGGGGCGTCAGGCGTTCCGCCAGATGGCGCTTGCTCGGGCCGGGAATGCCCGACCAGCATCGGCGCGACTATCCTCCGGGCGGTGGCCAGGTCGCTCAGTCGCTCTTCCAGGGCCGCCACCTGCTCACGCAACGACTCAAGTTGCCCGCGGACGGACTCCTCGTCCGCAGCCAGCCGCTCCAGCAGCGATGCTTCACCCAACGTCATGCCCGACCTCCACATACTGGCGCCGTGCGTAACCAGCAGGAAATCTGCGACTTCAAAGAGTCACATGGTGCCTGCAAACCGTAACTGTAGATGGCTTTGCGGCTCGCGTGAAGAGACACATCTGCAGCGGGCTCCTCACAGCCGCGCACAGCTCTCCCTCTGCGACAGACCCGCCGGATGGCTCGACAACCACTCACTATGCGTCGCCTTGAGGCGATCCCTTCGCCGCAGAGTCTTGGAGAGCGCAGTCTGCTCCGCCGTCGTAAGGGTGGTAGATCCGACTCATGCGCAAGTCGGCGATCAAGACGCCGGCCATGACATCATCAGCCGCCGCTCTCAGCAGCGAGTCAAGGGCTCCCCACCGCCAGCTCTGGCGTGTCACCAGCATGTGGGAGTAGCTGGGAAATTCCTCGCCCCTCGTCATCCTCTGTGACTGTCATCCACAGGCGTGCCCCAGGGTTCAACGACAGCGGCTCCGGATACTCCAGAGGCGTGGCGAACTCGCTCTCTCCCGTGTAGGCGACGGTGACGACGAACACCTCCTGGCCGTCGAACAACTCAGACAACACGGTGTTGTGCCGGTGCAGCAGGATCTCGTACTCGGCCGGTGTATCCGCATACCGCTTGGATTCGGGAAGGCTGTGGAAGCGAACCCAGCGTGAGGCGTAGAACCGCTTCAGCTCATGGCCGACAGGCGGACAATCTGGCCAGTTCGCTTGCCACCGCTCACTCAGTTCAGGCCACTCATCGAGCACGCAACGCCACGTCATGAGGTCAGCGTAGAGAGACGGCCAACCTGGACGCGAAAGCATTTCGCGGGCCACCGGCCAGGCGGCCTCACAAGGGCCTACTGGGATTTTGTCATTTCAGAGGTTTCCCGAATCTGGTTCGCCCGGGTTTCCTGATGATCAAGGGTTACCTCAGGCCAGGTGCCCGGAGAACGGGGGAAGCTCAGGCCACGCGTGTCACATTCGCCGTGTCTGAGGGTTCACCTCTGTGAGCTCTGGCGATGGGATGGTGTGACAGATGGACGAGAACGAGTGGCTGGCCGCGCGCTTCGAGCAGCACCGACCCCGGCTGCGGGCGGTGGCCTATCGAATGCTCGGCTCGCTGGCTGACGCCGACGACGCTGTTCAGGATGCCTGGCTGCGGCTGAGCCGGTCCGACGCGGAGCGGATCGACAACCTGGACGGATGGTTGACCGCCGTCGTCGCCAGGGAGTGCCTGCATATGTTGCGCTCCCGCCGACGCCGCCGGGAGGATCCTTTCGCCGCGCACCTGCCCGACCTGGTTGTCATCCCGGACGGGGACCTCGACCCCGAGCAGGAGGCGTTGCTGGCCGACTCGGTGAGCTTGGCCCTGCTCGTCGTGCTCGACCAGCTCACTCCTGCTGAGCGGTTGGCGTTCGTACTGCACGACCTGTTCAAACTGCCCTTCGAGGAGATCGCCGGCATCGCGGGCCGCACCCCGGCCGCCGCGCGGCAACTGGCCAGCCGGGCACGACGCCGGGTGCACGACGCCAAGATCCCATCACACGATCCGGATCTAGCGCGCCAGCGGCAGGTCGTCCGTGCCTTCTACGCGGCCGCGTGGAACGGCGACTTCGACGCCCTTGTCCAGGTCCTCGACCCCGACGTCGTCCTGCGCACCGACTTCGGCACCACCCGGCCGCCCACCGTCGTGCGCGGCGCGCCGGCCGTGGCCAAGCAGGCCCGCGCCCCACGTGGTGGCCAACTGCGCCCCGCCCTGGTCAACGGCGCGATCGGAACGTTGATCACCCGCGACGGGCGGCCGTTCTCCGTCATGGCCTTCACCGTCGCGGGCGACAAGATCGTCAGGATCGACATTGTCCGCGACCCCGACCGCGTCCACCGCCTCGCGTCCGCCCTCCTCAACCGGACATAGCGAACACGGCGAGCCCTATTTCGACGAGCTGAGGGCCGGATGCCGCGTAACCGGACGGCGCGGTATCAGGCCAGGGATTCGAGATATTTCTGGGTTTCCCGCTTCTTGAAGTACTGCGCCCAGCCTGCCGGCTGCGCGTTGAACCCGGGTTCGCGGGCGGTGTGGTCGGCACCGTGCTCGACCAGCAGGCGCGCGATCGGCAGCTCACCAGCTGCCGCCGCATAGTGCAAGGCGGTAGCGCCGGCGGCGGTGACATCGTTGACGCCGAAGCCAAGATCGATCAGCAGCCGGACCGTTGACCAGTTGCGTGCCTCGGCCATCCGCGCAACCAAGTCCGCCTGCCGATCGCGCAGGCCGGGATCGGCGGTCAGCATCGACCGCATCGTCGCTTCGTCGGCAGCCTCGGCGGCTTCTACGAACTGCATTGTGTCCTCCTCGTGTGTTGCATTCGTACCTATGAGCCCAGACAACGAACCGATGTGACAGGGAGTACCCGAGTGCCTGTCGGCCGGCGTCAGCGAGGGCGAGGACGACAGCGGCATGGTGCTGATCTTCCAGTGCTGAATCACCACCACCACAACCCGCGGGCCGCCTCGCGCCCCTCAGCCGGGCCGGCCTCGCACGGGAAACGATCACTCCCGGCTCGGGAAGCGATCTCCCACCCCCCTGCTACACCGCAGGCCAGCCCCACTCGTGAACACCCCACAAGGGGCCGTTCTTGAGACGGCTGGACTGAAGTTGACGGGATCCCGTCTGATCATCGAGATCAGGCGGGATCTTGTCGTTTCGGGAGTTTCCGAATCGGGTTCGTCCTGGTTTGGGAGTCACGGATCGGGTGTCCGGGAGGGCCCGGGTGATGTCAGGCGGCTGGTGGAGGTCGGAGTTCGCGTCGCTGGGCATGGCGGCGCCGGCTCCGGGCTGGGTGTTGCGGCAAGGCGATCTGAAGTGCGGATTACGGGGCCCAGGGCAAGAACAACGGCAGACTCGCACTCAAGCGCCGGACCGGGCAGGTGGCGGTCCACGTTCCTTTGCGGTTCCGGTCACGATCTTCCGTTTTGGTGGTCACATGGGTTTTGCGTTCGAGCGCGCTCGAAGGCATAGCGTCCCCATCATGACGACACAGACCTGGATCATCACTGGCGCGTCCCGCGGGTTCGGACGCGCACTGGCGGAGTCGGCGCTCGCGGCGGGCGACCACGTGGTGGCGGCGGTGCGCCGGCCCGAGAGTGTGGCCGATCTGGAGGCCAGGTACCCGGACAACTGCCTGATCGCGAAGTTCGATGCCCGGGACATCGCCGCGGCCGCGGACCTCGTGCGCGACACCCTCGACCGCTTCGGTCAGCTCGATGTGCTGGTCAACAACGCGGGCCGGGCCGTGGTCGGAGCGGTTGAGGAGGTCAGCGACGCGCAGTTGCGCGAGTTGATGGATCTGCACCTGTTCGGCCCCGCCGCGCTCGTCCGGGCGGCGCTGCCCACGATGCGTGAGCGGGGCACCGGGACGATCGTGCAGATGAGCAGCCAGGGTGGGCGGACGTCGTTCCCCGGCGTGTCGGCGTACTCCGCGTCGAAGTTCGCCCTCGAAGGTTGGTCCGAGGCCCTGGCCGGGGAGGTCGCGCCGTTCGGGATCCGGGTGATGCTCGTCGAGCCCAGCCGGTTCAGGACTGGCTTCAACGGGGGCGACGTGCTCGAGTTCGTCGAGCCGTCCGCGACCTACCGTGACTTGCTCGCCAACGTCCGTGCGGACATGGCCGGGACCGACGGCCGCCAGGAAGGTGATCCGGCGCGGGCGGCCGAGATCATCGTGTCCCTCGCGCACGGCGACGCGGTGCCGCTGCGGCTGCCGCTCGGGCGCGAGGCGGTCGAGCGTATCTCGCGTGCCTACCGGCGCGGCCTGGACGAGGTCGAGCAGTGGGCCGAGACCGCCCGCAGCGCCGACTTCGAGGGTGTCTCTGCATCGGTACGGCCCATCTAGGCTCGTGGTCATGGCCACCGACGATCTGATGACCAGGGCGCTCGAAGCGCTGGGGGACGACGGTCCGCTGTCGGTCGAGGCGATCCACCGCCTCGCCGACCTGGCCGATCTGCCCGAGACGATGACGATCGCCGAGGTTGCCGACCTCCTCGACATCTCGCCCCACACGCTGCGCTATTACGAGCGGGCCGGGCTGGTCGAGGTGGCCCGCGACGGTAATGGTCATCGCGTCTACGACGCCGAAGCGGTTCGGCGCCTGGTGTTCCTCACCCGGATGCGGCTGTCCGGTATGTCGATGCGTGACCTGCAGCACTACGTTTCGCTCGTCGATGCCGGAGGGCACACGGTGCCGGAGCGGCTCGATGTGCTGGTCGAACATCGCGACACCATCCGCCGCCGGATTCGTGAGCTGACTCTTTCCCTCACGGCGGTCGAATACAAGATCACCACGTACGGGGGCTCGACCGGGCCGGGCGTTCAGGCCCTCGGCACCACCAACGGTACCGACCGCACGGGGCTGCCGGATGAGCCGCTGCGATGGGCACTCCCGGCAGAGTGAGGAACGCCGACGCTCACCGGGCTGCTAGCGGTAGTCCGGCCTCCCTCCAATCTCCGGCCACAGCCCTGCGGGAAACGATCACTTCCCCGCCGGGAAGCGATCTTCAAGGCCTCGCATTCTCCAAGCTCAACTGCACTCGTGAACTCCCCACCCAAAGGCCGTTCTTGAAACGGCTGGACTGAAGTTGACGGGATCCCGTCTGATCATCGCGATCGGGCGGGATCTTGTCGTTTCAGGAGTTTCCGAATTGGGTTCGTCCTGGTTTGGGAGCCGCGGAGCAGGTGTCCGGGAAGGCCCGGGTGGTGTCAGGGCGCTGGTGGAGGTCGGAGTTCGCGTCGCTGGGCATGGCGATGCCGGCTCTGGGCTGGGTGTTGCGACAAGGTGATCTGAAGTGCGGGTTATGGGGCGGGTGGTGGCCTGCTCCGGCCGGTGAGCGGTGTGCGGTCGATGTGCTCTGCTGGGATCTCGGGGATGTCGGCGGATGTGTCGGGCTCGTCTGGGGGCTGGTGGGTGTGGCGCCACTGGTCGAGGAAGTGGTCGTTGGCGACGGTGACGAGCAGCGCGACCAAGATGGTCTGGGCGACGCGGCCGTGGGCGAGCCGGTTCTTCGGATCACTCAGGTCCTCGGGATCTATGCGAGCCGGGTTGGACGGCTCCCGTTCGACGACCACGTCATCGTCTTCATCGGTATCGATGTCGCCGCAGTGGTCGTTGGTGAGTTCCGTCAGGGTCTCGTGCGTGATGGACAGGCGCTGCAGTCGTTCCTCGACCACGGCCAGTCGTGCCCGTGTTCATTCGGCCTGCTGCAGGGCTGCCGCCTCAGCTTGGGCCACGCGCTCCAACAGTGACGTCACCATCGCCTCCCCTAGGAGAAACAGTCGTACCCGCCTGCCGTATTCACGCCATGCAACCCAACAACTCCACACTGTAAGCGGCGAAACGCTGGCAGTCACTACACGCGGTCAAGATCGTCACACATGAACGTGCTCTCATCAGAAAACGGCCATGCCCTACTCGTGGTCCGTCCCACCCCATCACCGAAGGCGCGGCGTATAGGGCGCCAGAGCGGCGGTGTCCACGTCCGCATCGGGCCAGCGGCGGCGTAGCGCCTCGGCCAGGCGCTGACACAGGCCCGTCAGCTGCGGCAGAGCATGATGTTCCCGGGCGGTAGAAGCGGCAGCCTCCAAGATCGAGACGAGCTGGGCACGGCTGTCGTCACCTGCTGTACGCCTATCCAACACCTGCAGACGCCAGAGGCGGGCCAACGCGAACGCCACACACGCCGCCGCCAAGGCCATCCCATAGAGCCGCTCGTCCTCGGCCTGCGGCACCCCGACTGCCAGAGCACGCCGGTAGACCTCGCCAACCTGCGGCAGAGGCGCAGAACCGGAAGCCCGCGCCGTCGTACTCACCCGCATCCAGGCCGGACCGGGAACATGCAGGCAGACGGCATCGTGCAGGGCATGGGTGAAGCCGGCGAACTCGAAGTCGATCAGACGCGCATCGGGCGGCCCGTCCGCACAGACCAGGACATTGTTGGTCTCCGGATCGCCGTTGCTCAGCGTCAGGAACGGCCCCGGATCGGCTAGCTCCGCCAGCGCGAGGGCGAACTCGCGCTCCACCGCCCCGGTGATCGGCACTCCCAGCACCTCGGCCTGCGACAGCCCTTCTCGGCGCAGCCGGGCGACGCGCCCAAGCCGGTCGGCCTCCGGATCGACCTGCCCCAGGCGCTCTCGCCGCCGGTAGTACAGCTCCGCCTGTCCGGCAGTGAACGCGCCAAGCTCGCCACGGGCACGAGCGAAAGCCTCCAGGCGTACGGCATGCGCGAAAACACCATCCCCGCGTAACAATCCGTCCAGCGCAACCCGCGGCGCTAGATCCTCGAGAATGATGCGCCCCGCGAGAAAATCCTCCGCCAGCACGCGTGGCGCTAGATCGACTCTGAGATCCTCTGCCAGAAACCGCAGCGCGCCTACCTCTGTACGTAACCGCCACGCCTCGGTGTGCCAGGCGTCAACATGAGGGCCCGCCCACTTGACGATCACGAACTCGCCGCGGTCGGTGCGCGCACGGGCGACCCGCCACGGCTCCAACCTGGTCCACTCCACCACGTTGATCACCGGTACAGCCTAGAACGGCACAGGCGAGCACGGCCCGAACTGCATTTCTGGGAAACGATCACACTCTGGCCGGGAAGCGATCTTTCGTCGCGCCCTGTCGTTCCAGGTCAGCCCTATTCGTGAACACCCCACAAGCTCAAAGGCCACTTCCTGGCATCGGAAGTGGCCTTTTTGATCTTCTGGGTGACTACGCTACTTGCTCATCGAGGCCAACGTTCGGCGATCACCACGACGATGGCGGTCAGGAAGCATGCCAGCCCGACGGACACGATGACGATCACTTGTGCGGACGGTCTGGTCGTCCAGGCCGGTGGTGGCATGGACGAGCGGCGCGGGAAGCGATACCCGTGTCTCTTCTGAGATCATTGCACCGTCAATCTGAGTGATGAGGCAGACGGCCCTGTCCGCACCCCGGGTCCCGTCCTTTACCGTGCGGGCGACCTCATCGCAGTGAGGCTACACGCAGGCCGTGAAGGCAGGGAGGGACACGCCTGAGTTCGGGTCGGCGCCTGAGAGGCAGCGCGACCCCGCGGTCAGATCGGAATATTGCCGCCAATATCCGGGCTGATCGGTCGTGAGCAGAATTCTTGTGACCGGTGCTACCGGCAATGTCGGTCGGCAGGTTGTTGATCAGCTTGTGTCCGTTGGCGGCCCAGTGCGGGCGCTTGTGAGAGATGCTCAGCAGCTTCGGCTCCCACAGGTCGTGGAAGGAGATCTGGCCAGGCCGGGCAGCCTGGAGCGGGCGCTGGCGGGCGTCGAGACGGTGTTCCTGATCTGGCCCTTTCTCGCCACCGAAGGTGCCTTCGACGTTCTGGACGTGATCAAGAGGCATGCTCGCCGCGTCGTCTACCTCTCATCGTCGGGAGTGGATGACGGTGCCGAGCGGCAGAGCGACCCGATCAACCAGCTTCATGCCGACATGGAGAGCCTGATCGAAAAGTCCGGCCTGCGGTGGACCTTCCTGCGGTCGAACACCATCGCCTCCAACGCTCGTGGATGGGCCGCGCAGATCCGCGGCACGGGCGTCGTTCGGGGGCCCGACATCGCCGCCACCGCGGTGATCGATCCGCATGATATCGCGGCCGTGGCGGTGCGTGTGCTGATCGGTGACGGGCATGTGGGGGCGACGTACGTACTGACCGGTCCGGAGGTGGTGAGTAGAGGGCAGCAGGTGGACGCGATCGGGCAGGCCATCGGCCGGCCGCTGCGGTTCGAGAGGGTGCCGGTGCAGGTCGCACGCGAGCAGATGCTCGCGGACGGCAGGCCGCCTGCCCTGGTGGAAGCCCTGCTGGCAAGCGCCGAGACGCGGCCGCACTCGGGATTGATCACCTCCACGGTGGAGGAGATCACGGGAACGCCGGCGCGCACGTTCCGTCAGTGGGCCACCGATTATGCGGACGATTTTCGCTGAGTGAGGACCGCATCAGCTGGACAGGAGGCGCAGGGCTTGCTCCGAGGGCGAGTCCGGCTCCGTGGTGTACAGGCCGAGGGACTGCTCTGGGTCGTCGGAGACGGCCAGGGCCTCGTAGTTCAACGTCAGGTCGCCCGCCACCGGGTGATGCAGCCGCTTGACGCCGTGGCTGTGCCGCAGCACGTCGTGCTCGGCCCACCAGCGGCGGAAGTCCTCGTCGCGGAGCGACAGCTCGCCGATCAGCTCGGCGAGCCGGCGGTCGTCGGGGTTGCGGCCGGCGTACAGGCGCAGCGCGGCGACGGTGTCCCGCGCGCCCGTTTCCCAGTCGATGTACAGGCGGCGGGCGGCCGGCGTCAGGAACATGTAGCGGGCCATGTTGCGCTCGCGCTCCGGCAGTGTGTCGAAGTCGGTGATCAGCGCGCGGCCCATGCGGTTGGCGGCCAGCACGTCCAGGCGGCGGCCGACGACCAGGGCCGGGATGTCCGTCATCGACTCCAGCACCCGCAGCAGGCCCGGCCGCACCCGCTGCGGCGGCAGCGAGCGCAGCCGTGGCCGGCCGCGCCGGGCGAGGTCGAAGAGGTGGTCGCGCTCCGCGTCGGTCAGGCGCAGGGCGCGGGCCAGGGCGTCCAGTACGGCCGCGGAGACGTTGAGGTTGCGGCCGCGCTCCAGGCGGATGTAGTAGTCGACGCTCACCCCGGCGAGCTGGGCGACCTCCTCGCGGCGCAGCCCCGGCACCCGGCGGGTGCCCCGTTGCGGTGCGAGTCCGGCCTGGTCGGGGGTCACCCGAGCTCGGCGCGAACGCAGGAACTCCCGCAACTCCCCGTTGCCGGACCCGTGGTCGTTCATGTGCCCAGGCTAGGTCAGCGGTCGTGGTGCGAAGGCGGCTGAGAGGGGGTCTGACAGACCCCTGGTTGAGGCAGGTCTCCCTAGTGGCCCTGAACAGCCCGCGGCGGGTGGTTGGCTGAAGGCGAAGCCACTGAAGACTAGGAGACAGACGGCGATGAAACGCAGGATTCTCGGTGGAACGGGCATCTCGGTCAGCGAGTACGCCCTCGGCACGATGATGCTGGGCGCCATGGGCAACACCGACCACGACGAGTCGGTACGCATGATCCACCGGGCACTGGACGCAGGCGTCAACTTCGTCGACACGGCCGACGTCTATTCCCGGGGCGAGTCGGAGGAGATCGTCGGCAAGGCGCTCAAGGGCCGGCGTGATGACGTGGTGCTGGCGACCAAGTTCGCCCTGCCGATGGGGCCGGACGACAACCATCGCGGGGGTTCGCCGCGCTGGATCAAGCGCGCCGTGGAGGACAGCCTGCGGCGGCTCGGCACCGACTACATCGATCTCTACCAAATGCACCGGCCGGACTGGGACACCGACCTCGATGAGACGCTCGCGGCGCTCTCCGACCTGGTCCGGTCGGGCAAGGTACGCGCGATCGGCAGCTCGACGTTCCCGGCCGAATTGATCGTCGAGGCGCAGTGGGCCGCGGACCGGGGCGGGCACGCCCGCTTCCGTACCGAGCAGCCGCGGTACTCGATCCTCACCAGGATCATCGAAGGCGGCGTGCTGCCCACGGCGCAGCGCCACGGCATGGGCGTCCTGACGTACGGGCCGCTGAGCAGCGGCTGGTTGTCCGGGCGCGCGGACCCGACCGTGGGCCATCGCGTCGCCACCGCCCCGCAGGCGTTCGACCTGTCGATTCCGGCGAACCAGGTCAGGATGGAGGCCGTACGCCTGCTCACCAAGCTCGCCGCCGATGCCGGGATGCCGCTGACGCACCTGGCCACGGCGTTCGTCCTGGCGCATCCGGCCGTCACGTCCGTTCTGATCGGGCCCCGGACGCCGCAGCAGCTGGATGATCTCCTGGCGGGCGCGGACGTGGAGTTGAGTGCGGACGTGCTCGACCGGATCGACGAGATCGTGCCGCCGGGCAGCGAGATCAACCCGGCGGACAACTACAACGCCGCGGTACCGGCGATCGGGGACAAGCGCCTGCGCCGCCGCTGACGGCCTGGCGGTAGCGTCACTCGCGACTCCAGGGACCCGAGGGGATGTCGCGTGCTTGAAATCGCGCCGTTGCGCAAGAACCGGCAGTTCCAGCTGCTCTGGGTCGGTAGCGCGGTCTCCCAGGTGGGCATGGGCAGATCGGATACGCACGGGCCGTGGTGGACGGCGACTGGGTGCACGTGTCGGGTACGACCGGTTTCGACTACACCAACATGACCATCTCCGACGACGTGGTGGAGCAGGCCGAGCAGTGCCTGCGCAACATCGGGGCCGCCCTGGACGCGGCCGGGTGCACGTTCGCCGACGTCGTACGCGTGCGCTGCCTCCTGCCCGACCGCGCGGACGTCGAGCCCTGCTGGCCCGTGCTGCGCGCGTGCTTCGGCGAGGTACGGCCGGCCGCCACCATGCTCATGTGCGGCCTCTCCGATCCCCGCATGAAGATCGAGATCGAGGTGTACGCCCGCCGCCCCATCGGCGATCCGAGCTGACCGTCAGGTTCCGCGGGTGTAGGTGAGCTCGAAGTCGAGGTGCCAGGTCTCGCCGTCCTTCGACATCTCCCACCTCGCGTTCACCGTGTCGCCGTCGGGGCTGAACGTCCCGTGGAAGCGCTGGTTGAACCCGGGCGCGTGCCGCCAGATCCGCCACACCCCGTCGGCGAGCGTCATCTGGTACACGCGATGGACGCCGCGCGCGTCGGCGTACAGCATGGTGAATTCCTCCGTGGCGTCGTCGAGCCCGATCACCGCGGTGGTCGGGAACGGCGCGTTGTCCCGCCACGCCTGGGGAGCGGTGGGCGGCGGCGGTTCGGTGTCGGAGAACTGGCGCAGGAACAGGCCGTCGTCCTGCCAGCCGAACTCGGTCCACGCGCTGCCGAGCCCGTCCACCTTCGGTTGCACCGTCCATCGGCCGATCAGCGCGTCGAGCCGGGCGAGTGCGGGATGCCTGCCGTCCATCTCGATGTCCCTCCGCGTTGCCATCACCAGGTGACACGAGGGTATTGCCTTCCCTGGCCGGCCTCCAGTGCGCTCAGCCGCAGAGCAGCCCCCCGAGCAGGCCGCTGATCCCGAGGGAGTCCAGGAGCGACGGCGCCGCGGCGGCGGGCGGGGGAGCGGGGGCAACCGGGGCGCAGCCGGTGATGAACGGGTCGAGAAGAGCGCTGACCCCGATGGCGTCCAGGAACGACCTGGGAGTGGGCGCCGGGGTGGAGCTGGTCGTGCAGACCGGCCGGGTGGCGGCGAGCGTTTCGAGCAGCTGCGCGACCTCGCTGTCAGTCAGCGGAACGGGCGACGTTGCCGAACCCGGGGCCGGGGTCGCGGTGGCGGCACACGCCTTCGCCCTGCTGACGAGCACGTCGATCAACGACCGGGCGTGGGCGAGGCTGAGCGGCGGCGAGGAAGGCGTCGCGTTCGGCACGGCCCAGAGCGGCGCGTCCGGTACGGCAGGCGGCGGGCCGGCATCTCGCGGGACGAAAGAGCCTGGGGTGGCGGACGGGGTCGGGCTCGGCATGAAAGGGAGGACCGGCCTGGGGAAGGCGGAAGGCGTCGTGCTCCGGGGTGTCCATGGACTGCCGCCGGCGATCGCTCCGAAGAACCTCCTGATGTCGTCGGCGTCGACGTTTCCGGTCAGCGGCGGGGGCGGCGACACGTTAATGCTGATGTAGTCGTTGTTGCTGCACGGCACCACGTCGCCGTCCTCGGCGGAAACCGGCGCGGCGGCCAGCAACACACCGGCGGAGGTCGCGGCGAATACGGCAATGGCGGGCCTGAACATGATGCTCCCTGCGGGTGGCGATTTTGTCGTCCGCAGTGATCATTACCCTTAGTGGTGGTTCAAGTACTTCATAGTTGGATCTAGCCCTCTTTACCCCTCGGGCCACCGATTTGTCATGGAGTAAGGTGGGGTTCTATTGTCACGCTTCGTGAAACTCCTCATGATCGCGGCGCTTACGGGCGCTCTCGTGGCGCCTTTAGCCGGTACGGCCGCCGCCGAAACGACGTCGTACCCCGTCAAACACCCCAAGCTGAGAGCCAACCCGCTCTACGAGGCCGGTCCGCTGCCCGCGACGACCTGTGCGGAGCCGCCGGTCAAGCGCCACAACCGCAAGCTGGCCCGCGACTATGTCGACGCGGTCATCGACTGCCTGGAAACCACCTGGGAACAACATCTCACTAACGCCGACCTGCCTTTCCGCAAAGTCAAGGTGCGGCACCTTGACAGGATTCCCAAGAAGTACTGCGGCTACAAGACGGATAACGCTGACTCCCAGGCCTGGTACTGCGACAAGACCGGCACGCTGGTCGTCCAGATCGGCAAGGAATGGCTTGATGACCCCGACGACCTGTGGCTGTTCTACATGACCGCCTCCATGTACGGCTACCACGTGCAGAACCTCGTCGGAATCGCGCACGCCTACGACGTGGCGCCATACGGCAAAAGGGCTGAGCTCCTTGAGCAGGCCCGGCGCTACAGCCTCCAGTCCGACTGCTTCGGCGGCGCATTCATGAAGAGTGTCTGGCCGATGGAGGGGCGGACCACGAAGGACGTGAATTACTTCCGGACCCTGCCCGAAGGCGACGCCCGCGGCGAGGAACGCTGGCTCGGCAAGGCGGCCGACATCCGTGCCTGGATCAAGCGCGGTTTCGCCACCGGCGACCCGGGCTCCTGCAACACCTGGACGGCCGCGTCCGCCAAGGTGGCCTAACATATGAGCGCTTTCACATCCCCAGGAGAGGAGCCCGTCCCGTGTACCCCCCGATCGAGCCCTACGAGCACGGCCTGCTCGACACCGGCGACGGCAACCTCGTCTACTGGGAGGTCTGCGGCAACCCGGAGGGCAAGCCCGCGCTCGTCGTCCACGGCGGCCCGGGGTCGGGATGCTCGACGGGCATGCGCCGCACGTTCGATCCGGAGCGCTACCGGATCGTCCTGTTCGACCAGCGCAACTGCGGCAGGAGCCGGCCGCACGCCAGCGACCCCGCCACCGACCTGAGCAACAACACCACTCAGCATCTCATCGCCGACATGGAGCTCCTGCGCGAGCACCTCGGCATCGACAAGTGGCTGCTGTACGGCGGGTCGTGGGGGTCGACGCTGATCCTGGCCTACGCCGAGGCCCATCTGGAGCGGGTGTCGGAGATCGTCATCGTCAGCGTCACGACCACGCGCCGCTCCGAGATCGACTGGCTCTACCGGGGCGTCGGGAGGTTCTTCCCCGAGGAACGGGAGCGGTTCACGCAGGGCGTGCCCGAGGCGGACCGGGACGGCGACCTGCCGGGGCTGCTGGCGGCGTACTCGCGGCTCATGGCCGACCCTGACCCGAAGGTACGCGAGCAGGCCGCCCGCGACTGGACCGCCTGGGAGGACGCGGTGATCTCCCAGGAACCCAACGGCAAGAAGAACGCCTACAGCAACCGGCCCCCGGATGCCCTGCACGCGCTGGTCCGGATCTGCTCGCACTACTTCTCCAACGCCGCCTGGCTGGAGGAGGGCGTGCTGCTGCGCGAGGCGGGGCGGCTGGCCGGGATCCCCGGCGTGCTCATCCACGGCCGCCTGGACATGGGTGGACCGCTCGACACGGCCTGGGAACTGGCCCGGGCCTGGCCCGACGCCAAGCTGGTCGTCGTGGAGGATTCGGGGCACACCGGCAGCGAGACGTTGCGGAAAGAGCTGCACGCGGCCATCGACGCCTTCGCCGCCCGATAGGGGTGGGAATCCCGCGGCTCAGGGGCATTTTGGACGGTGCCCGAGGTGACCATCGCCTCGCCGTCGGTCGATTCCGTACGGTGAGCCGCGGGTTCGCATGGCTGGCAGGAGGACGGGGTGGCCGGGCCTCGTCCGCTCGCTGACCTGCCGTTACGGTAACCGCGCCGCCCATTCGGGCACCACCTATTTATCGTTTGCGGCGGCGTGAAGGGCGTCCGAGACCGCTAACCGCTGTCTCAAAAATGTCTCAGAAAATGTCTCAATATTAGTGCGGCGGCAGGTGCCGGTAGAGCGTCGCGCGGGACACGCCGAGCGTGCGGGCGATCTCGGCGGCCGTGTGCTCGCCCGAGGCGTGCATGCGCCGGGCCGTCTCGACCGCCTCCGGAGTCATCGCCCCAGGCCGGCCGCGCCGGCGCGGGGCCGGAGGTGGCGCGGGGCGATCCTCCAGGAGGCGCTCGACCCCGGCCAGTACGGCGGGCCGCAACATCTCCGTCGGCAGGTCCGCGAACATGACGACGGGGTCGCTGAGCATGGCGAACGCCTGCACCGCCCGGATCCGGTCCGCGTGGTCCGCGACGGGACCCGCGATGATGTGCTCCGCCAGGAAGGCGGCGTCTCGAAAACGTTGGTAGACCGATCCCTCGGCGGCCAGCGCCAGGTCCTGCAACTGCATCCTGAGCAGGTGACGGTGGGTCAGCCACACGTCGAGCAGGCCCTCGATCGCCGCCCACCGCCGGTCGCCCGGTGCGCGGTTGGCCGCGTCGATCGCGGCCTCCATGTCGGCCAGCATCGGCTCTGCCAGGGCCGCGACCAGGTCCTTCTTGCTGGGGAAGTGATAGAGGACCGCGGTCTTGGTCAGCTCCAGCCGCTCCGCGATCTCGCGGATCGAGGTCGCGTGGTAGCCGCGCGAGGCGAACAGGTCGAGCGCTACCTGGAGGATTCGCGAGCGAGTGTCGTCCGTCACGCCGCCGAGTGTAGCCGTTGCCTGACCGGGGGTCGGGAGCTTATAGTCTCGAACTGACCGATGGTCAGGGAGGGCAGATGAGAGAGATCTTGATTTCAGGGGCGAGCATCGCCGGGCAGACGCTGGCGTACTGGCTGGCCAGGCACGGGATGCGGCCCACGCTGGTCGAACGGGCGCCAGGGCCGCGCATGGGCGGCAACGGGGTGGACCTGCGGGACCAGGCGATCGAGGTGGCCGAGCGGATGGGGATCATGCCGCGGGTCCGGGCCGCGGCGGCGGACGTACAAGGCATCAAGTTCGTCAATGCCTCGGATCGGGCCGTGGCGCGGATGGACATGCGGAGCGCGGGGGGCGAGGTCGAGATCATGCGCGGTGACCTGGTGGCGCTGCTGTCCGAGGCGGAATCGGGGGTGGAGTACGTGTTCGGCGACTCCGTACGGGCGCTGGCGGAGGACGGCGATGGGGTGACGGTGTCGTTCGAGCAGGGCGCCACCCGGAGGTTCGACCTGGTCGTCGGGGCCGACGGGCTGCACTCCACGGTGCGGCGGCTGGCTTTCGGGCCCGAGCAGCGGTTCCTGCGGCACAAGGGGCACTATTTCGCGTTCGCGAACGCGGACTCGGCGCTGGGGGAGGATCGGTGGGTGTCGATGTTCAACCTGCCGGGGAAGATGGCCGGGGTCTACCGGTCGGGGAACCACGCGCAGGCGAAGGCGTACTTCATCTTCAGGTCCGGGTTGCTGGCCTACGATCACCGCGACGTCGGCGAGCACAAGCGGCTGCTGAAGGAGGTGTTCGCGCATGAGACGTCATGGCGGGTGCGTGAGCTGCTCGACGGGGCGCTCGACGATCCCGACCTCTACTTCGACGCGTTGAGTCAGGTGCGGATGCCGTCGTGGTCGTCCGGGCGGGTGGCGCTGGTGGGCGACGCCGCCTACTGCGCGTCCCCCGCGTCGGGGGCGGGGGCGGAGCTGGCGATCGTGGGGGCGTACCGGCTGGCGGGGGAGCTCGCGGGCGCCGCCGATCACCGGGTGGCCTTCCGCCGGTACGAGGAGGGTCTCAGGGAGCTGGTCAGGCGCAAGCAGCGGATCGGGCCCAACGTCCGCATGATGGTGCCGAAGAACCGGCTCGGCATGTGGACGCGGAACGCCGTGGTGTCGGTGTTGCCCCGGTCTTAGGTCATACCGGAGGTACGAGGACGAAGTAGCGGTCGAGCCGCGGCGTCGGCCTGCTGGGCGGCGGCCTGAAATGCGAGGACTTCCCGGCGGAAACGAGAGGCGGGTTCCATGACCTCACTGTGCCTCAGCAGCCGCCGGCCTCCACCGGGTTATGGGCGGGTGGCAGCGGTCCGCCGGGTCGGCGGGCGGATTGCGTGCGCGGCGCCGCCGAAGGCCAGCGCTGTGGTCACCAGCAGCGCGCTCACCCACAGCGGCGACCGGAACCCGAGCCCCGCCCCGATGGCGAGCCCGCCGAGCCAGGGGCCGGCGGCGGCGCCCACGTTGAAGGCGGCGGTGGCGAACGCGCCGCCCAGCGTCGGCGCGCCGGTCGCCGCGTAGAGCACCTGCGAGATCAACGTGGACCCGACGGCGAACGACAACGTCCCTTGGACGAAGACCAGCACGATCGCCGGCACTGGGTACCCGGCCACCGCCGCGAAGGCGACCCAGCCGGCGGCCAGCGCCACCCCGCCGCCCACCAGGAGCCGCATGGGCCGCGCGTCGGCGATCCGCCCGCTGATGCTCACCCCGGCGAACGAGCCCAGGCCGAACAGCGCCAGCATGGCCGGCATCCAGCCCGCCCCGATGCCGGTGTCGCCGGTGAGCAAGGGCACGAGGTACGTGAACGTACAGAAGGTGGCGCCGTTCACCAGAGCGCCCAGCAGCAGGAGCATCACTAGCCGGGGCCGGCGCAGCGAGCGCAGTTCCCCGCGCGCGCCCGTACCGGCTGGGTCTGGGGAGCCGCCTGGCACGGACCTCAGGACGGCCACGATAGCCGGGACCAGAGCGACGGCCACCGCCCAGAACGCCGAGCGCCACCCCCACAGCTCACCGAGCAGCGCGCCGCCCGGCACGCCCGCCACGCACGCGAGGGTGACGCCGCCGAGCAGGACAGAGGTGGCGCGGGCCTTGGCGTTGGGTGGCGCCAGGCCGATCGCGGTCGCCATGGCCACGGCCAGGAACCCGGCGTTGGCCAGCGCGGCGATGACCCGCGTGGCGAGCAGCACCTCGTAGCTGGTGGTGAGCGCGCCGACGACGTGCGCGAGCAGGAAGGCGACCAGGAACGTCAGCAGCGCGCGCCGCCGCGGCCAGCGCAGCGACATGGCCGCGGTCAGCGGCGCGCCGACCACCATCCCGACGGCGAACGCCGAGGTCAGCAGCCCGGCGGCGGGGATGGAGACCTGCAGGTCCCGCGCTATGCCGGGCACGAGCCCGGACAACATGAACTCGGAGGTCCCCTGGGCGAAGATCGCCAGCCCGAGCAGGTAAACAGCGAATGGCATGAGAAAGAAAGCTCCGCGACGTGGATCGACACAGGAAGCGGTCAGGACGAAGGGCCTGCCGCGCTGGACGGCGTCGTGAAACCGACGCACGGTCCAGGCCGACGGTGATCCGAATGGCATGCGGTCGCGGGCCGCGGAGATCCCCGGCCTCAGGAGCGACGACGCGGAACAGCCACCGGATGACCGGTGGCTAGCGTCTTGACGCCTCGGGGCTGGACATACGCGGCAACGTAGCAATGCCGGCCGAGGGATGTCCAATCAAATACGCCGGTGTGCGCCCGAGCAGGCGGCCCTGGTCGCGGTGCACCCGTGGGACATCGACGGCGCCCTATGGCTCGGGGAAGAAGCCGGCGCTCTGGACGTACTGCATCGCCTTCGTGAACTCGGGGTCGCTCAGGCGGCGCTCCATCTCCTCCGGCGAGACGTCCTCGATGCGGGTCTGGATCCACCACAGCTTGCCGAACGGGTCGCGGACCCGCCCCACCCGGTCGCCGAAGTACAGGTGCGTGACCTCCGTCACCGACGTCCCGCCCGCCTCGACGGCCCGGCGATGGGTGGCGTCGGCGTCGGGGACGTACAGGCGCAGGAAGGCGGGCGTGTGCGGCCAGCCGGGCGCGGCGTCGAACATGCACGCCGACACGCTGGACTGGCTGGCCTTCCGGCTGACATCGCTGGGCTGCGAGTTCAGGGTGTACGAGCCGCCCGAGCTCACCGAGCACCTGCGCGCGCTGGCCGCCCGCCTCACCCGTGCCGCTGGAGAAAGTCCAGCGCCAGAGGGCCGGCGATCTGCCTGAACTCCTCGAAGTACGCGTGCCGCGCCCCCTCCACCATCCGCAGCTCCGCCCCGGGGATGCGCCCGGCCAGCAGCGGGGCGTTGGCCGCCGGGTTGAACACGTCGTCGGTCCCGTGCACGACCAGCGTGGGAGCGGTGATGGAGGGCAGCGCGTCCCAGCTGTCGTGCCCCGCGCTGGCGGCCAGGTGGCGGCGGCGGGCGTAGGCGGGCATGCCGGGGTCGCCCACCGTGTGGTACGGGCCGGGATGCGTGGCCAGCCAGGCCGGGGTGTACATGAGCTCCAGCAACGCCCGCTCGGCCGCCGCCCGGTCCGGCTGGGCCAGCGATCGGCGCACGTCGTTGCCGCGCTCGACCCCGTGGGCGCCGCCCGGCGAGCTGCAGCCGAGCACCAGCGCCGCGACCCGCTCGGGGTAATCGGCCGCCAGCCACTGCGCCACCCGCCCGCCCATCGACGTCCCGTACACGTGCGCCCGCCGCACCCCCAGCTCGTCCAGCACGGCCAGCACGTCGGTGGCGAAGCCGCGGGTGGTGTACGGCTCGTCGGGTTTGTCGCTGTCTCCGGTGCCGCGGTAGTCGAAGGTGATCGTACGGAACGCCGCGTCGAAGTCCGCGCGCACGGGATCCCACCAGTGGTGGTCGTTGGCCTGCCCCTGGAGCAGTACGAGGAGCGGCCCGCTGCCGCGGACCTGGTAGGACAGCTTGACGCCGCTCGAGGTGGTTGCGTAAGGCACAGCTTCGATGGTGCCTCATCCGGTGCTGATCGTGGACGGCGGAGCATCCTGGTGCGAGATCTCTCGGGCAGGATGTCCGGTGGGCGGGCACGGCTCCGACGTCCCTGGTGAGAGAGAGGACACAAGCCATGAA
This sequence comes from Nonomuraea marmarensis, assembly GCF_043197025.1. Taxonomy (NCBI): domain Bacteria; kingdom Bacillati; phylum Actinomycetota; class Actinomycetes; order Streptosporangiales; family Streptosporangiaceae; genus Nonomuraea; species Nonomuraea marmarensis. The sequence continues at coordinate 46,454 of NZ_JBICRM010000006.1, forward strand.
ATACATGATCCTTTCGTACGGCTCGCAGCAGGACTACGACGTCCTGTCCGGCAAGGACACCGGCCGGCCCGCCTGGTCGTCTGAGGACGTGGGGGCGATGGTCCAGTTCATGGAGTCGTTCAACAAGGAGCTGGAGGAGTCGGGGGAGTTGGTCGAGACCCGTGCCCTGGCCGCTCCCGTGCACACCAGGCGGCTGCAGTCCAAGGACGGCGTCCCGGTCGTCACCGACGGCCCCTACGCGGAGACGCAGGAGGTCCTCGCCGGTTACTGGATCGTGGACTGCGAGAGCTTCGACCGGGCGACCGAGATCGCCGCCCGCCTGGGGCAGTGCCCCTATCCCGGCGGCGCCTACGACGACGCCGTGGCGGACGTACGGCCCATCATCGACTCCCAGGCCGACATGGGGTTCTGAGCGCCTTGCCCGAGATCGAGGTCGAGGACCTGCTGCGCGAGCTGGCGCCGCAGGTCCTCGGCGCGGTGGTCCGACGTTACGGGCATTTCGCCGCAGCCGAGGACGCCGCGCAGGAAGCACTGCTAGCGGCCGCCCTGCAGTGGCCGAAGGAGGGGTTGCCGGACAACCCGCGGGCCTGGCTGATCACCGTGGCCGCGCGCCGGCTGACCGACCTGCTCCGCGGTGAGCAGGCCCGTCGGCGCCGCGAGGACACCGTCGCCTCCTGGACGTTGCCCGAGGAGTGGCTGGCGCCCGCCGCCGACAAGCCGGTCACCGATGCGGACGACACGCTGATCCTGCTGTTCATGTGCTGCCATCCGTCGTTGTCGCCCGCCTCGCAGATCGCGCTCACCCTCCGGGCGGTCGGCGGCCTGACCACCCCGGAGATCGCCCGCGCGTTCCTGATGCCCGAGGGCACCATGACGCGCCGCATCACCAGGGCCAAGCAGCGGGTCAAGGACAGCGGGGTGCCGTTCCGCCTGCCGCAGGGTCCCGAGCGCGCCGAACGGCTCGGCGCGGTGCTGCACGTGCTCTACCTGATCTTCAACGAGGGGTACGCCAGCACATCCGGGCCCGACCTACAGCGTGCGGAGCTGACGGCGGAGGCGATCAGGCTGACCCGCATGGTGCACCGGCTGCTGCCCGACGACGCCGAGGTGGCGGGGCTGCTCGCGCTCATGCTGCTCACCGACGCGCGACGACTTGCGCGTACGGGCCGGGACAGCGCGCTGATCCCGATGGCCGAGCAGGATCGCGGACTGTGGAACGCCGGCCACATCGCCGAGGGCGTCGACCTCGTCACCGGTGCCCTGTCCAAGGGGACGCCCGGGCCGTACCAGCTGCAGGCGGCGATCGCGGCGCTGCACGACGAGGCGCCGAGCGCGGAGGAGACCGACTGGCCGCAGATCACGGCACTGTACGAGGCGCTGATGCGGACCTCCGGCAACCCCATGATCGCGCTCAACCACGCCGTCGCCCTGGCCATGGCCCGCGGCCCCCGGGCCGGGCTGGACCGGCTGGAACGCCTCCAGCACGACGACCGCATCGCGGGCGACCATCGGCTGCACGCGGTGCGCGCCCACCTGCTGGAGATGGCCGGCGACCACGCGGCCGCCCGCGTCTCCTACGAGGAGGCGGCCAGGCGGGCGATGAGCCTCCCGCAGCAGCGCTACCTGCACGCCAGGGCGGCCCGCCTGAAGGATTCAGTCGAACCTGATGTGCCGCAGACTGATCCAGATACGCCGGAGGCGATGGCGTAGCGGGCCGTCGGTGTCCGGGGCCAGGGTCAGGCCCGCCGCGGCCGCGATCCGGTCGGCCACCTGCGGGATCGTCAGCCGTTCCGTCGCGATGTGCTCGGCGAACTCCGGCGTGCGCAGCCTCTCCAGACACTCGTCGAGCCTGGACACGGCGAACGCCTCCCGCTTCAGCCCCGGGCTCATCCCGCGCTCGCGCAGCCGCCCCAGCACCGTCTCCCTGTCGGCGAGCAGCGCGAAGTGGCGTACGTCGTGGCCCGCCTCGCGCAGCCGGCCCAGGATCTGGTCGTAGTAGGCGGGCTCGACCAGCGTCATCGGGGCGATCACCACGCCGTCGTGCTTGGCCAGCGTCAGGTCCAGCACCTCGAACACCCCCTGGCGCCAGGCGGGCAGATGCTGGAAGTCGGAGCGCAGCGCGGGCGGCATCATCCTGCGCAGGCCGAAGCCGACGTGTTCGGGATCGCACACCACGCTTCCGGCGAGCCGTCGGCGCAGCTCGTACGCGGTCTGCGTCTTGCCGCCGCCGAACGGGCCGTTGATCCACACCAGCATGCCCGACAGCCTACGGGCGGTAGCGTCAGGTTTCGTGACGGTGGCGAAGGACGTGTGGGAGCGGTTCACCGAGGTCTCCCGCGCGATGAAGGGTGAGACGGAGCGGCGGCTGAGCGTGTACGGCGTGCACGTGGGCCAGCAGTTCGTCCTGGAGTGCCTCTGGGCAGAGGACGGGTTGACGCCGAGCGAGATCGCCAAGCGGATCGGGATCGAGGCGGCGACGCTGACGAGGGCGCTGCCCCGGATGGAGGCCGCCGGGCTGGTACGCCGCCGCCCCGACGAGCGGGACCGGAGACGGATCCGTACCTGGCTGACCGAGCACGGCCAGGAGCTGCGGGGGCCGGTGACGGAGGCGATGGCCCAGCTCCAGCGGGATGCCGTGGCGCTGCTGACCGAGCACGAGGCCGAACTGCTGGCCGAAGGGCTGAGCCGGATGCGCCGCTCGTTGAAGGGCGAATGATTACTAAGCCAGCTTAGTTATTGCTAAGCTGGCTTAGTAATTTCCTGAAAGGAGCAATCCGATGGATCTGGGTCTGGCGGGCAAGGTCGTGTTCGTCACGGGTGGGTCGCGGGGGATCGGGCGGGCGACCGCCGTGGCCTTCGCCCGGGAGGGGGCGCGGGTCGCGTTCTCGTACCACAGTGACAAGGAGGAGGCGGGCGTCACCGCCGCCGCGATCGGGGCGGAAGCCCTGGCGGTGCGCTTCGACCTGGCCGACCCCGAGTCGATGGGCTCGGCGGTCGCCGCGGTGCGGGAGCGGTGGGGCGGCATCGACGTGTTCGTGGCGAACGCGGTGCGCTGGCCCGACTCCCTGCCCGATCCCGGGCGCAGGTTCGAGGACGTGCCGCGGCAGGAGTGGCGCGACCTGCTACGCCCGAACGTCGAGGGCGCGATCGCCGGCCTCCAGGCCGTCCTGCCCGCCATGCGCGGGCGGCCGGACGGGCGCATCGTGCTGGTCTCCTCGGACGTGGCCCGGCATCGCGGACCCGGCACGCCCGGACTGGGCATCTACGGCTCCAGCAAGGCGGCGCTGGCCGGCCTGGCCAACGGGCTGATCGCGGAGCTCGGCGGCGACATCTTGGTGAACATCGTCACGCCCGGCTTCACCGTCACCGAGCGCAACCTGGCGGCCATGCCACAGCGGCTGCGTGACGAGCGGGCCGCGCACACCCCGACCGGCCGCCTGTCCACTCCAGAGGACGTGGCGCGGGCGATCGTCTTCCTGGGCTCGCCCGCCAACGGCAACATCACGGGGGAGGTGCTCAACGTCACCGGCGGAGTATGAGCTTGACGGAGTGAGTACTCACTCCGTACTGTCATGGGCATGATGAACGCGACAGGCCGGCGACGTGCGCCGGCGATGAGCCCAGAACAGCGCCGCGAGATGATCGTCAGAGCGGCCCTTCCCCTGGTGGTGGAGTACGGCACCTCCGTGACCACCGCCCAGATCGCCCGCGCGGCGGGCATCGGCGAGGGCACGATCTTCCGTGCCTTCGGCGACAAGGACGCGGTGCTGGCCGCCTGCATGCAGGAGGCGCTGCGGCCGGACGACACACTCGCCCACGTGGCGTCGATCTCGCTGGACCTGCCGCTGGCCGAGCGGCTGGTCGAGGCGTCGGAGGCGATGCGCGGCCACCTGGCCAGGATGGGCGCGGTCACCGGCGCCCTGGCCACCTCAGGCCGCCTACGGCGCGGCGGCCTCATGCGGGGCATGCTCCCCGAGAGACCAGGCGGCGAGGGCCCCTCCGGGGCGGCCGAGGTTCCCCGTCCCGACGGCGAGCCCTCCGCCGAGGCGCTTAGGGAGGGCGCTGCCGGTCAGGGGCGCGACTTTGGGCGGGAAGCGTCCATGGCCGCCACTCGTGAGGTGCTGGTCGGGCTGTTCGAGCCCGAGCGTGACACCCTCCGGCTCCCTCCCGAGCAGCTCGCCGAGGCGTTCCAGTTCCTGGCCCTGGCGGCGGGCCGGGGACCGTCTTCGCTCACCTCCGCCCAGATGGTGGACCTGTTCCTGCACGGCGCGCTGAAGGACGGCGAGGCCGGGTGAAGGACCTCTACGAGGACCTCCCGCCCCGCAGCCGCAAGGGCGTTCCAGGGCCTCGGTGCGGGCGCGCTGCTCACCCTGGGCATGGCCCTGATCCGCGACCTCCACCCGCCCAGCCACGCGGAGGGCATGATCCGCATGCAGACGCTGATGGCGGCCATGATGATCGCCGGCATGGTGGGCGGACCACTGCTCGGCGGCCTGCTGACCGATCACGCGAGCTGGCGCTGGGCGTTCCTGGTCAACCTACCCATCGGCGCGGTCGCCGCCGCGGTGGTCGCCGTGGTGCTGCCCGAGCGCCGCGCCGCCGAGGCCGCTCCCGGCAGGCTGGACGCGGCCGGGATCGCCCTGCTCGCCACCGGCGCGCGGATCACGGCGGCGGGCGGGGGCTCGACGGTCGCCTGGATCGGCGGCGTCGCGGGGCTGCTCGCATTCGCCGCGATCCTCCTCATACGCGACGTCCCCCTCACCCGCCCCGCCGTCCCGGGCCGGGCCACCGCCGCTCGGTCATGACTGCCGGCGGTCCTGGTCATGGCGAGCGCCCGACTCTTCGGAAAATAGTCCGGTCCGGCGGGGAATGTTCGGCCTGAAGGTGTGGTTACATAGCTCGTGGCCGGTGTGTCCAGTGTCCCCGGGCCTCACCTATTGCCTTCGCGGATTACCGTTCGGCTGGAGCCGCGTTGTGCCTATCGCCGAGAGGCGACCTGCACACCGGTACTCACTCGTTGAGCGCCCGCCCTCCCCGGAGGGCGGGCGCTCATTGCTTCGCGTAGTACGGGTCCGTGACCCCGCCCGGGCTGCTCAGCGTCTCCGTGTCGATGCCGGTCAGCTTGGCGCCCGCCCGGTAGGCACTGTCCAAGAACTCCAGCACGGCCACCACGGGATCCCCCATGGCGCGGACGTCGTCATAGCGCAGGACGGCCAGATGGCTGCCCCGCGCGGGCAACCACTCGGCCTGCTCCGGACGCAACGGCTCCCGTTCCAGCCCCTCGGGCTCCGGCGCGGTGTAGGAGTAGAACGCCGGCCACGGCCGCTCCTTGTCACCGAACCAGAACCCCGAGCTGATGACCTCCCAGCTGTACGCCTCCCGCGTGACGGAGTCGGCGTCCGGCGAGACCGTGACGACCCGCCCGGTGAACCGGGTGACCGCGATGTCGAACGTGTGCCAGAAGTGGTGCACCGGGCTGGTCTTGCCGGCGAAGTCCGCGGCGAAGCGGTCGAGCAACTGCACCACCTGGGACAGGATCCGCCAGTAGCGGTTGATCAGCACCGGGTCGTAGCGCGCGTGCAGGGTGTCCTCGGCGAACGGCGTGTCGTCGCCCAGGTCGAACGGCACCGCCCAGATCTCGGGCCGGATGCCCAGACCCGCCAGCGTCTCGAAGAGCCGGTCGTGGAACGACGCCACCGACCTGCCGATCAGGCTGAACTCTGCGCTGCGGCCGTCGAACACGTCCACCACCAGCCGATGGCGTACGAGGTCGAAGTCGACGCAGAACAGCGGCTGCTCGCCCAGCCCGCCCATCGGCCGCGTGGTGAGCCCCCGCCCGGTCGGATGGAAGGGAACCTGCCACCAGTGGTTCCGGCGATTGCTCGACGACAGCCGGATCTTCCCGACGATCTGCGCGAACCTGTGAAAGGTCTCCTTGGCCTCGGCCCACTCAGCGAGCGGCATGGCCGGGAACAGCTCCATGACATCATGGTAACTACTGTGCGTATTCGGACAGCTCCCAGGGGTCGTGGGCGGAGAACACCGCCACCCCGTGGTCGTGGACGAGCGAGCGCAGGCGTTCCTGGCTGGACACCCGGCGCTCGGGATCGACCTGGGCGTCGAGTTGCACGATGTCCATCAGCGGGTGCGGCTGGGGATCGCGGGACAACTCGCCGTGGTAGAAGTACGCGTCCCCGGCGTGCAGGAGCCAGCGCTCGCCGTCGTTGACCGCCACCCCGGCGTGCCCTCGGGTGTGCCCGTCGAGCGGCACGAGGAGGAAGTCCTCCGGCAGGCCGGTCAGCGGCCGCACCCCCTCCGCGCCCAGCCAGCGCGTGCCCGTGCCGGGATAGGTCACCCAGTTCGGCCCGTGCGCCCAGTGGCCGGGGCGGTAGCGGCGGTTCGGGGCCTCGGCCAGCGCCGCGTCCAGCTCCGCCGCCATCACGTGCACCTGGGCGTGCGGGAAGTCGGGCAACCCGCCGCTGTGGTCCACGTCCAGGTGGGTCAGCACGATGTGCCGGACGTCAAGGGGGTCGTGGCCGAGCGCGGCGACCTGCCGCACGGCCGTCTCGGCGGGCGCGAGCACCGGCCCGACGAGTTCCGTCCATTCGCGGTCGAGCTGTTCGTCCGGTTTGGCCAGGTCGTCCAGGCCGAGCCCGGTCTCCACCAGCACGAGCCCGGAGGCGGGGGTCTCGATCAGCAGTGCGTGGCACACGGCCCGTGCGGCGGGAAGGCCCTGGGGCGAGTCGATCTCGCGCATGGAGGCGAGGTTGAGATGATGAATTCGCATGCGGCTAGACTGCGACTTGAAGCGCGGTTCAAGTCAAGGAGCCAGGTCGTGGACGACACGTTGATCGACATCGGCGAGGTGGCCAGGCAGTCCGGGCTGGCCGCGTCGGCGTTGCGGTTCTACGAGCGCAAGGGGCTCATCGAGGCCGAGGGACGCAACGGGCTGCGCCGCGCGTACCGGCCGGAGACGCTGGAACGCCTGGCGCTGATCGCGTGCGCCCGCGACGCGGGGTTCACGCTGTCCGAGATCGCCGAGTTCCTGCGGGCCAGGCCGTCCGACGCGAAGCTGCGCGAGCGCATCGCCGCCAAGGAACGCGAGGTGGACGAGCGGGTCTCGCAGCTCACCCGGCTGCGCGACAGCCTGCGGCACGCGGCGGTCTGCGAGCACGACCCGCTGATCGAGTGCCCCGAGTTCAAGCAGGCTGTCCGCAGGGTCTCGGCATCATCCTGAGCTGACGTACTTCCTGGGGCGCAGAGCGTGGGCCCGCAGGGCCGCCAGGGCCGCGAGTTGCCCCGGCCGGTCCATGCGCACCGCCAGGTCGTCGCTGAACGCCAGCCCCAGCGCCGTGAGCTGGGCGATCAGGTCGGCCACCGGTCCGGCGACGTCCTCCAGGCCCGTGGCGGGATGCCAGCCCTCGCCGCCGACCACCTCCGCCACCCGCTCGCGCAGCTTGGCGGGCGACATCAGCGTGCCGTCGGCGAGCAGCAGCAGCGCGGCCTCCCGCGCCGACACCTCGAACTCGTGCTCGCCCCTGGCCAGCAGCAGCCGGGTCACCGCCGACCACATGGCCTCAGGAGACTTCAGCAGCCGCCGGCCGTAGTCGGTGATGGCCAGCTTCTGGCCGTCGCGGCTGATCGCGCCCAGCTCCCGCTCGGCCAGCTCGCGCAGCCTGAGCGCCTCGGGCGACGGCGCCAGCCGCAGCGGCAGGCTGCCTTCCGAGGCGGCCAGGGAGAGCAGCCGGTGCAGGACGGGCAGGGGCTGCGGTTTGACGGGCGCGTGCAGGCGCACCTCGAACGGCTGCGCCAGCTCCCGCCGGGCCGGGCCGCGGCCCAGCACCCAGCGGTTGAGCCGCTCGCCGTGCACCCGGTTGAGCCAGCTGTCCCCGCCCAGGTCGGCGCGCGGCTCGGTCAGCCAGCGGCGGGTCAGGGCGATGCGGTCGACCGTCTCACCGGCGACGATCGCCAGCTCCAGCGCCGCCGAGCAGGCGATGTGCGCGCCCAGCTCCTCGGGCCCCATGATCATGCTCCACTGCAGCTCGGGCACGTCGGGCGGGAGCACGCCGGTGGCCTCCAGCGCCTGCTGGTAGGCGGCGGTGCCGGCGTCCTCGCCCTCGCGGGCGTAGGTGCGCAGGATCTGCACGGTCGTGGGGGAGACGCACAACGCGGCGTAACGTTCCATCCCGCCGAGCTGCAGCAGCCGTCCCAGGGAACGTGCCAGGCGCTCGTGGTCACCACCTGGCTTGAGCGGCCCTACCTTGATCGGCAGGGTGTACCAGAGGAACTCGCAGACGTCGAGCTGGGTCACCGTCTCCAGTGGTTCCCCACCCGTCAACCATTCGACGGCGGTCCTGGCCTCCTCGGCCAGGTCCGGCTGCGTGCGCTCCAACTCGGCGAGCAGGGCGGTGACATCCGGTGCACTCATGCCTCGAAGTTTGCCGTATCGACCCCGGGCCTGACGATGACCGAATCCGGTGCGTATTGGGTCTTGCACTGCGACTACCCTAAGAAACCACTATTGATCCGGGCGCAACTGGGTCATATCCATCGCTTTTCGAAAAGCATGCGGGCCTTCCACTCGGTGTAGGGGATCAACTCGGCGGACAGGATCGGGTGCAGCCACCAGAAGTTGATCAGTGCCAGCAGGGCGAAGGCTCCGACGACGGCGGCCCCGATGGTACGGCGCACCGGCATGGTGCCCGCCGCCGTTGGCGTGGACGGCCCGATCAGCAGCCCGGCACACAGCGTAATGGCCAGCACCATGAAAGGCACCATCGGGATGGCGTAGAACAGGAACATCGTACGGTTGTCCGCGATCGCGAAGTAGAACCAGGGCAGCCAGCCCATCGCGTACGCGACCACCACGGCCCCGGCGCGCCAGTCGCGCGTGGAGAAGTACCACGTGATCAGGGCGACCAGCGCCGCCACCGCGCCGAACCAGATCACCGGCGTGCCCACCCCGAGCACCGCCTCCGAGCAGTCCTTGACGCCGCACGTGTTCTGCCGGCCCTCGTAGTAGAAGGCGACGGGACGCAGCAACAGCGGCCACTGCCACGGCTCGGACATATAGGGATGAGAGGTCGCCAGATCGCTGTGGAAGGTGAAGACCTGCCACTGGTACTGGATCCACGACCGCATCGAGTCGAAGACGAAAAAGAACGGATTACCCGCCGAGGTGGCCTGGTCCCAGTTGCGCCCGTAGCCGGTGGCGGTGGCGAACCAGCCCGTCCAGGTGGCCATGTACGCCACGAACGGCACGGCCACGAACGCCACGACGCCCTGTGGCACGTCCTTGCTGAACGCCCCCACGTACGGATTCCGCAGCCCCACGGCCCGGCGCGCGCCGAAGTCCCACAACAGGGACATGATCGCGAACGCCACCGCGAAGAACAGTCCCGACCACTTGACCGCCATCGCCCCGGCCAGGCAGACCCCGGCGCCGATCCGCCACCACCTGATCCCCAGCGAAGGGCCGTGCGGGGACATCGGCGAGTTCTCGTACCAGGCGACCAGTCGCTCCCGCGCCCGGTCCCGGTCGACCACCAGGCACGCGAACGCGGCCAGCACCCAGAACATCAGGAAGATGTCCAGCAGCGCCGTGCGCGACAACACGTAGTGCAGTCCGTCGAGCGCCAGCAGCAGCCCCGCGAAGCAGCCGAGCAGGGTCGAACGCGTCATCCTGCGCGCCACCCTGGCCAGGATGAGGATGGACAACGTGCCGATGACCGCCGCGGCGAACCGCCAGCCGAACGGGTTGAGCCCGAACAACCACTCGCCCACGCCGATCATCCACTTGCCCAGCGGCGGGTGCACGACGTAGGAGGCGCACTTGTCGAGGGTCTCGGAGGTGCACGACTGCCAGATGTTCGTGTTGCCGGCGATGATCGCCTTGTCCGCGTCCTTGATCGTGACCCGCTCGACACCCCAGGTGATCAGCGAGTACGCGTCCTTCATGTAGTACGTCTCGTCGAACACCACGGCGTTGGGATGGCCGAGGTTGATGAAACGCAGGATGCCGCCGAAGACGGTGATCAGCAGCGGCCCGATCCACCCCCACAGGACGCTGCCGCGCATGGGAGGTATGACCCGATCGCGTACGGACCGCGTCTGAGGCTGGCTCACGCCGACCTCCGAGCTCTCGTAGGCCTGGTACGGGGAATCGGTCACCGCCATTCGGACATCGTACGGGCCCCAAGCCGATAGGTAGGTAGAAACACGGTCTAATTGGGATGCCCTGACACAATGGCCAGGTGACTGGGAACGGCAGGTTGGTGCTGGCAGGGGCGCCCATAGGCCAGGCGGGTGACGTCTCGCCCCGGCTGCGCGAGGTGCTCCAGAGCGCCGACGTGGTGGCCGCGGAGGACACGAGACGGCTGCGCAGGCTCGCCGGCGAGCTGGGCGTGGAGATCGCGGGCCGGGTGGTGTCCTACTACGACCAGAACGAGGCGGGCCGGGCCCAGGAGCTGGTCGAGGCGCTCAAACAGGGCCGCACGGTGGTGGTGATCACGGATGCGGGCATGCCGGGCGTGTCCGACCCCGGCTACCGCCTGACGCGCCTGGCGGTCGATGCGGGCATCACGGTCACCGCGTTGCCGGGGCCGAGCGCCGTCACCACCGCCCTGGCGGTGTCGGGGCTGGCCAGCGACCGGTTCTGCTTCGAGGGGTTCCCGCCGCGCAAGCCCGGCGACCGGGCCCGCCGCCTGACCGCGCTGGCGGCCGAGGAGCGCACGATGGTCTTCTTCGAGGCGCCGCACCGGCTGGCGAGCTCCCTGGAGGCCATGGCGGCGGCGTTCGGTCCCGACCGGCAGGCCGCGGTGTGCCGGGAGCTGACCAAGACGTACGAGGAGGTACGGCGGGGCGGGCTCGGCGAGCTGGCCGAGTGGGCCGCCGGAGGCGTCAAGGGCGAGATCACGGTCGTCGTCGCGGGGCACGTGGCCTCGGACGTGGAGCAGGACCTGGACGCGCTGGTCGCCGAGGTGGACCGCAGGGTCGCCGAGGGCACGCAGCGCAAGCTCGCCATCGCCGACGTGGCCAAGGGGGCGGGGATCCCCAAACGAGAGTTGTATGACCTGGTTCACAAACGCCTATAGTGCGCAACGTGAGGAACTGGGGGGTTTCCCCGCAGCGGCTGGTCCCGCCGATCCAGGGGACCGCGCTGGTGGGCTGGGCCGGGCCGCTCCTGGTGGCGCTCTTCGGCGGGATACTGCGCTTCGTCCGGCTCGGTGAGCCCAAGGCCGTCGTCTTCGACGAGACGTACTACGCCAAGGACGCGTACTCGCTGCTCAGGCACGGCGTGGAGCGGACCATGCTCGGCGACGCCAAGAACCCCATCGCCGACCAGCGCCTCATCGCCGGCAACCTGGACATCTTCAAGCAGTGCCCGCAACCCTCCGACTGCGCCTCCTTCGTGGCCCACCCGCCGCTGGGCAAGTGGATGATCGGCGTGGGCGAGTGGTTGTTCGGGCTCAACCCGTTCGGCTGGCGCTTCGCGGCGGCCTTGGTGGGCACGCTGTCCATCCTGATCATGGCCAGGGTGGCGCGCAGGATGACGCGTTCGACCCTGCTGGGGTGCCTCGCGGGGCTGCTGCTGGCGCTCGACGGGCTGCACCTGGTGTTGTCGCGCACGGCGCTGCTGGACATCTTCCTGATGTTCTGGGTGCTGGCCGGATTCGCGTGCGTGGTGGCCGACCGGGACTGGGCACGGCGGCGGCTCGTCGACTGGTACGCGAGCTCGCCCATCACCGGGCTCGGGCCGCGGCTGGGGTTACGTCCGTGGCGGGTGGCCGCCGGGCTCTGCCTGGGGGCCGCGTGCGCGGTGAAGTGGTCGGGGGTCTTCTTCCTGATCGCGTTCATGGCCATGACCGTGTTGTGGGACATGGGGGCCAGGCGGGCATTGGGGCTGCGGGAGCCGTACCGGGGGGCGTGGTCGTACGACGTGCCCGGCGCGTTCGCGGCGATGGCGGTCGTGCCCGCCGCGACGTTCGTGGCCACCTGGACCGGGTGGTTCGTCACCGCCGGCGGGTGGGGGCGCAACTGGGAGCAGGCCACCTCGTCGGGGCCGGTGTTCTTCGTGATCGACTCGGTGCGGTCGTGGCTGCAGTACCAGTGGCAGGTGCTCGGCTATCACAGCGGCCTGGACGCCTACCACCAGTACATGTCGGAGCCCTGGCAGTGGCCGCTGCTGTTACGGCAGGTCTCCTTCTACGATTCGGCGAACCTGCCGCCGTCGGCGTGCGGGGCCGACAAGTGCTCGCAGGCCGTGCTCGGGGTCGGCACCCCCGCCCTCTGGTACGGCGCCGCGCTCGCGCTGATCGGCCTCATCGCGTGGTACGTGGCCACGCGCGACTGGCGGGCGGGGGCGACCCTGCTGGGATTCGCGGCCGGCTGGTTGCCGTGGTTCTACTACGCCATCGCCGACAACCGGACGATGTACCTGTTCTACATGATCCCCGTGGTGCCGTTCATGGTGCTGGCGGTCGTGCTGATGGCGGGGCTGGCCCTGGGCAAGGAGGACGCCCCGCCGGCCCGGCGGGCGACCGGGGCCGCGGCGGTGGGGGCGTTCGCGCTCGTCGTGCTGATCAACTTCTGGTGGCTCTATCCGGTGCTGACCGCCGAGACGATCACACACGCAGAGTGGTGGGCGCGGATTTTGCTGCGCTCCTGGGTGACCGCCGCGCCCAAGTGACCCCGCGGCGCAGCGTGATCGCCGCGGCGATGCAGGCCAGGGGGACGGCCGGAAGGACGTACCGGTAGTCGAACTCGGCCGTCGCCGCGGGGGCCAGCAGCAGCCCGACCGCGCCCAGCCACGGCAGCACCACCGGGCCGCCGAACTTGCGCCACCGGACGGCGACGCCGTACAGGCCGATCAGCAGGATGCCGCCGAGCATGATGCCGCGCAGATAGAACACCTTCTGGTAGCCGCTCATGATGTCGGCCCATGGATGCACGATCCGGGTCTCGGGCGGGCCCTGCTCGTAGCTGAACGCGTCGGTGTCGGTCCGGCCGCCCTGGTAGGACGACCACTTCGGCAGGCGCTTGGGCTGGCCGTTGTCGTCGAGCTCGACGTAGGGCTTGAACTCGTACATGTTGTACGTCGACGGGTCCGGGAACAGCGGCCGTGACCAGTTGAACGAGCGGAAGAAGTCACGCGCGACCACGCTCAGGTAGTCGCCGGGCTGCGACAGGATCGCCCGCGTGGCGAACTTGCTGGCGGCGTCGTTGGTGATCTCGCTCCACTTCTTGTTGATGCCCCACCGGTGCAGCACCTCGCCGGTGCCCGTGCCGTCGCCGTTGCCCTGACCCCACAGGTACCACTGCGCGTAGTCCTTGCGCTGGCTGACCGGGTCGTTGATGCACAGCAGCAGGAGCTGGACCTCTTTGTACTTGTCGATGTCCATCTTGTTGCAGTCGGCGAAGATGGCCGTGCGCATGTACAGGATGAGGCCGTCGCTGTTGGTCATCGCGAACTTCCCGTACGCGGAGGCGAACCACCCCATGTACACCATCACCGGCACCGCGCAGGCCGTGATGACGGCGGCGATCGGGCGCCAGCCCGTCCGCTTGACCAGCAGGTAGAGCACGACGAGGGCCAGGATCGGCAGGCCGATCGAACGCGTCAACCACGTCATCGCCAGCAGCAGGCCGATGACCGCGCCCGCCTTCCACGACAACCGCCGCTTCCACAACACCAGCGTGACCACGCCCACCACGAGCAGCGTGAACATGGTGTCGGACATCACCATCTGCTCGAGCTGAATCTGGTAGGCGTCGAACAGCACCGGCGCCGCCGCCAGCGTGGCGCCCCACTTCGGCAGCCTGAACTTGATCCGCAGCAACGCGTAGATCAGCGCGGCCGTGGCCAGTCCCATCAGATGCTGTGTGAACATCACCAGCGTGAAGCTGTGGAACGGCTTGAGCAGCATCAGCCAGAAGCTGTAGCCGTCGGGCCTGATCGGGTGCGGCCTCGGGTGCAACGCCACCGAGACGTACTCGTAGGAGTCGTTGAACCACATGGCCGGGCCGTAGCCGAGCATGGTCATGAGCCGCAGCACGGCGCCCACGCCGAAGGCAGCGGCGAACACTCGATGACGGCGCAACATGGACAGCGCACGGGCTGCCCGGCCAGGAGCGGAGTGGTCCACAGGGGTAATCTCCGCGACGCTCACCATGCTGTAAAGAATGCCAGTCGTTTTTGGGTCTTGACCCGAGTGTGTTCGGGACAGGGCATGATGGTGGACTGGAAGAGCCTTAACTGAAGGGTAGACACGTGGAACTGACGGTGGTCATGCCCTGCCTCAACGAGGCGGAGACCGTGGAAGTCTGTGTGCGCAAAGCACTGGCGTGCATGGCGGAGCACGGCATCGAGGGCGAGGTCCTGATCGCCGACAACGGCAGCACGGACGGCTCGCAACAGCTCGCCCGGGACGCCGGAGCCCGCGTGGTCCACGTCGACGAGAAGGGCTACGGAAACGCCCTCATGGGCGGGATCAGGGCGGCGCGCGGCAAATACGTCATCATGGGCGACGCTGACGACTCCTACGACTTCACCGCGCTGCTGCCGTTCGTCGAGCAGTTGCGCGACGGCGCCGACCTGGTGATGGGCAACCGCTTCAAGGGCGGCATCGCCCCCGGCGCCATGCCGCCGCTGCACCGTTATCTGGGCAATCCGGTGTTGTCGTTCGTGGGGCGGTTGTTCTTCCCGTCGGCGATCGGTGACTTCCACTGCGGGCTGCGCGGTTTCAGGCGCGAGTCGATCCTGGGGCTGCAACTGCAGACGGGTGGCATGGAGTTCGCCTCGGAGATGGTGGTCCGCTCGACGCTGTCGGGCCTGGACGTGCGCGAGGTGCCCACGACGCTCTCGCCCGACGGCCGCTCCCGCCCGCCGCACCTGCGCTCGTGGCGCGACGGCTGGCGCCACCTGCGCTTCCTGCTCCTCTACAGCCCGAAGTGGCTGTTCTTCTACCCCGGCGTGCTCATGATGGTGCTCGGGCTGGCCGCGGGGACCGCGCTGACGTTCGGGCCGGTGGAGATCGGGGAGCTGGCCTTCGACGTCGACACCCTGGTCGGGTCGTCCGCGCTGGTGGTGATCGGGTTCCAGGCGGCGTTGTTCGCGCTGTTCACGAAGGTCTACGCGGCCGAGGAGGGGTTCCTGCCGGAGTCGCCGCGCATCCGTAAGATCATCGACATCGTGACCCTGGAGAAGGGTCTGGTCGTGGGTGGGCTGCTGGCGCTGGCCGGTCTCATCGGCCTGGTGATGTCGCTGGTGCACTGGCAGGTGCGCAGCTTCGGCGAACTCGACCCGCGCGAGTCGCTCCGCATCGTGGTGCCGTCCGCGACGGCGCTGATCGTGAGCTTCCAGACGATCTTCGCCTCGCTGTTCATCAGCATCCTGGGCATCCGCCGCACCCGCGAAAGCTCCATCGACGTCGCCGCCAAGGCAGCCGAAGAAGCCGCCGAGGTGGTTTCACTAGAAGAATCAAAGCGATAAACATTTTCTGTTACGCGGTGCCGGGGTCGGCCACCCGCCGACGCCGGCTCGCGACCTTCCAGGGAAACGGCCGCTGTCGGCGGGTGGCGAACCACGGCACCGCGTAAAAGATCGAGGTTTGGCTTTTGACAGGGGCCGCGCAGATAGGCTTAGGGTCATGTCTCAGCACATCTTGACCGCCGTTGCGTGGCCGTACGCTAACGGCCCCCGCCACATCGGGCACGTCTCAGGGTTCGGCGTGCCGTCCGACGTCTTCAGCCGCTACCAGCGGATGGCGGGCAACAAGGTGCTGATGGTGTCCGGCACCGACGAGCACGGCACGCCCATCCAGGTGCAGGCCGACACGGAGGGCGTGAGCGCCAGGGAGCTGGCCGACCGCTACAACCGGGTGATCGCCGAAGACCTCACCGGCCTCGGCCTGTCCTACGACCTGTTCACCAGGACCACGACGAACAACCACTACGCCGTCACCCAGGAGATCTTCAAGGGTCTCTACGACAACGGCTACATCTTCCCCAAGACCACGATGGGCGCGATCTCGCCCTCCACCGGCCGTACGCTGCCCGACCGCTACATCGAGGGCACCTGCCCCATCTGCGGCTACGACGGCGCGCGCGGCGACCAGTGCGACAACTGCGGCAACCAGCTCGACCCGATCCAGCTGATCAACCCGAAGAGCCGCATCAACGGCGAGACCCCGGTGTTCGCCGAGACCGAGCACTTCATGCTCGACCTGCCCGCCTTCGCCGAGGTGCTGGGCTCCTACCTGCAGTCCAAGCAGGGCGAGTGGCGGCCCAACGTGCTCAAGTTCGCGCTCAACCTGCTCGGCGACCTGCAGCCGCGGGCGATCAGCCGCGACCTCGACTGGGGCGTGCCGATCCCGCTCGACGGCTGGCGCGACCAGCCCAACAAGCGGCTTTACGTGTGGTTCGACGCGGTGATCGGCTACCTGTCGGCCTCCATCGAGTGGGCCAGGCGCTCCGGCGACCCCGACGCATGGCGGGCGTGGTGGCAGAACCCCGACGCGCGCGGCTACTACTTCATGGGCAAGGACAACATCGTCTTCCACGCCGAGATCTGGCCGGCGATGTTGCTCGGCTACAGCGGGCAGGGTGACCGCGGCGGCTCCGCGGGCTCGCTCGGAGCGTTGAACGTGCCGTCCGAGGTGGTCTCGAGCGAGTTCCTGACGATGGAGGGCAAGAAGTTCTCCTCGTCGCGGCAAGTGGTTATTTACGTGCGCGACTTCCTGGCGCGTTACGACGCCGACGCGCTGCGCTACTACATCGCGGTGGCAGGTCCGGAAAATCAGGACACCGACTTCACCTGGCAGGAGTTCGTCAACCGCAACAACGGCGAGCTGGTCGCGGCCTGGGGCAACCTGGTCAACCGGTCGATCTCGATGGCGGCGAAGAACTTCGGGACCATTCCGGAGCCCGGCGACCTGACCGACGCCGACCGGGCCCTGCTGGAGCGCTCACGGGGCACGTTCGCGCCGGTGGGCGCGGAGCTGGCCAGGTCCAGGTTCAAGAACGCCATCACCGAGGCGTTCGACGTGGTCCGCGAGGCCAACAAATACCTGGCCGAGCAGGAGCCGTGGAAGCTCAAGGACGACCCGGCGCGGCAGAAGTCGATCCTGCACGTCGCGCTCCAGGTGGTCGACGACGCCAAGACGATGCTCACGCCGTTCCTGCCCAGCTCGTCCAACAAGGTGTTCGCCATGCTGGGCGGCGAGGGCGTGTGGTCCGGGATGCCGGAGATGCGCGACGTCGACGAGGACGGCGGCACGCCGTACCCGGTGATCACCGGCGACTACGACGGGGCGGCCCGCTGGGAGCACCGGCCGATCAAGCCGGGCACGCCGCTCGCGCCGCCCGTGCCGCTGTTCAAGAAGCTCGATCCGAAGGTCGTGGACGAGGAGCTGGCCCGGCTGGAGAAGTGACGTCGTGAGCAAGCCGCCCGCCGCGCCCGAGCCGCTTTCCACGCCTGTGTTCGACAGCCACTGTCATCTCGACATCATGGTCGGCAACAGGCAGGCGTCGTCCGGCGACTCCGTGGCGCAGGCGGCGCAGGCGGCCACGGCCAGCGTGCGGAGCATCCTCGAGGACGCCCGCGCGGTCGGCGTGACCAGGCTGGTCACGATCGGCTACGACCTGACGTCCTCGCGGTGGGGCGCGGAGGTGGCGGCAGACCAGGAAGGCGTGTACGCCGGGGTGGCCATCCACCCCAACGAGGCTCACGAGGCCACCCCCGAGGCGTTGGCCGAGATCGAGGCGCTGGCGGGGCAACGAGACGTGCGCGCGGTGGGGGAGACCGGGCTCGACTACTACCGCGACTGGGCGAGCAGGGACGACCAGCACGCGAGCTTCCGCGCCCACATCGAGATCGCCAAGCGCACCGGCAAGGCGCTGGTCATCCACGACCGGGACGCGCACGACGACGTGCTGAAGGTGCTGGCCGAGGAAGGCGCGCCCGGGAAGGTGGTGTTCCACAGCTTCTCGGGCGACGCCGAAATGGCCAAAAAGTGCGTCGAAGCCGGATATTTCATGTCTTTCTCAGGGCCCGTTACCTACAAGAACGCCGCCTACCTCCGCGAGGCGGCCGAAGTGGCGCCCATGGAGCTCATGCTGGTCGAGACCGACGCCCCCTACCTTCCGCCGGTCCCGTACCGGGGCAAACCCAACGCCCCCTATCTCATCCCGCTCACTCTGCGTTGCCTGGCCGAGGTCAAAAAGGTCCATCCGGACGAGTTGTGCGAGGCGATCAGCGCCAACGGAGTCACAGTCTTCGGCGAGTGGTGACCATCTTTTGGTGAACCGGTGGATGCGGGCGTGCCGTCGCCGCTAGCGTTCGGGCGATCACAGCCAGCTACCGGAGGTGGTTCGTGCGAGGCAAGAGGCGTGCGCCCAGGCCGCCGATCCCGTGGGGTTCCCCGTGGACGCCCGTGGTGTGCCTGGCGGGTGTGGTGGCCATCGGCGCGGTCGTGGCGGTGTCGTTCCTGGTCAAAGAGGTTGTCGTGGTCGTCGACGGCAAGCCGGTGGCGGTCCGCAGCTTCGCGGGGACCGTGGACGGGGTGCTCGGCGACGCCGGGGTCTCGATGGGGTTCGGCGACGTCGTACGCCCGGCCGCCCAGGAGGCCGTCTCCGACGGCTCCACGATCGAGGTACGCCGCGCCCGCCCGCTCACCCTGACCCTGGACGGCCGCACCTCCACGCACCTGGTCACCGCCACGAACGTGGGCGACGCCCTGGCCGAGCTCGACATCGCCCCGGCGGCCGGCCGGCTCTCCGCGCCGCCTGACGACGCGGTGCCGCTGGAGGGGATGGCCATCACGGTGTACACCAGGCGGAAGGTCTACGTGGTCGCCGGCACCTCCCGGCTCACCTCGCGTACCACCGCCAGGACGGTACGCGAGGTGCTCAGGCAGAAGCGCATCTCGCTGGGCCGCGGCTACCAGGTGACCCCGCCGCTCGGCAGCTTCCCGAAGGACGGGACGGTCATCACGGTCACGCCGCCGCGTACCGTAGTGATCGAGCAGCCCGTCCTGCGGCTCAACTGGCAGGCGCTGGCGGACTGCGAGTCGCACAGCGACCCGGACGCGTACAACCCGGACGGGCCCTACTACGGGATGTACCAGTTCAGCCTGCCCGTGTGGGAGGCCGTGGGCGGCATGGGACTGCCCAGCAGCTGGCCGGAGGAAGAGCAGACGTACCGGGCGCAGCTCCTGTACCAGCAGGTGGGCGGCAAGTGGCACAGCCAGTGGCCCAGTTGCGGCGCGCACCTGTTCAACGAGAGCCCCCCGCAACTGGCCGGCCAGAACCCCTGACCGGCCTTTCGCCCGCTTTCGTCCGGCCACTCGCCGGGCGGCCGCTCGCTCGACGGCCGCTCGCTCGACGGCCGCTCGCTCGACGGCCGCTCGCTCGACGGCCGCTCGCCCGACGGCCGCTCGCCCGACGGCGGCGGGCAGCCGTCCGGCCAGGGTGCTCAGCCGGACACCGACACTCCGAAGTCGGCGCCCTTGGGCGGCTGGAGCGGTTGGAGGGAGCCGGAGTTCCGCGCGGCGACCGCTACCCGCCCGTACGGCTGCGCGTCCGGCTGCCCCACGAAGAGCTTGTTGCCGCTGAAGGCCACCGACCAGCCGAACAGCCCGTCGGCCGACGGTAATCTCCTGTCCTCGTTGGCGTCCTTCCAGGAGACGATCCGGACACCGCCACCGTAGGGTGCGCCGATGGCCAGCCTGCCGTCCACCGACGCGGCCAGCGAGAACCCGAACGCCTGCTTGCCCCCCTGCGTCACCCTCCGCGTGGGCTTCCTGTTCGGGTCCAGCAGCTGCACGTACCCGGGTCCCGGCGAACTCACCGCGTAGCCGGAGCCTTCCGCGTACGCCACGGCGTAGCCGTACCGGTCACCGGAGGTGTCGGTCGGCGAGTCCAGCTTCAACGTCGTGAGCTCGGCCGCCAGCACATCGTCGATGAAGACGACACAGCCCGAATCGATCTTGCCGGCCTCGACCTGCCGGCCCGCGCCGTCGTCGTTCTCGTACGGCACGCCGACGATCAGCCCGTTCTTCGGCCCGAATGCCATCGACCAGCCGAACTGGTCGCCCACCTCGCTGTTGCCCCGTACGTCGACGGATTCCTGGCTGATCCTGCGCAGCGGCGCCGTGCCCTTGCGCACGTAGATGGCGCCCACGTCCAGGAGCGAGCCCTCGTCCTCGTACGGCGCGCCGATCGCCACCAGGTCTCCCCGCGCCGCCAGCGACCAGCCGAAGTGCGCGAACCGCTGCGGCTGGGCGGCGGTCAGGCGCTGTGGAGGCTTGGTGCCGCCGCCGTAGACCACGTAGGCGGCCCCGGCGTCCTCGGTGCCGTCCACGTCCGCGTACGGGGCGCCGATCACGAGGTCGGCACAGGCGTCGGCGTCGACCTTCGCCAGCCGTACCGACCAGCCGAAGGCGTCGCCCCTGGCGAGGTCCGGGACGGTGACGGGGACGACCTTGTCGCCGGACAGCACGTGTAGCGACCCCTTCTGGTCGTCCGCGAACGGATCGCCCACGGCCACGTCGTCCACGCCGTCACCATCGAAGTCAGCGGCTCCCGCACACGCCGCCACGCCGCCGGTCCCGGCAGCGGTCCCGGTGCCGGTGGAGAGCAGCGGAGCTCCCGCGGCGATCAGCAGCGCGATGAGGGTAGATCGGATCATCACAGCCCGACCTCGATCTGCTTGCCGTTCTCGAGCATGGTCGCCGTCATCTTCACGGGTTTCCGGTACGCGGCCAGGTCGAACACGAACGCACTGTCCACTCGCCCACCAGGCAGGATGGCCGGGGGCAGGGTGACGGCGGCCGGATCGTGCTCCCCGCCCCTGTCGTCGACCATGGTGACCACGGGCTGGATCAGCAGCCTGCGCTCGCCACCTGGGTTGATCATGGTCCACCGGATCACGCAGAGCTGGCCCTGGGTCGCGGTTTGGCCCTCGTACTCCTTCAGCCCGCACTCGGGAGCCGTCGCGACGATCGCGATGGGATCGTCGAAGTTCGCGCCCAGCGCGAACCTGCGGCCCACGTCGTTGGGCCCGGCCGTGGTGGCGGTCTGGGACGGAGTGACCGTGGTGGTCGTGTTGCGGCTGGAGGTGACGATCAGTACGCCCGCCGTCACCACGATCGCCAGCACGGCGGCCGCGGCGGCGATGAGCCACCGGGTGCCGGTCGTCCTCGACCCGCCGATGGTGTCGGGCTCGTCGCCGGGCGGGGCGCCCACGACGGACCGCTCACCCGGCTGGGTCTCGGTCCCTAACGAGCCTCCTTGCGGCAGCCGCGTCTGCTGCTCCTCGGGCCGGACGGTCTCGCGCGGCCGGCTCCGCCGCAACAACCCACGCGCCCGCTCCTGCTCCCGCAACGGAGCCTGAGCCTGGTTCTGGGCTTCCCAGCGAGCCAGCTCTTCCTTGGCCGCCTGCTCTTCCCTCCGTGCCAGCTCTTCAACGGAGGGCTGACTCTGACGGGCCGCACCCGGCGCACTGGGGGCACCGGGAGTACCCGGAGTACCGGTGGCACCCGGAACGCTGGGAACGTTGCCAGGACCGGCGTTACCCGGCATGCTCGGCGCCCTGCCGACCGCGTCCCTACCAGCCGATTCCCCGCCAACCGCGTCCTTACCAGCCGCATCACCACCGGTCGCATTTCTACCGGTCGCGTCCCTCGGTGGCGGTGTCGTGAACGTGGCCGTGATGTCCGGCTCGTCCACGACGTTCTGCGGCGGCTGCCAGTCGCTGAGCATCTCGGTCGCCACCAGGGTCGGCGGATCGACCGCGAGCGCGGGCGTACTGCCTCCCACCAGGGCGATCAGCAGCTCCTGCGCGGTCGGGCGCAGGTGCGGCTCCATCGCAGTGGCCCGCCGTACCAGCTCGTTGAGCGGCGCGGGCAGCGCACCCAGCTCGGGAGGGTTGTTCAGTACGCGCGTGGCCAGTGTGATGGGGTCGCCACGCCCGAACGGGTGACGCCCGTTGCCCGCGTACGCGATCAGGCAGCCCCAGGCGAAGATGTCGGCCGCCGGGCTGACGGCCTGACCGCGTACCTGCTCGGGTGCCCACCAGCCGGGACTCCCCAGCAACTCGCCGGAGAGCGTGAACCCGGTCTCCCTGTCGAGCGCCCTGGCGATCCCGAAGTCGATCACCCGCGGCCCGGACAGCGAGAGGATCACGTTCGCCGGCTTCAAGTCTCTATGTACCAGCCCGGCCACGTGGATCGCCGCCAGCGCCGCCGCGACTCCCAGTGCGACGCCGTGCAGCGGCCCTGGCTCCAGAGCCCCATATTTCGCAATCTGGTCCGACAGCGGGGTGCCCGCGATGTACTCGGTCACCATGTACGGTCGCCCGTCACCGGTGTTGCCGTTGTCCAGCACCTGAGCCGTGCAGAACGACGCCACCCGGCGAGCGTTCTCGACCTCCGCATGGAACCTGACCGCGAACCCCTCCTGGTTGGCGAACTCCGCCTTGACCACCTTGAGCGCGACGAACCGCCCCGTCGGCGCCCGTGCGAGGAACACGGTTCCCATCCCGCCCTCGCCGAGCCGCCCAAGCAGCCGGTACGGCCCGATTTCCCGCAAGTCCGTCGGGCGGAGCGGCGCGGCGCCCGTTGGCTCCATGAGGGACGTTCCTTCCTGTTCCACGCCATCCTCTCCTTTGGTCTCCCCATCCGCCATCGCAGGTTCTTCGATGCGGGAGACTGGTTGGATGATGAGCCTGTTGGGCCCTGCAGAAATACGTATTTTGGCGAACAAGCTAGATCTTCGTCCCACAAAAAAGCTAGGCCAGAACTTCGTGATCGACGCGGGAACCGTCCGGCGCATCGTCCGTGTGGCCGATTTGTCACCAAATGACGTGGTCATCGAGGTAGGTCCGGGCCTGGGCTCGCTCACCCTGGCCCTCCTGCCATCGGCCGCACACGTGGTGGCCGTAGAGATCGACCCGGCCCTGGCGACCCAACTCCCCATCACCGTGGCGGATCACGATGGGCACGACAACCTCACGGTCGTGAACGCCGACGCCATGAAGATCACTCCCGACGACCTGTCCGGCCTCACCCCCACGGCCCTGGTCGCCAACCTCCCCTACAACGTGGCCGTCCCGGTGCTCCTCCACCTCCTGGAGGTCCTGCCGTCGCTGCGCAAGGGCCTGGTCATGGTGCAGTCCGAGGTGGCCGACCGCCTCGCCGCCGGTCCAGGCTCGAAGGTGTACGGGATTCCCTCGGTCAAGGCGGCCTGGTACGCCGACGTACGCCGGGCGGGCCCGGTGGGCCGTACCGTCTTCTGGCCCGTGCCCAACGTCGATTCCGGCCTCGTCTCTTTGATCCGCCGCGAACCACCAGCCACCACGGCCACACGCAGCGAGGTCTTCGCCGTGGTGGACGCCGCCTTCGCCCAACGCCGCAAAACCCTGCGCGCAGCCTTGTCACCCTGGGCTGGAAGCCCCGCCCAAGCGGAGATCATACTCCGGGGCGCCGGGGTGAACCCTTCGGCCCGAGGGGAAGAACTCGACATCGAATCCTTCGCCCGCATAGCCGAACACAAACCGCTCACTGAGTATCAGTAGGCGGGCCACCGTTGGGCCACGGAGTCGGGCAAGCTTGCGCTCCGTTACGGTGGCGCGCCACTGACCGGTCAGCGGCCGTTTCCTGGACAGAGACGAGCCAGCGTCGGCGGGTGGCAGACCACGGCACCGCGTACAAGATGCTTATGGGTTGGGGTTTCGCATTAGACGAGGGTGGCGCCGTGGACGGGGCCGTGGGCGGCGACGGTGGTGTGTGCCGCGCCCGTGGCGGTCAGGCTCTGGGCCAGGTCGCGGGCGTGGGTGGCGTCGATGGCCAGGAACGCGCAGGTAGGACCCGAGCCGGAGACGATCGCGCCCAGGGCTCCGTGCTGGCGCCCCGCGTCGAGGGTGGGGGCGAGTTCGGGGCGGAGGTTGAGGGCGGCCGCCTGCAGGTCGTTGCTCAGGTGAGCACCCAGGGAGTAGGCATCGCCCGTGCCCAGGGCTTCCATCAGCGTGTCGTCCAGTTGCGGCCACGGGACATCGGCGGCTGCGGCCTCTCTGAGGCGGTCGCATTCGGCGTACACGGTGGCTGTGGAAAGACCGCCGTTCGCCAGCGCGAACACCCAGTGGAACGTGCCGCCCGTGGGCAACTCGCTCAGCTGCTCGCCCCGCCCGGTGCCGACCGCGGTGCCGCCGAGTAGCGAGAACGGCACGTCGCTGCCCAGGTCTCCGGCGATCTCCATGAGGTCTTCGAACGGCAGCCCCAGCCCCCACAACTCGTTGCAGGCCACCAGCGCACCGGCGGCGTCCGCACTCCCGCCCGCCATCCCGCCCGCCACGGGGATGGCCTTCTGGATGATCAGATCCGCGCCGTAGGTGCGCCCCGCATGCTTGGCGAGCGCGCGGGCAGCCCTGATCGCCAAGTTACTGTCGTCGACCGGCACCTGGTCGGACCACTTCCCGTGCACCGCCACGGTGATCGACTCGGACTCTTTAGCCATCACCTCATCGAAGATCGACACTGCGTGGAAGACGTTGACCAGGTCGTGGTAGCCATCTTCCCGGAGCGGGCCCACAGAAAGCTGCACGTTGACCTTCGCGGGCACACGTACGGTCACCGAACTCATCGATCTTCTGCCACTCTCATCACTTGCCGGGGTCAAGGACACTCGATGCTATCGGGGCGCGCAGCCCTGACATGCGGTTCTCGAAATATGATCTCCGGGATGGCCGACCCGACAACACGCAGAGTCAAGCTGGTGGTCATTTGCCCCCATCTTGATCGGTAACAAAGAGTGATCCAGCGAGTCAGCGCCCCCTCCCCGGTCCCGTCACGGGATTCCGACCAGGCTGGTCAGCCGGGGCGTACGGCGCCGCGGAAGTTGGAGCGGTAGTAGGCCGAGTTGAGGAAGTCGGTCTTTCGCACCACGTCGCCTGTCTTGGGGGCGTGGATCATGAGCTTCCCTCCCAGGAACAGGGCCACGTGGGTGGGGTCGCCGGTGCCGCCGCCGAAGAAGAGCAGGTCGCCCATGCGTCGTGCGGTCAGGGGGATCCTGCGGCCCTGGCGGAACTGGGCGCCGGTGTAGTGGCTCAGCCGTATGCCCGCTCTGGACCAGGCGTAGAGGGTGAGGCCGCTGCAGTCGAAGCCTCTGGTGGTCGCTCCTCTGCCGATGCCGATGGTGGGGCCTTTCGTGGACCCTCCGCCCCAGGAGAAGGAGACGCCCAGCTGGTCGAGCGCGGCGGAGGCGGCGATATGGCCCTTGAGGGTGTCTGTCGGGAGGGGCGCGGCTTGGGCGGGGTCGGGGAAGGCCGCCAGGGTTGTGAAGAGTCCGCCGCCGAGGGTGAGCCAGAGCAACGCGAAACGGTGGATCATGGTTGGCCTCCTGCACCGTAAGGGTTGGGGAGGCCAGGATCATTTGGCGGGGTGAGGTGGCGTCGGACCGAGCGTGGTTCTGTGGACGATGGGATCTGGCCGGGGTGAGGTTGTGGAAAACGCCGATACCCTGGGAAGGCCATGAATCTGGTCAATCTTGAGTCGGTTTCTCATGCTTACGGGCCCAAGCCGCTCCTCAGCGACATCTCACTAGGTGTGGAGGCCGGGGAACGCATCGGCGTTGTCGGCCGCAACGGGGGTGGTAAGACGACCCTGTTGTCGGTGATCGCCGGAGATGTGCGGCCGGACAGCGGTCGGGTCACCCATACCCGGGGCCTGCGGGTCGGGTTCCTGTCGCAGCAGGATGCGCTCGACCCGGGCGCCGCCGTACGGGAGATCGTCCTCGGCGAGCTGGCCGAGCACGAGTGGGCAGGGGATCAGCGGCTACGCGAGATCCTCGCGAACCTCATCGGTGACCTCGACCTCGACGCCAAGGCCGCCGATCTCTCCGGCGGCGAACGCAGGCGTACGGCGCTGGCCCAGCTGCTCATCGACGACCACGACCTGATCATGCTGGACGAGCCCACCAACCACCTCGACATCGAGGCCATCGCGTGGCTGGCCGGGCATCTGGCCGCCAGGAAGAGCGCCTTGGTGGCCGTGACGCACGATCGGTGGTTCCTCGATGCGGTGTCCACCCGTACGTGGGAGGTCGTGGACGGGCGGGTCGAGCGGTATGACGGGGGATATGCCGCTTATGTGCTCGCCAAGGCAGAGCGGGCGCGGATCGCCCAGGCCGCCGAAGAGCGTCGTCAGAACCTCATGCGCAAGGAGATCGCCTGGTTGCGCCGCGGCCCGCCCGCCCGCACGTCCAAGCCCAAGTTCCGGATCGACGCCGCCCAGGCCCTGATCGCGAACGAGCCGCCGGCCCGCGAGACCGTCGAGCTGATGCGGTTCGCGGCGGCCCGGCTCGGCAAGACCGTCTACGACCTCGAGGACGTCACCCTGCACGCCGGCGGGCCGGACAGCGGGCCGCTGGTGCTCGATCACCTCACCTGGCAGTTCGGCCCGGGGGATCGGATCGGGCTGATCGGGGTGAACGGGTCCGGCAAGTCGTCGGTGTTGCGGTTGCTCGCCGACACGGTCAAACCCGACTCCGGGCGCGTGATCAGGGGCAAGACGGTACGCCTCGCGCACCTGTCGCAGGAGCTGTCCGAGCTTGATCCGGCGCGGCGGGTGCTGGAGTCGGTCGAGGAAGTACGCAAGTACCTCCAGCTCGGCAAGAAGGAGTGGACCGCTTCCCAACTCCTCGAACGCCTGGGGTTCAAGGGCGAGGCGCAGTGGAAGGTCGTCGGCGACCTGTCCGGCGGCGAGCGGCGGCGGTTGCAGTTGCTCAGGCTCCTCATGGACGACCCCAATGTCCTGCTGCTCGACGAGCCCACCAACGACCTCGACATCGAGACGCTCAACGAGCTCGAAGACCTGCTGGACGGCTGGCCGGGCACGCTGATCCTGGTGAGCCACGACCGCTACTTCCTGGAGCGGGTCACCGATCGGAGCGTGGCGCTGCTGGGCGACGGCAAGCTCTCGCTGCTGCCCGGCGGGGTGGACGAATACCTCCAACGGCGGGCTGCGGGCACGGCCCTGACCGCTCGCCTCGCCACCACGACCTCGGGCTCCGGTGCCGCTGCGCCCGGTTCTCCCGCCGACGCCGTGTTCGGCCGCCTCGCCGGCGCCACATCGGGCCGTCCCGGTGCCGCCGGGTCTGGTCGCCCCGGCGGCGCGACGTCCGGCCGTCCCGGTGACCTGGGTTCCCCAGGTACGGGCGGCTCCACGGCGTTGCCGGCCGGCGGCTCCGCAGCGGATACGTCCCCGACCGACCAGGCCAAGGGCGGGCTGTCGGCCAAGGAAGAACGCGAACTCCGCAAGGAGCTCAACCGCCTCGAGCGCCAGCTCGACAAGCTGACCGGCCAGGAGGCCCGCCTCCACACCGCCATGGCGGAAGCGGCCAGCGACTACGCCAAGCTCGGCTCACTCGACGCTCAACTGCGCGAGATCATCGCCCAGAAGGACACGATCGAGGGCGAGTGGCTGGAGCTGGCCGACCGCCTGGGCGACTGACACCCCACGCCTTCGGCTGGATGCCCTCACCGGCGGTAACCAAGACGGTGACGGCGGCCAAGAGACGGTGACGGCGGCCAGGCGCGGGATAACATCACATCGGATCCCGCCGGAAGCGGCGTCCAGCGAAACCACGGTGGTTCCGCTGGACGTGAATGGGGTGGCGGGTCGTTCGACCCACCGATGGGGCGGGGTTGTCGATCGGAGATCTAGGGCGCGGACCGCTGGCTTCAGCCATGGGGGTAAGCCCTTCTGTCGAATCTTTGAGCGGTAGATAGATCATCTTTGTATATTGATCGGTGTGGCTGTGACCTTGCGCACGAACAGCAACATCGCCTTCCAGTGCGCCTTTCACATGGTGTGGTGCCCCAAGTACCGCCGGCGGGTGCTGGGCGGACGGATCGAGGCGCGGCTGAAGGAGCTGATCCACGAGGTGATCGCGGAGAAGGGGGCGTGGCCGGTGGAATTGGAGGTCATGCCCGACCACGTTCACCTGCTGGTCGAGGTGGACCCGCAGTTCGGGATCCACAAGCTGGTCAAGGCCATCAAGGGCCGCTCCTCCCGCGTGCTGCGTCAGGAGTTCCCGCCCCTGAAGTCCAAGCTTCCGACGCTGTGGACCAATTCGTGGCCACTGTGGGCGGGGCACCTTTGGATGTCGTCAAGCGGTACGTCGAGAACCAGAAGAACCGGTGATCGCGGATGCTGACCGGACGCAGGTATCGCCTGGACCTCACGCCTTGGCAGGCCGAGTTCGCTGAGCGGATCGGCGGGGCCTGCCGCAGCGTCTGGAACACCGCCCTGGAGCAGCGGCGCACCTATCGGCGTCGCGGGGCCTTCATCGGCTACCACGAGCAGGCCCGCCAGCTCGCCGAGGCCAAGCAGGACTTCGGCTGGCTTTGCGAGGCGCCCGGCCACTGCCTGCAGCAGACGCTCATCGACCTGGACCAGGCGTGTACCCGGCACGGGACCTGGAAGGTCCGCTGGAAGTCCAAGGCCAAGACGCGGCCGTCGTTCCGGTTCCCCGAAGGCGGAAAGATCGCCATCGAGCGGTTGAATCGGCGCTGGGCGCGGGCGAAACTCCCCAAGCTCGGCTGGGTCCGTTTCCGCATCACCCGCCCGCTCGGCGGCACGGTCAAGAACGCCACCGTCAGCCGGGATGGCCGGCAATGGCATGTCAGTTTCCTCGTCGAAGACGGCGTGGCCACGCCCGAGCGGCACGACAACCCGGGCAGCGCGGTCGGCATCGACCGAGGTGTGGCCAAGGTCGTCACCCGCTCTGACGGGCTCTTCCACCACCAGACCTTCGCCCGCGACCGGGAAGTCGAACACGCCGCCACGCTCCAGCGCCGCCTGGCCCGCACCCAGAAAGGCTCTGCCCGGCGCAAGCACGTCGCCACGAAGCTCGGCAAGGCGCTGGCGAAGGTACGGCGTCGCCGCGCTGACTTCGCCGCCAAGGCCGCACACACCCTGGCCACCAGCTTCGAGCTGATCGTGTTCGAGGCCCTGGCCACCAAGAACATGACCGCCGGGGTCCAACCCAAGCCAGACCCCGAACAGCCGGGTGGGTTCCTGCCCAACGGGGCCGCCGCCAAGTCCGGCCTGAACCGGGCCATCCTGGACAAAGGCTGGCACCGGATCGAGCTGGCCACCCGCAGCAAGGCCCGCTACACGGGCACCCACGTGATCATCGTCAACCCGGCGTACACCAGTCAGACGTGCAACGTGTGCGCGGTGGTGGATCGGAAGTCCCGCCAGAGCCAAGCGGTCTTCCGGTGCACCTCGTGCGGCCACACCGAACACGCCGACGTGAACGCCGCCAAGAACATCCTCACCGCCGGGAGGGCGGAGCACGCACAACCCAGACCGGGTGTGCGGGTTGGGGCGCGCAAACCACGCAACCGTGTGGGCCGGAAGGCGAACCGCCAAGCAACAGCAGCCCAGGGCCACGCTACGGCGAGCCCCGAGCTGGCTGGAATCCCCCGACCTTTAGTCGTGGGGAGCACTTCAATCAGCGAAGAACGCGGCCAAGATCGCGCTCGTAACGGCGAGAACCCTGTGAGCCTTCACGACCGGCGCTGGATAGACGGCAACCAGCGTCGGCGAGTCCGGGCAACTTGACCCGCGTAAAAAAGATTCAGCGAGGAGAGTCAAAGGGGGTGAGCAGCGTGCGCAGGAGGGAGGAGAGCGAGCGCTGATCGTCGGGCCCCAGCCCGGACAGCAGGTCGTGCTCCCGCCGCAGTAGGTCGGCGAAGGCGGAGTCCACCCTGGTCAGCCCCGTGTCGGTCAGCGACACCAGCACCCCCCGCCGATCCTCGGGATCGGGCCGCCGCCGCACCAGCCCCGACTGGGCGAGCCGGTCGATGCGGTTGGTCATGGTCCCGGAGGTGACGAGCGTGGCCCGCAACAGGGCCCCCGGGCTGAGCTCGTACGGCTTGCCCGCCCGCCGCAGCGCCGTCAGCACGTCGAACTCCCACGGCTCCAGATCGTGCTCGGCGAACGCCGCCCGCCTGGCGCGGTCGAGATGCTTGGCCAGTCGTGACACCCTGGAGAGCACCTGGAGCGGCTCGACGTCGAGGTCGGGACGTTCCGCTCGCCAAGCCGCGACGAGGCGGTCGACCTCGTCTCTAGCATCCTCCGTCATGACACAGAGTGTACTGTCTTGACATCGAGATATCTCTCTCGATATCAATTATCTTCATGTCAAGAGATATCTGGGACCCAGAGACCTACGCCGTCTACGCGGACGAGCGGTCGCGGCCGTTCATCGAGCTGATCTCCAGAGTCGGGGCGGTCGATCCCGATTATGTCGTGGACGCCGGCTGCGGCAGCGGCGAACTCACCGTGGAGCTCGGCAAACGCTGGCCCCGCGCGACCGTGGAGGGCTTCGACTCCTCGCCCGCGATGATCACCAAGGCCCGCAAGCTGGAGACGCCGGTCAGGTTCGCGGTCGCCGACGTGGACACCTGGCGTCCCGACCGGCCGATGGACGTGATCGTCTCCAACGCCGTCCTGCAGTGGGTGCCCGCGCACCGCGACGTGCTGGAGCACTGGGTCGAGGCGCTGGCCCCGGGCGGCTGGCTGGCCTTCCAGGTGCCGGGCAACTTCGACGCCCCCAGCCACGTCGCCATCCGCGAGTTGTGCGCCTCCCGCGCGTGGTCCGACCGGCTCGGCGACGTCACCAGGGCGAACCCGGTCGGCGACCCCGTCGACTACCTCGACCTGCTCAACGACTGCGGCTGCCAGGTGGACGCGTGGGAGACGACCTACACACACGTGCTCCGCGGCGCTGACCCGGTTCTCGACTGGGTCTCAGGCACCGCCCTGCGCCCGATCCTGGACCTGCTCGACCAGGATGAGCAGCGGCGCTTCAAGCAGGACCTCGCCAAGCCGCTCGCCGAGGCGTACCCGGCCAGGAGCTACGGCACCCCCTTCCCGTTCAGGCGAATCTTCGTGGTGGCGCAGAAATGATCAGAGCGCTGCATCACGTCCAGCTCGCCGCGCCCGCAGGCAGCGAGCCGCTGTTGAGGGAGTTCTACGAGGGTGTGCTCGGCCTGCGCGAGGTGCCCAAGCCGCCCGAACTGGCCAGGCGCGGCGGCGCCTGGTTCAGGGGCGAGGGCGTCGAGGTCCACCTCGGCATCGAGGACGACTTCAGGCCCGCGCGCAAGGCGCACCCCGCGTTCGTGGTGGACGACATCGACGTGTACGCCGCCAAACTGCCGGACGCCATCCCAGACGACCTTTTCCCGGGGTATCGCCGAATCTACGTCTCGGACCCGGTCGGGAACAGAATCGAGCTCCTGCAGTTGGTGTGATGTTCACCTTGCGGTGGCATGATTGTCCGAAATCGGACACTTGCGAGGTGCAGTGGGCATCGAGATCGAGGACAAGTTCGACGTTCCCCCCGAGTATGTGATTCCGGACCTGAGCGGTCTGGCCGACGTCGTGGGCCCCAAGAACTACCAGCTCGTGGCGCTTTACTATGACACGCCCGATCTCCGGCTGGC
The DNA here is from genome assembly GCF_043197025.1 of Nonomuraea marmarensis. NCBI lineage: Bacteria > Bacillati > Actinomycetota > Actinomycetes > Streptosporangiales > Streptosporangiaceae > Nonomuraea > Nonomuraea marmarensis. The sequence continues at coordinate 77,961 of NZ_JBICRM010000006.1, forward strand.
CGCCCGAGGCGTCACGCTCAGGCGAAGACGCGGTGGCTCCGATCCCGGCTGGCACCTGAAGCTGCCCAAGGCCAAGGGCGTGCGGCAGGAGATCACCCATCCGCTCACCCGCAGCACCAAGGTCGTGCCCCACGAACTGGCCGAACTCGTCCGCGCCTACACCCGCGGCGCCGAGCTCCAGCAGGTCGCCGAGCTGGACACCCACAGGAGCGTCACCGTGCTGCTCGACGGTGACACCAAGCTGGTCGAGATCGCCGACGACCACGTCAAGGGCACGGTCTTCAAAGACGAGCCCAAGGTCGTACGGTGGCGCGAGGTCGAGGCGGAACTGCTCGACGGCGGCACGCAGGCGCTGCTGGCCAAGGTCGGCAAGCGGCTCAGGAAGGCGGGCGCGACGCCCTCCGCGGCCGCCAGCAAGCTCGCCAAACTGCTCGAACCCGCTCCGCCCGCCAAAGCCCCCACCAAACCGGGCACGGCCGGCGAGATCGTCGTCGACTACCTCGCGAGTCAGGTCGCCGCCCTCCTCTCGCAGGACCCGCGGGTACGCCGGGCCGAGGACGACGCCGTGCACCAGGCGCGGGTGGCCGCCCGCAGGTTGCGCAGCGCCCTGAAGGCGTTCAAGGCGGTCGTGATCGACACCGACGAGCTCCAGGAGGAGCTGCGCTGGCTCGGCACGGTGCTCGGCGAGGCCCGCGACCTGGAGGTGACCAGAGCCAGGTTCGCCAGGGAACTCGCCACCCTGGCTCCGGAGCTGGTCACGGGCCCCATCCAGACCAGGCTCGGCGCGGATCTGCACAAACGCGAGCAAGAGGCGTACGAGCGCATCAAAGAGGTGCTCAGCGGCGACCGCTACTACACTCTCCTTAACGCGCTCGACGAGCTCGTCGCCAATCCGAGCCTGGGCAAGGCGGCGGCCAAGCCGGCGCAGGAAAGGCTCAGCACCATCGCGGCGGCCAACTGGGACAGGGTGACCAGGGCCTACGACACGGCCCAGGCCATCGAAGACCTCGAACGCCGCGAGATCGCCATGCACGACGTGCGCAAGGCGGCCAAACGTGCTCGTTACACCGCCGAAGCGCTGCAACCCACCCTCGGCAGGGACATGGGCAAGCTGGCCAAGCTCGCCGAGGACATCCAGGAAATACTGGGGACGCACCAGGACGGCGTGGTCGCGCAGGAAACGCTGGCGAAGGAGGCGGAAAGCGCCCGGCAGGCAGGCGAGGACACCTTCACGTACGGGCTGCTCATCGGGATCGAGCGCAACACGGCCGAGCGAGCTCACGCCGACTTCCCCAGAGTCTGGGCGGAAACGGTCAAGGCAGTGAGGAAACTGCTATGAGCATGCCGGTCATACCCTTCGAACGCGGCAGTCTGCTCGACGGCCGGCGATGCCCGCCGACGAGTTGCCGCGCACCGAGGGGAGGATCGCGGACGGATTCGCGGAACTGCCCGTCACCTGGTGATCAGGTCGCGTAGCGCTCGACGCTGACGACCTGCTCGCCCGTCCTGTGCAGCACCGCGAACGCGCCCTTGCGCAGGTGCACGTCCTTGCCGCTCAACGTGCGGATCAGGCCGGGCAGCACCTTGCCGTGGCTGCACACGGCCGCGGCCACGCCGACGTCCCTGACCAGCGCGGGCGTCTTCTGCGGATCCTGGCTCTCCTCGCTGAGCAGCGGCTCGACCTTGATCTCGCTACCGTACGGCTCCAGCGTCTGGACGCATCGGGCACTGGGTGAGCTCATCAGCAGTTCGGGCCGGTAGGCGGGCAGCGCGGTGGCCAGGTTCGCCGCCTGGGAGGCGCCGTCGGTGTCGAGCGGGCGCAGCGTGTCCTCGTCGTGCCACTCGCTCCTGGAACCGGCCGAGCCGTGCCGTACGAGGACGAGTGGCACGCTCTCCAGCGGCGCGACCCGCAGGGCCCGCAGCAGCCCCGCGTCCCACTCGTACGTCAGCAGCCGCCTGGCCTCCTCCACCGGCAGCCAGCGCAGCTCGTCCACCTCATCACCGGGGACGAACCCCGCGTCGGCGAAGACCTGCGCCGTCCAGTAGTCGACCCGCTTGAGCCGGTCGGCGCTCATGTAGTGGATGGGCGGCAGGGCGCGGCCGAGCAGGACGGTCAGCCCGGTCTCCTCGCGCACCTCGCGCAGGGCGGCGGCGATCACGTGCTCGCCGGACTTCAGCTTGCCCTTGGGGAAGGTCCAGTCGTCATAGTTCGGTCGGTGGATGACGGCCACTTCGGGGCGGGTCTCCTCGCCCCTCCAGACCACGGCTCCGGCGGCGCGGAGCAGGTCAGTCATCAACGGTCCTCCAACGTCGGGTCCCGACGAGATGGCTCTGCAGGTCCTCGCCCTCGTGGCGGGCCCACGTGCCATCGGAGTTCAGCCACCACGCGTTCGTGGTCTCGGCCATGGCCAGGTCCATCAGTTCGATGAGATAGGCCTTGTGCTGCTGCGCCGTCACCTTGACCAGGGCTTCGACGCGGCGATCCAGGTTCCTGCGCATCAGGTCGGCGCTGCCGATCCAGATCTCGGGCCGCCGTCCCAGGCCGAACTCGTACACCCGGGAATGCTCAAGAAACCGCCCCAGGATCGACCTTACGCGGATATTTTCGGACAAATCGGGAATTCCTGGGCGGAGTATGCAGATGCCGCGCACCCACACGTCCACCGGGACGCTGGCCCTCGACGCCCGGTACAGGGCGTCGATGATCGGCTCGTCCACCAGCGAGTTCGTCTTGATCCTGATCCGGGCGGGCCGCCCCGCCTCCTGATGGGCGATCTCGCGCTCGATCCTGGCCAGCAGCCCGCTGCGCATGGAGTGCGGCGCGACCAGGAGCCGGCGGTAGGCGGAGTGGTTGGAGTAGCCGGTCAGGTGGATGAACAGGTCCGTGACATCCTCGCCGACCAGCGGGTCCGCCGTGAGCAGGCCGAAGTCCTCGTACTGCCTGGCGGTCTTGGGGTTGTAGTTGCCGGTGCCGATGTGGCAGTAGCGGCGCAGCTCGCCCGAGGCCTCCTGGCGGACCACGAGGGCGAGCTTGCAGTGCGTCTTGAGCCCGACCACGCCGTAGACGACGTGGCAGCCGGCCTTCTCCAGCTTGCGGGCCCAGGAGATGTTCGCGTGCTCGTCGAAGCGGGCCTTGATCTCCACGACCACCACGACCTGCTTGCCCGCCTCGGCCGCGTCGATCAGCGCGTCCACGATGGGGGACTTGCCGCTGGTCCGGTAGAGGGTCTGCTTGATCGCCAGGACCCTGGGATCGGCCGCGGCCACCTCGATGAAGCGCTGCACGCTGGTGGCGAACGAATCGTACGGGTGGTGCAGCAGCACGTCGCGCTCGCGCAGGATCGAGAAGAGGTCGTCCTCGGCGTTGATCACCTCCGCGGGCACGAACGGCCGGTAGCCGAGCTCGCCCCGGTCCAGGTCGGCGATGGCGTGCAGGCCCGACAGGTCGAGCGGCCCCGGCAGGCGGTAGATCTCGTGCGGCGCCAGCTCCAGCTCCTCCACCAGCGGCGCCAGCACCTCGGGGGTGATCGTGTCCTCGACCTCCAGCCGCACGGGCGGGCCGAACCGCCTCATGAGCAGCTCCTTCTCCAGGGCCTGCATGAGGTTCTCGGTGACGTCCTCGTCCACGTCGAGATCCTCGTTCCTGGTGACGCGGAAGGCGTGGTGCTGGAGGATCTCCATGCCCTTGAAGAGCTGTCCCAGATGTGCCGCAATAACATCCTCAAGCGGGACAAATCTGTCTTTAGAGGCTGGTACGAACCTGGGCAACTGCGACGGAACCTTGACCCTGGCGAAAACCGTGTGATCGGTTGCCGGATTCCGCACCAGGACGGCCAGATTCAGGCTGAGCCCGGAAATATACGGAAACGGGTGGGCGGGGTCCACGGCCAGCGGCGTCAGCACCGGCCTGATCCGCTCCCTGAACAGCTTGCGCAGCTCCGTACGCTCCTCGCGGCCCAGGTCGTCCCACCGGACCACCGCGATGCCCTCGGTCGCCAGCTGCGGGCAGATCTTGTCGTGGAAGGCCGCCGCGTGCCGCCTGGCCAGCTCGTCCGCGATCGTCGCGATCCTGGCCAGCTCCTCGCGCGGCTTCAGCCCGCTCTTGGTCCGCAACAGCAGGCCCGTGGCCATCCGCCGTTTCAGCCCCGCCACCCGTACCCGGAAGAACTCGTCCAGGTTGCTCGCGAAGATCGCCAGAAAGCGCACCCGCTCCAGCAGCGGGATCGACGGGTCCTCGGCCAGTTCCAGCACCCGCTCGTTGAACTGGAGCCAGCTCTCCTCGCGGTTGAGGAACCGCTCCTGTGGCAGGGGCAGGTCGTTTGCAGGCTGGATTGGTTCCGCGGACATATGGCGTATATTGCCCCATTTGGTTGAACAGAACGTTAACGTAGCCGCAACGACTACCTTTGCCTATGCCCAACAACCCCGCTGCTCAGGGGCTTCCCGCCGGCGGCGGCTCCGCCTGTTCGAGCCGCGCGGCGCGCTCGGCCAGCCGTGCCTCCCGCTGGCGGATCTTGTCCTCGCGCTCGAGGGCCTTCTCCGCATCCTTCAGCAGCCGCTCGCGCTCCTTCAGCTCGCGCACCCGGGCCTTCTCGGCCTCCTTCAGCTCCCGCTGGCGGACCTTCTCGGCCTCCTTGAGCTCCTTCTCCCTGGCCTTCTCCAGCTCGCGCTGCTCCTTCTCGCTGGTGCGCGGCCTGGCGGCCGCGTGCTCGCGCGTCGCGGCGGTGATCGCCGGATTGGGGTTGAGCCCGGTCAGGCCGTTCCAGGCCAAGTTGACCAGGTGAGCGGCCACCTCCTCGCGGCCGGGCTTGCGCACGTCGAGCCACCACTGCCCGGTCAGCGCCACCATGCCGACCAGCATCTGCGCGTACATCGGCGCGAGCTTGGGGTCGTAGCCCCGTGCGGAGAACTCGTCGGCCAGCACGTCCTCGACCTGGCTGGCGATCTCGCTGATCAGGCTCGCGAACGTGCCCGTGCCCGAGGCGGCGTGCGAGTCGCGCACCAGGATGCGGAAGCCCTCGCTGCTCTCCTCGATGTACTGCAGCAGGGCCAGCGCGGCCCGCTCCAGCTTGATCAGTGAATGGGTGGCGGACAGGGCCTCGGTGATCATGCCGAGCAGCTTCTGCATCTCGCGGTCGACCACGACCGCGTAGACGCCTTCCTTGCCGCCGAAATGCTCGTACACCACGGGTTTCGACACCTGTGCGGTAGCTGCGATTTCCTCGATAGAGGTCCCGTCGAACCCCTTCTCCGAGAAGAGCGTGCGGCTGATGCGGATCAGCTGCTCTCGTCGCTCGCTACCGGACATGCGCCTGCGAGATCGGGGTTCGGTCACGGTCTCCATAATGACGGCCACGGATGCGTGACCGCTCATCGGCTGTTTGACGTCAGGCAATGCGCTTCGCCGCCAGCCGCTCGGCCGTCGGCCAGCGGACGTCGTGCACCCAGCCCAGCTTCTCGAAGATGCGGATGAGCCCGGCGCTCAGGTCGATCTGGCCCTTGAGCGCGCCGTGCCTGGCGCAGGTCGGGTCGGAGTGGTGCAGGTTGTGCCACGACTCGCCGAAGGAGGGGATGGCCAGCCACCACACGTTGCGGGACTTGTCGCGTACCTGGAAGTCCTCCTCGCCGAAGACGTGGCAGATCGAGTTGATCGACCAGGTCACGTGGTGCAGCAGCCCGACGCGTACGAGCGAGCCCCAGAACAGCGCGGTCAGCGCGCCCTGCCAGGACCAGGTGAGCAGCAGGCCCAGCACGCCGGGGAGCAGGATCGAGACGAGGGCCAGCGGGGGGAACCACTTGTGCAGCTTGACGACGTCCGGGTCCTTGCACAGGTCGGGGGCGTACTTCTCCCTGTTGGTCCGCTCGCTCTCGAACAGCCAGCCCATGTGGGCGTACAGCAGTCCCTTGGACATGGACCTGAAGCCGGGGCCGAAGCGCCACGGCGAGTGCGGGTCGCCCTCCTTGTCGGAGAACTTGTGGTGCTTGCGGTGCGTGGCCACCCAGTCGAGCACCGACATCTCCAGTGAGAGGCTGCCCGCGATGCCCATCGCGATCTTCAGCCCGCGCTTGGCCTTGAACGAGCCGTGCGTGAAGTAGCGGTGCAGCCCGACGGTGACGCCGAGGCCCGAGACCACGTAGAAGACGAAGGCGATCGCGATGTCCGTCCAGCCGAGTCCCCATCCCCACGCCAGCGGCACCGCCGCCGCGATCGCGATCAGGGGTAGTCCGACGACGAGTGCGAAGATGACGAGCTCTGCCTTGGACCTCGGCTCGGGTTCGAAATCCGGCTTCGGTGCAGGTGCTGGACGTTCGGCGAGAACGGTCATGGGCTACCTCCAACGGCATGTATGGGTTGAATGTCCTGGCTACGCAACCGTAACCTACGCCATCGTAAGTAAGGAAGACCTAAGCCGGGAATGTGGGGAAGGCGACGCTCCGCCGTACAAGGTGGGTGGGGTTCGTGGCTTGCGCCTTTTTGGGCGGTCTGTTATATAGGGCGACGCGCCGCGCAACCGCTGTGACCAGGGAAGTTCACCCCCGAGCCGGATGTGCGGTGTAATTACGGGCGCGCGGGCGGGTGCGGGCTCGGTATCGTATGAGGTGTGTCGGACACCACGTGTCCGATCCATCCCGGATCGTCTAATCGGCAGGACAAGTGGTTTTGGTCCACTTTGTAGGGGTTCGAGTCCTCTTCCGGGAGCATTGAGGCGCTCCCCCGCGAGAATGTTCATGGTGGGGCCAGGTATCCTCACGGTGTCGGGAGGGTTGCGGTGCGGTAGCCGTACCAAGTGCCCTGATCCGTCCAGCCACAGGGAGCCTCAGTCCGTGAGTGTGCCGCGCCCGGCCGCCGTCATCGTCCTCGCCGCAGGCGAGGGCACCCGGATGAAGAGCCAGACCCCGAAAGTCCTGCACGAGCTGTGTGGCCGCGCACTGGTCGACCACATGCTCTCAGCCGCCCGTGACCTCGGTCCCGAGCAGCTCATCGTGGTCATCGGCCACGCGCTGGAGCGGGTCGGCGGCCACCTGGCCGCCACCAGCCCCGACGCGCGCGCCGTCGTCCAGCGGGAGCAGCGCGGCACCGGCCACGCGGTGCGCACCGTGCTCGAGGAGGTCGGCACGATCTCCGGCACGGTCCTGGTCACGTACGCGGACGTGCCGCTCCTGCGCACCCAGACCCTCACCGAGCTGCTCGAACGGCACGCCACCGATGGCAACGCGGTCACCGTGCTCACGGCCGAGGTGCCCGACCCGACCGGCTACGGGCGGATCATCCGCGACGAGGCGGGCGCCGTGCTGGAGATCGTCGAGGAGAAGGACGCCGGCGCCGAGCAGCGCGCCATCAGGGAGATGAACTCCGGCATCTACGCCTTCGACGGCCTGCTGCTCGCCGACGCCGTCAAGCGCGTGTCCACCGACAACGCCCAGGGCGAGGAATACCTCACCGACGTGCTGGCCATCCTGCGCGGTGACGGCCACCGGGTCGGCGCCTGCGTGGCGGCCGACTTCGTCGAGGTCGAGGGCGTCAACGACCGTGTGCAGCTCGCCGCCGCCCGCAAGGTGCTCAACGAGCGGCTGCTCCACGCCCACATGCGCGCCGGTGTCACGATCATCGACCCCGGCAGCACCTGGATCGACGTCGGCGTGCGGATCGCCCCCGACACGGTCGTCCACCCCGGCACCCAGCTCCACGGCAGCACCGTCATCGAGACCGGCGCCGAGGTCGGACCGGCCACCACGCTGACCCACACCCGGGTCGGCGAGGGCGCGGTCGTCCGCAACGCCGTCTGCGACAGCGCCGAGATCGGCCCGGAGGCCAGCGTCGGCCCCTACGCCTACCTGCGCCCCGGCACCGTGCTCGGCAGCAAGTCCAAGGCCGGCACGTTCGTCGAGATGAAGAACACCCAGGTCGGCGAGCGCTCCAAGGTGCCCCACCTGTCCTACGCGGGCGACGCCACGATCGGCGACGACGTCAACATCGGCGCGGCCGTGGTGTTCGTCAACTACGACGGGGTCAACAAAAATCGCTCCACCGTACGCGACGGCGCGTTCGTCGGGTGCGACACCATGCTCGTCGCCCCGGTGACGGTCGGAGACGGCGCCTACACCGCCGCCGGCTCCGTCATCGACGGCGACGTGCCACCCGGCGCGATGGGGGTGGCGAGGGCGCGACAGCGCAACGTCGAGAAATGGGTCTTGCGCAGGCGCGCGGGCACGAAGTCGGCCGCGGCCGCCGAGCGGGCGCTGGCCGAGCAAGAGCAGGAGAAACAGCAGTGACCAGCATCAAGCAGCCGGGTGAGAAGAATCTCATGCTCTTCTCCGGGCGGGCCTATCCAGAGCTGGCCGACGAGGTGGCCGCGCACGTCGGCGTCTCACTCACCCCCACCAAACTGATCGACTTCGCCAACGGCGAGATCTACGCCCGCTATCTGGAGTCCGTACGCGGCTGCGACGCCTTCGTGATCCAGAGCCACACCGGACCCATCAACAAGTGGATCATGGAACAGCTGATCATGGTAGACGCGCTGAAGCGGGCCTCCGCGAAGCGCATCACCGTGGTCATGCCGTTCTTCGGCTACGCCCGCCAGGACAAGAAGGGCCGGGGCCGCGAGCCGATCACGGCCAGGCTGATGGCCGACCTGTTCAAGACCGCGGGCGCTGACCGGCTCATGTCGATCGACCTGCACACCTCCCAGATCCAGGGTTTCTTCGACGGCCCGGTGGACCACCTGTTCGCCATGCCGGTGCTGGAGAGCTACCTGAAGAACAAGCTCGACCTGGAGACCACCACGGTCGTCTCGCCCGACACCGGCCGGGTCCGGCTGTCGGAGCGCTGGGCCGACACGCTCGGCACGCCGCTGGCGTTCATCCACAAGCGCCGCGACCTCGACGTGGCCAACCAGGTGAAGGTCAACGAGGTGGTCGGACACGTACGCGGCCGCACGTGCGTGGTGATCGACGACATGATCGACACCGCGGGCACGATCTGCAAGGCCGCCGACGCCCTCTACGAGCAGGGCGCCACCAACGTGATCACCGCCGCCACCCACGCGGTCTTCTCCGACCCCGCGGTCGACCGGCTGAAGAACTCCCGGATCTCCGAGGTCATCGTCACCAACACGCTGCCGCTGGCGCAGGCCAACAGGTTCGACAAGCTGACGGTGTTGTCGATCGCGCCGCTCATCGCCCGCGCGATCACGGAGGTCTTCACGGACGGCTCGGTCACGAGCTTGTTCGAGGGCGATACGTGAGTGAGCGAAGCGAGTGAACAATTAGACGCAGCACCTTGGCTGGTCGGCCGAAGGCCGGCCAGCGGGTAGAATCTTGGGGTTGCGCTCGTAACGCCTTCCGCTAGGGCGGGTGAGGGTGAGCGCCGCAAACGAATCGATCCCCAAGCATCCCTAGGAGATGTCATGTCCGAAGTACGTATCGCCGCCGAGTCGCGCACCGCGTTCGGCAAGGGTGCCGCCCGTAAGATCCGCCGCGCCGACAAGGTGCCCGCCGTTCTCTACGGGCACGGCACCGACACCAAGCACCTCACCCTGCCCGGCCACGAGGTGCTGCTCGCGCTCCGCACGCCCAACGTGCTGATCCACCTCAAGGGTGACGGCGTCGACGAGCTGGCGCTGCCCAAGGGCATCCAGCGCGACCCGATCAAGGGCTTCGTCGAGCACGTCGACCTGCTCCTGGTCAGGCGCGGCGAGAAGGTCACCGTCGAGATCCCGGTCACCACGGTCGGCGACGTCAACTCCGATGGCCTGCTCGACCAGCAGCTCGTCTCCGTCGCCGTGGAGGCAGAGGCCACCAACATCCCGACCGGCGTCGAGGTCGACGTCGAGGGCCTGGTGATCGGCACCGTGATCACCGCCGGCCAGCTCCGGCTGCCGCAGGGCGCCACACTGATCGCCGACCCCGAGGCCGTCGTCCTCCACGTCATCAACAAGCCGATCGAGGCTCCGACGGAGGAGGAAGCGGCCGCCGAGGGCCTGGAGATCGTGGCCGCCGCCGAGCGCGAGACCGCCGAGGCCCCCGCCGCCGAGTAACACGTTCTCCAGTGAACGGGGCGGCACTGCGCGAGCCGCCCCGTTCCGCTGCAAGGGGTGCATATGGATCGCTGGCTGATCGCCGGACTGGGCAACCCAGGACCCGGATACGCGGGCAACAGGCACAACGCGGGCTTCATGGTGCTCGACGAGCTGGCGGCCAGGGCCGGCGGGCGGTTCAAGGCCCACAAGAGCAGGGCCGAGGTGTGCGAGACGAGTGGCGCCATCCTGGCCAAGCCCCTCACGTACATGAACCTGTCGGGCGGTCCCGTCAAGGCGCTCTCCGACTTCTACAAGATCGGCCCGGACCGGCTGATCGTCGTGCACGACGAGCTCGACGTGCCCTACGGCGCGCTGCGGGCCAAGCTCGGCGGCGGCGACAACGGGCACAACGGGCTCAAGTCGATCACCAAGGTCCTCGGCACCCGCGACTACCTGCGGGTCCGCTTCGGCATCGGGCGGCCGCCGGGCCGCATGGACGCCGCCTCCTTCGTGCTCAGGGACTTCGCCACCATGGAGCGCAAGGACCTGCCCTTCCTTGTCGACCGGGCGGCCGACGTGGTGGAGTCGCTGATGACCCGCGGCCTGGAGGCCACCCAGAACGACTTCCACCGGGCTGATCTGAACATTTCCGGCCCTCCTCGCTGATCACCGCATAGAGCCGTTCGCCAGTTCGCCGGCCTCCGCGCGACTACGATCTGTGACTGCCCGTACAGGAATGGGTCACCTGGAGGCATGCGTGCGCGGTGAAGGACTCATGGCCGTCGTCAGGACCGGCCATGTGGTCTCCTGGGGGGCCAGGCCGCGCACGCCTTCCTGGGTCCGCTCCTATCGGCTGCGCGCCGTGCTGGGCGACCTGTGCGGCGCGGGCATCGGGTCCTGCGCCGCGTTCTGGGTCAGGTTCGGCGGGCTCACTCCGTACGTGCTGCCGTACCTGCTGGTCAGCCTGGCGTTGCCGGTGGTGTGGTGTTGCGCGGTTGCGCTCAACCGGGCGTACGAGCCGCGCATGCTCGGCGTCGGCTCCGAGGAGTTCCGCCGGGTCGTGCAGGCGGGCGTGGCGCTGACGGCTGGCACCGCCATCGGCTCCTACCTCACCAAAACGGACGTCGCCCGCGGCTACGTCGTGCTCGCGCTGCCGCTCGTCACACTGCTCACCCTGGTCCTCAGGTACGCCCTGCGGCGCTCGCTGAACCGGCGCAGGGCGGCGGGCGAGTGCATGCGCCGGGTCGTCGCGGTCGGGCATCCGGCCTCGATCGCCGAGCTGGTGCAGCTCTTCCGCAAGGAGCGCTACCACGGCATGGACGTCGTGGCCGCCTGCCTGCCGGGCGGCGCGCCCGGCGAGCACGTGGACGAGGTGCCCGTCGCGGGCGACCTCAGCGACGTGCCGATCGTGGTCGACCAGGTCGGCGCCGACACCGTGGCCGTGCTGGCCTGCCCGGAGATGGACGGCCAGGCGCTGCGGCGGCTGGCCTGGCGGCTGGAGCGCACGCACACCGAGCTGGTGGTCGCGCCCGCGCTGATGGACGTGGCCGGGCCGCGCATCATGATCAGGCCGGCCGCCGGGCTGCCGCTGCTGCACGTGGAGCATCCGGAGCTGACCGGGGCCAGGCAACTGGTCAAGAACGTCTTCGACCGGCTGGTCGCCGCCGCGCTGCTGGTGCTGCTGGCGCCGGTGCTGGCAGGGCTGGCGGTCGCCGTACGGGCGACGAGCCCCGGGCCCGCGCTGTTCAGGCAGACCAGGGTGGGCAGGGACGGGCGGCTGTTCACGATCGTGAAATTTCGTACTATGCGGCGCGGCTCGGAGCGGCAGAAGATCACCCTGGTCAGCGACCGTGACGGGGTGCTGTTCAAGCTCAGGAACGATCCACGCGTCACGCCGCTCGGCACCCTCATGCGCCGCCACTCGCTCGACGAGCTGCCCCAGCTCATCAACGTCGTACGCGGCCACATGTCGCTCGTCGGTCCCCGGCCGCCGCTGCCGGAGGAGGTGGCCCGCTACGGCGACGACGTGCGCAGACGACTCCTCGTACGCCCTGGGCTGACCGGACTGTGGCAGGTCAGCGGAAGATCTGACCTATCGTGGGAGGAATCCGTGCGTCTAGACCTGCGTTACGTGGAGAACTGGTCCCTCACCATGGATCTCCAGATCCTGTGGAAGACTTGGTCGGCCGTCGCCCGCGGGCAAGGAGCTTATTGATGACGATTCGCGACGACCACGCCCTGGCCGCCGACCTGGCGACGGAGGCGGGCGAGCGGCTGCTGCGGATTCGCGAGCGCATGGGGTTCGGCGATTCGGCCGCGCTGCGGGCCGAAGGCGACCGCGCCTCCCACGTCTTCCTGATGGAGTCGCTGGGCAGGCTGCGGCCGAGCGACAACATCCTGTCCGAGGAGGCCACGCGCGAGGAGCGGCTCGATCCGCGCAGGCTCACGGCACACCGCGTATGGATCGTCGATCCGCTCGACGGCACGCGGGAGTTCGCGGAGCGGCGAGCCGGCCCCGGAAGTGGCAGCTTGCGTAACCAAGACGGGGCCGAAGGGAGCGCGACCATAAGCACAGCGGAGGGCCGGTCCGACTGGGCCGTGCACGTGGCGCTGTGGGAGGGCGGCAGGCTGGCCGCGGGCGCCGTGGCGTTGCCTGCCCAGGGCCGCACGCTGACGACCGCCGACCCGCCCAAGCCGCCGGCCTTCGACGGGGGCCGGTTCCGGATCGCGGTGAGCCGCACCAGACCGCCCGAGTTCGTACGGAAACTCGCCTTTCTCGTGGGCGCCGACCTGGTGCCGATCGGGTCGGCGGGGGCGAAGATCGCCGCGGTGCTCACCGGCGAGGTCGAGGCGTACGTACACGCCGGAGGCCAGTACGAGTGGGACTCCGCCGCGCCCGTCGCGGTCGCGCAGGCCGCGGGAGTCCACGCGAGCCGCATCGACGGCTCCGCCCTCACCTACAACCAAGCCGACCCGTCACTACCCGATATCCTGGTTTCCCTACCTGAGCTGGCGACATCGTTGCTCGCCGGGATCCGGGACCTACACCGCTAACCGCCGGAGGAAGCTCCATGCTGCAGCGCGACTACACGACGTCGCAGCTCGACGTGCTCGAAGCCGAGGCCATCCACATCATGCGTGAGGTGGCGGCCGAGTTCGAGCGTCCCTGTCTGCTCTTCTCCGGGGGCAAGGACTCGATCGTCATGCTCCGCATCGCGGAGAAGGCGTTCTGGCCGGCGGCCATCCCGTTTCCGCTCATGCACGTCGACACGGGGCACAACTTCGAGGAGGTCATCGAGTTCCGCGACCGCCGTTCGGCGGAGCTCGGCGCGCGGCTGATCGTGGCCAGCGTGCAGGACTCCATCGACCAGGGCCGGGTCGTCGAGGAGACCGGGCGGCGCGCCTCGCGCAACCGCCTGCAGACCACCACGTTGCTCGACGGGATCGAGGAGCACGAGTTCGACTCGGTCTTCGGCGGCGCGCGGCGCGATGAGGAGAAGGCCAGGGCCAAGGAGCGGGTGTTCTCCTTCCGCGACGACTTCGGCCAGTGGGACCCGAAGAACCAGCGCCCCGAGTTGTGGAACCTCTACAACGCGCGCATCCGCAAGGGCGAGCACATCCGCGTCTTCCCGCTGTCCAACTGGACCGAGCTCGACGTCTGGGACTACATCCGGCGCGAGGGCATCGAGATCCCCTCCATCTACTTCGCCCACACCCGCAAGGTGTTCGAGCGCGACGGCATGCTGCTGCCCGACTCCGACGTCGTCCAGCGGGGCGACGACGAGCCGCTGTTCGAGGGCGTGGTGCGTTACCGCACGGTGGGCGACATGACCTGCACGGGTGCCGTGCAGTCCACGGCCGTCACGGTCGAGGAGATCATCGAGGAGATCGCGGCCACCCGGATCACCGAGCGCGGGGCCACCAGGGCCGACGACCGCTCGTCGGAGGCGGCCATGGAAGACCGCAAAAGAGAGGGTTACTTCTGATGCTGACCGTCCGTACCAGTTGCGGTACACCCTGGAGGACCGGCTGTGTCTGCTTCAAGGGCTACTTCTAATGGACATTCTTCGCTTTGCCACTGCGGGGAGCGTCGATGACGGCAAGTCCACCCTCATCGGACGGTTGCTCTTCGACTCCAAGGCGATCTTCGAGGACCAGCTGGAGGCGGTCGAGCGTACCTCGCGCGACCGGGGCACCGAATACACCGACCTGTCGCTGCTGACCGACGGCCTGCGGGCGGAGCGGGAGCAGGGGATCACGATCGACGTGGCGTACCGCTATTTCGCCACCCCCAAGCGCAAGTTCATCATCGCCGACACGCCCGGGCACATCCAGTACACCCGCAACATGGTCACCGGCGCCTCCACGGCCGATCTGGCGATCATCCTCATCGACGCCCGCAAGGGCGTGCTGGAGCAGTCGCGCAGGCACGCGTTCCTGACCACGCTGCTGCGCGTGCCGCACCTGGTGCTGGCCGTCAACAAGATGGACCTGGTCGACTACTCGCAGGAGCGGTTCGAGGAGATCAGGGAGGAGTTCACCGCGTTCGCCTCCAAGCTGAACGTCTCCGACCTCACCTTCATCCCGATCTCCGCGCTCAACGGCGACAACGTGGTCTCGCGCTCGGAGAACATGCCCTGGTATCTGGGCACGTCGCTGCTGCACCACCTGGAGAACGTGCACATCGCCTCCGACCGCAACCTGGTCGACGTGCGCTTCCCGGTCCAGTACGTGATCCGCCCGCAACGGGCCACCGAGCACGCCTTCCACGACTACCGCGGCTATGCGGGCCAGGTGGCGGGCGGCGTGCTGAAACCCGGCGACGAGGTGGTGCACCTGCCGTCGGGGCTGACCACCCGGATCGCCTCGATCGACACGTTCGACGGACCTGTCGAGGAGGCGTTCCCGCCCATGTCGGTGACGCTGCGCTTCGAGGACGACCTCGACATCTCGCGCGGCGACATGATCGCCCGCCCCAACAACCAGCCGAACGTGGCGCAGGAGCTGGAGGCGATGGTCTGCTGGATGGGCGACGGCCTCAAGCTGACGCCCCGGTCCAAGCTGACGATCAAGCACACCACCCGTACGGCCCGCGCCCTGGTGCGTGACCTGCACTACCGGCTCGACGTCAACACCCTGCACCGGGACGAGGAGGCGACGTCGCTCGGCCTCAACGAGATCGGGCGGGTGTCGCTGCGGGTCACGCAGCCGATGTTCGTGGACGACTACGCGCGTAACCGGCTGACCGGCGGCTTCATCCTGGTGGACGAGTCCACGAACGGCACGGTCGGCGCCGGCATGATCCTCGACGCCAGCTGACGGTAGATCTTTTGGCGTTCGCCTGACCCGCTGATTACTCTCCGCGCTAGGGTCGTCGCGTTCGGTGTTCACCACGCGAAAGCCCTCCTCCGTGAATGATCGTGCAACCACCACCCGAGTGATCTACCTGGGTGGACTCGGCCGCAGTGGCACCACACTGCTCGAGAGGCTCCTTGGCGAGCTTCCCGGCGTGGTGGCGCTCGGGGAGGTGACGCACCTTTGGGAGAGGGGGGTCATCTCGGAGGAGCTCTGCGGGTGCGGTGTGGCGTTTCCCTCCTGCGCCTTCTGGGCGCAGGTAGGTGAGCGGGCGTTCGGCGGATGGACTCGGTTGCTGGCTGAAAGAGTCCTGACGCTGCGGCGCCGCGTCGACCGCACCCGCAGAATCGCGTGGATCGAACATCCCGACCTGGCCGAGTACGTCCAGGCGTACCGGCTGCTGTACGCGGCCGCGGACGCCCGGGTCGTGATCGACTCCAGCAAGCACGCGTCGCTGGCCTGCTGCCTGCTGGCGAGCGGGGTGGACGTGCGGATCGTGCACGTGGTCAGGGACCCGCGCGCGGTCGCCCACTCCTGGGGCAGGACCGTGCGGCGTCCCGAGAACGGGCGGCCCATGACCCGCTGGGACCCCGCCCGCACGGCGATCCACTGGACCGCCCAGAACACCGCCCTGGAGCTGCTCGCCGGACGTGGCGGGCGGGTGACCAGGGTGCGGTACGAGGACCTCGTCGCCGCGCCGGGGGCCACGCTCACGGCGCTGACGCGCCGGCTCGGGCTGGCGGAGCCGGAGCTGCCGTTCATCGAGGGGCGCACCGCGTGGCTCGGCCCCTCCCACACCGCCTCCGGCAATCCGATGCGCTTCCACGTGGGGCGGGTCGAGCTGCGGCGGGACGACTCGTGGGTGTCGGGGCTGCCCGAACGCGACCGGCGGGTGGTCAACGCCCTCACGTGGCCGCTCAGGGCCAGGTACGGCTACTGGGGGGCGGCGGCGTGACCCGGTCCGTCGGCGTGGTCATCCCCACGCGCGGGAACCGCCCGGCCCAGCTCCGGGAGGCGGTGGCGGCGGTGCTGGCCCAGGACTATCCGGGCAGGCTGTCCGTGGTGGTGGTGACGGACGGCCCGGCGGTTTCCGACACGCTGGCCGACGTGGTCGTCAGCGCCTGCCATCCCGTTCGCGTCCTGCCCAACACGCTCACTCCCGGGCTCCCCGGGGCGCGCAACACCGGCATCGCGGCCTGCGACACCGACCTCGTCGCCTTCTGCGACGACGACGACGTCTGGCTGCCGGGCAAGCTCTCCGCGCAGGCGCGGGCGCTGCGGGACGGGGGCGAGTTCGCCAGTTGCGGCATCGAGGTCGAGTACGGCCGCCGCCGCATCCCCAGACTCGCCGGAACCTCCGCCGTGACCGCGGACGATCTGGTCCGTTCCCGGATGGTGATGGTGCACTCGTCGACGTTCCTGTTCGAGCGCGGCGGGTTGTGGGCCGACGAGAGCGCGCCCGCCGGTCAGAACGAGGACTGGGACCTCGCCCTACGCGCCGCCAGGCGGCACCCCATCGTGCATGTCGATCAGCCGCTCGTACGGGTGCGGTGGGGCGGATCCCACTATGTCGCCCGATGGGCGGACCGCATTGCCGGGCTCGACTGGATGCTGGCCCGGCACCCCGAACTGGCCGTGGACCCGCGCGGCGCGGCGCGGGTCTACGGCCAGCTGGCCTTCAGCCACGCGGCGCTCGGGCACCGGCTTGAGGCCGCCCGCTGGGCCGCCCGGTCGCTCAAGGCCCGCCCCGCCGAACCCCGCGCCCCGATCGCCCTGGCGGTGGCCGCGGGCCTCGTCTCCGCGACCACCGTCCTCTCGGCGCTGCACAACCGTGGACACGGCATATGACCCCGCCCAAGCTCACACAGGCGACGGATGACACGCCTACCGTGGGCGACCGGCCGGACGCCGGGCGGGGCGCGCGAGTGCGGGTGGGTGGCATCGGGGTTGACGCGCTCACCGAGGACGAGGTCGTCCGGAGGGTGGCCGCCGAGCTGGAGGCGGGCCGGGGTGGCCGGATCGTCACCCCGAACATCGACATCTGCCGGGCCGCCGCCACCGACCCCGCGCTCAAGGAGCTCGTGTGCTCGGCCGAGCTCGTGGTGGCCGACGGGATGCCACTGGTGTGGGCGGCCAGGCTGCTCGGCACCCCCGTGCCCCAGCGCGTCACGGGAGCCGATCTCATCTGGTCGCTCAGCAAGCTCGCCGCTCGCCGCGGCTGGCCCGTCTACCTGCTCGGCGGTCCGCCGGGCGTGGCGCGGCGGGCGGCCGGCGAGCTCACGAGCTGCCATCCGCGGTTGAAGGTGTGCGGCGTGCACGCACCGCCGTACCACTTCGACGCCACCCCGGAGGGAAGCGAACGCGTCCGGCGCAAGGTGGTGGCGGCGGGGCCGGGGCTCGTGTTCGTGGGGCTCGGGTTTCCCCGGCAGGATCGGCTCATCGCCGAGTTGCGGGGTGAGCTGCCGGGAGCGTGGTTCGTGGGGTGCGGGGCGGCGATCGCCTTCGCGGCGGGCACGGTCTCGCGAGCACCCGGATGGATGCGGCGAGCCGGGCTGGAGTGGCTGTTCCGGCTGGTCAGCGAGCCGAGACGGCTGGCGCGGCGGTATCTGGTGGACGACCTGCCGTTCGCGGTACGGCTGCTGGGCGGCTGCCTGGCCACGCGCGTCAGGCGGGCACTGGGGTCGTGAGCGTGCGGATGCGGGCCATCTCCTCGGAGCTCAGGCCGCGGGCGGCGGTGGCCAGGGCCAGGCGGGAGTCCATGGGGCGGTAGGCAGTGCGGGACAGGCCCGACCAGGCGAATCCCGTTCCCGGCCGGGTGGTACCGGTGCACGACCTGGCGATGCGGCGTTCGGCGGTCGGGGTCCAGGGGAGGTCCGCGTAGGCGTACAGGCGCTGGAAGCCGGGGAGTGGGTCGGCGGCCAGGGACTCGTACGAGGTAAGGAGGATGCCGGGGGTGCGGGCCAGGATCGTGCGGGTGGCCCGCCACAGGGCGGCGGCCTTGGCGACGCGGTCCTGGGAGCCGACGAGGGCGCGTAGTTCCAGCAGCTCCGGGTGGTCGCGGATGAGCAGGGGTTGTTCCAGGAGCTCGTGGAAGTAGACCGTCCAGCCCAGCCGCTGCCAGCTCGCCACGAACGACACCGGGTCGCGTACCAGGGCGATCACCCTGCACCCGAGCCGGGCGGCGAACCAGCCCGCGCTCAGCACCGCGAACGGGTCGTCCAGCAGGGCGCGCCGCCCCGCCAGGCGGCCGAGCGTGAAGGCGGCGCCGTAACGGAGGAGGCGGGCCAGGTCGTACGGGGAGCGGTTCGCGCGCAGCTCGGAGAGCCAGCGGTAGCGCAGGGCCACCGTGTCGCGGAAGGCGGGCAGCCAGTCGGGGGCGTTGTCGTCGCAGATGTACTGGAACCTGTGGGTCACGGTGGCCTTGAGCACCCCCGGGCAGCGGCCTGGCGGGTGCTGGGGGTTGAGGGGCTCGTTGACGTAGACCAGGTCGCCCCCGGCCGCCAGCATCCTGCCCGTCCAGCTCGTGCCGCTCCTCGGCAGCCCCGTCACCAGGATCGGCGCTCTCATGTGGCCGCCCGCATGCGGAGGGCCGTCAGGGTATGGCGGCCGAACGGGTGCAGGCCGTAGCGGCGGTGCAGCTGCCACAGCGGGAGCAGGTTCTTCACGATCACGCCGCCCGACCAGCCGATGACCGCCCCGAGCGCCCCATGGGCCGGGATCAGGGCCACGTCCAGGGCGACGGTGCACGTGATGGCGGCCAGCAGGTTGAGCAGGCTCGTGCCCGTGTGCCCGGCCGCCGTCAGCACGACGTCCACCATGCCGCAGGCCGTCGCCACCATCATCGTCCCGGCCAGCACCAGAGCCACCGGCCCCGCCGAGCCGTAGGAGGGTCCGAACACCCGCAGCACCCAGGGCGCCAGCGCGGCGTAAGCCACCCAGACCGGCCACGTCAGCAGCACCAGCCAGATCGTGGCCGCCTGGTACAGCTCCCTGGCCAGCGCCGCCTCGCCGTCGGCGAGCGCCCTGACCAGCCGAGCCTGTACGGCCTGCGCCAGCCCCTGATTCGCCAGCTGCCCGACCACCTTGAACCGGGTGGCGGCCAGGTAGACGGCGGCCTGCGCCGGCCCACCGAGCAAGGCGACGAGAACGATGTCGAGCCGCTGGAACACCGCCTGGATCGCCCCCGCGACCGACCGCGGAGCCGTGTACCGCCACAGATCCCGCCCCGTGCCCGGCAGATAGGGCGTCCACGGCACCCGCCCGCGCACCTCGGCCGCCGCCAGGACCAGCACCAGCACGTACGGCGCCGCCCACGCGACCGGCAACCCCTCGACCGCCCCCGCCCAGGCCGCACCGGCCGCCAACACGAGCTGGCAACCGGGCAGCAGCACCCCGTCCAGCAACACCGTGGGCCGCATGACCCCGAACCCCCGCGTGGCGGCCAGCAGAACATCCCCCACCACGATGACCGGCAGCGCCACCGCCAGCAGCCCCAACCGCGGATACAGCACCACCCCCGCGGCCCCGGAAACCACCACGCAGGGCACCAGCGCCGCCCGGATATATCCGGAAATACCCAGATATCCATATGTCTTCGCGCGCGCGATGAAGTACACGAGCCCGTTCCCCGCATCCAGCTTCGCGACCCCGGCCACCATCAGCGCCAGCGCGGTCGCCGTGAAGAAGGCCCCGGCCGCCGAAGGAGCCAGCGCCCTGGTCACGACCACGACCAGCAAGAACTGCACGACCGCACTGAAAACAGCCCCGGAGACCCCGGCGACCCCCCTCCGCCCCAAGATCACCGCCGCCACGAGGGCACCTCGCCCAGCCACCGCACCAGCCGCGCGTCGTACGCCTCGAAGTGGTCCCGCAAGGCGTCCCCGAGCACCCTGGGCACCCGTCGAGGCAAAGCCCGCCGGTTGTAGCGCTCGAACACCGGATACCCCAGCTGCGGCACCCCCAGGAACTCCAGCACCCGGTCATAGACGGCCTCCGGCTCGGTGAAGAACCGGTGGCTGTCGAGCACCAGGATGCGTTCGCGCCCGATCAGCGGCTCCAGCCGGTCGAGTTGCTCGGCGTAGCGCCCGCGGGCCAGGTACGCGTGGTGGCGGTGCGAGTGGTGGCGGGCGAAAGGCGAGTCCCGCAACAGCTCCTCGGCCCCGGCCAGCCGCTGGGATTCGAGCTCCACCGCGTACTCGAAGAGCGACTCCGTCTCGAAGCCCCGGGCCAGTTCGTGGGCATGGGCCGAGCAGGCCCGCTCCACCGGGTCCCGGACCAGCACGATCAGCCTCACCCCGGGCAGATCGGCCGCGATCCGCTCCCCGGCCAGCGGGTGGAACAGGTAATAGGGCGACGACTCGAAGGCGAGCGCCCGCGTACCGTATCGATGGCCGAGCAGTGCCGCGCTCAGCCGCAGCGGAAAGTGCCCCTGATACCAGGACGACCCTCGCGAGTAGCCGACGTCGAAGTAGTGCACGCCCTTGTGCAGCACCGGCTTGAGCAGCAGCGGGTGTTGCGCCAGCGCCCGGTACAGCGAGGTAGTGCCACAACGCTGCGCTCCCGCGATGAGGAACGACGGCAACATCCGCGCCCGGGACGTGAGCCTCCCCGTCGCCCGCGAGAACGACAACACCGGCCGCTTCGCCCTCCTCACGTGAGCAGCTCCTCGTGGTCGATCACCGGGTTGAGCCAGGACTCCGGCGGCCCGAGCGGTGAGTGCCCGTCGGCGGCATGCCTGTCGGCCAGCGCGATGAGGTACCGCAGCGCCGTCTGCCTGGCCACCGCCCCCGACACCCCCAAGGGCGCGAGCTCGCGCACGGCCCGCGCCACGCACGCCCGCGCCGCCAGCGGCGGGTCCATCCTGCGCAGCGCCCGCTGGAAGAAGTGGTGCACGGCGTCGAAGCCGTAGGGGACGCCGCCCTCGTAGCGTTCCCAGTCCCACACGAGCAGCCGACCGTCGGGGGACGGGCACATGTTCCACGGCACGAGGTCCCCGTGCCAGGCCGGGCACGGCCCTCCGGTGCCCGCGATCTCCTTGATCGCGTCCAGGAGCAGCGACCGGGGCACCCGGCCGCGCCGGACCGGCAGCGGCGACAACGCCAGCACCGCCAGCCCCCGCCAGGAGCCGTGGTGCAGCACGGCGGGAGTGGCGACGGTGCCCAGCGACAACCCGGCCAGCCTGCGCAGGGCCGCCGCCTCGGCGGTGATCAGCTCGCGCGCCCGCGCGCTGTCGCCGATCTTCACGAACGCCAGCCGCCGCCCGCCGGAACGGGCCTCCAGAATGGGTTTGCGGTTGGCCCGCAACGCCGGGCGCACGTGCAGGACGGTCTCGACCGGGCGGCGGAAGACCTCGCTCAGGTACGCCGCGATGGACCCCTCGACCGGCACCAAGACCTCGGACCCCGGATGCCACCACCGGCGCGGCGCCAGCCGCCGGGGCACGGCCGGGTGCGGCAACACCGTATACGCCCGGGGCGACCCGGAGCCCGGATACAGCAGCCGCACGGTCTCCTCGAGGTACCCGAGCCGGATCGAGGCATCGTTCATACGTCACTCCGCTGGGAATTGCGCCACAGGAGGGCGAACGAGATGAGATAGAGGCTGAGCGGCGTGACCAGCCCGTCGTAGACGAACATGTAGAGCAGCACGAGCCCCATCACCAGCACCCCGGCCAGCCCTACCGGGCTGCGGTCGCGCCAGTGACGGCGGATCGCGCCCAGGAAGAACGCCACGTAGAGCGCCGCCCCCGTGAACCCCTGCGTGATGATCAGCAGCCACAGTTGCCCGTCGCTGCCCAGCGGCGGATGCCCGCAACCCTCGCACCACTCGGTCTTGCCCGTGGTGATCGTGCGGTGGTTGCCCATGGCGTTGCGGGTGTTGCCGTAGCCGATGAACGGCGAGTGGCCCGCGGCCGCGACGGTGGCCGTCACGGTGAAGGCCCTGATGTCGTTCGAGTGCGGTTTGTCCAGCCGCTGCGCGACCAGGGCAGCCAGCGGGCTGAGCGCGAACGCCAGCGTGGCCGCCGTCACCGCCCCGCACAACGCGACCCTGGTACGCCCGCCCACCCGGACGATCACGTAGAGCACGGCCAGGCCCAGGCCGATCCAGAGGCCGCGGTTGAGCGAGTACACGATCGGGACGGCGGCCAGGCCGATCAACCCGGCCACGAAGAGCTTCTGCCGCTGCCCCCCGTGCACCCACCAGCCGACCACGAACCAGACCAGCAGCACCGACACGTTGCTGCCCCACGCGTTCGCCCACTCGAACGGCGCCTCCGGCCTGGGCAGGGAGAACCCCAGCACCTTCTGCGTCTGGGCGGCGGTGGGATGGATGAGGTTCTGCACGAACGCGTTCTCGCCGGCCCAGCCGGGCAG
The DNA here is from genome assembly GCF_043197025.1 of Nonomuraea marmarensis. Taxonomy (NCBI): domain Bacteria; kingdom Bacillati; phylum Actinomycetota; class Actinomycetes; order Streptosporangiales; family Streptosporangiaceae; genus Nonomuraea; species Nonomuraea marmarensis. The sequence goes on from NZ_JBICRM010000006.1 coordinate 100,711, forward strand.
CAGCAGCTCCACCGGCGAGGTGAAGGAGAACTCCGGGAGGAGCACGCCGAGCAGCCCGCCGGCGACCGTGGTGACGAACAGCACGCCCAGCATCCGTACGAGGCGGAGCTGCGGCAGCTCGCGCTCGGTCAGGTTGCCCAGGTAGAGCACCATGACCAGGACGGCCGCGTAGAGCGCCAGCCGCATGCCGTAGCCGACGACCCGGCCCGGCCCGAGCTCCCCGTACGTACCCGGCGGCGTCTCCGCCAGCATCAACGCGCTCACCAGGTACCCGGCCAGCAACAACGCCCACAACCCGAACCCGCGCGGCACCTGGATGGGCCTGCGCCGCCACAACAACACCCCCATCGGGACCGCGAGCACGATCACCGACAACCCGCCGAACCCGAGCGCCCACCAGAGCGGATAGCCGACGAGCAGCGCCCCGATGGGCCACGCGGGTCCTCTCACGTCGGCTGGCCGGGCCGCCGCGGGTGGTGCAGCGCCTGCATGGGCGTGGTCTCGGCCGACACGCTGATCTCCAGCTCGCCGGTCGCGACGAGCTTGCCGAGCGAGGTGTGCGTGCGCGGCTCCAGCAGGGGCACGAACGACGGCACCGCGTCGGTCGCCGTCACCACGCCGACGATCGGCACGTCGTGCCTGCCCAGGTGCAGTACGGTGGCTGCGACCTGCGTCGAGGTCACCCGGCCCAGCCCTACGAGCAGCAGCGCCGCGTCCGCCCTGGCCAGATCGCGCACGTCGGAGCCGTCGAGCACCGACAGCGGCGCGCTGACCGACAGCGGCTCGGCCAGGGACGATGAGCAGAGATCGGCGGGCAGCGCCTTGACCAGCAGCCGCTGGCCCGGGCAGGCGGCGACCACGGAGCACGCCAGCTCGTGCAGCACCCCGTGCTCGCGCGAGCCCGACAGGTCGGTCAGCACGGGCAACCCGGTCAGCCGCTCGACGTCGGCGGCCGTGCGCAGCCTCGTGTCGAGCCGGTCACGGGCGTAGGCGGCGGCCGAGCCGGTGAGCAGCCCGGCCATCAGCCCGGTCCCCAGGTAGAGCGGCAGGCTGGGCGAGCTGGGCGCGGACGGCGGCGCGGCCTGGCTGATGATCGTGCCGGGAGTCACCGCGACCGTCCGCAGCGCGTCGTACTTCAGCGCGAGGCTGGCGGCCTGCCGGTTGAGCACGCCCTGCCGCTGCGTGGCGATCGCGTGCTCGGCGCTGCCCCTGGCCAGCCCGCCGAGCTCCTTGATCACCAGGTCGATCCCCGCGTTGACCTGCTTGAGCTTGCCGAGCACCGCCTGCTGCTGCTCGGCCATCGCGGTCAGCGTGCTCTCGCGGCGGTTGGCCAGGTACGCCTCGGCGTACGCGCGGGACTGGGCCGCCGCGGCGCCGGGCTCAGGGGCCGTCACCGAGATCCACAACACCGCCGAGTTGGGCGGCACCGACACCTCGACGGGCCCGGGCACGACGCCCCCGAGCGTCCCTGCCGCGCGTGCCGCGACCACGGCCGACTGCGCGACCTGGGCCTCGGTGTCGAGGTTGAGCGGCTCGCGCTGGCGGGCGGTCACCTGGTTGCCCGGCTCCTGCGCGCCGACCGGCATGACGAGCACCTGCGTGGTCGCGGTGTAGGAGGGCGGCGTGAGGCGCATCAGGGCGAGTCCCGCCGTGCCGCCGAAGACGACGCAGCCCACGAGGACCAGCCACCGCCTGCGCAGGAGGGCGAGGTGCTCGTCCAGGTCCGTGCCGGAGCTCATGGGGGAGGGTCTCCTGGATTGCGTCACGTTCCGAGGTGTGCGCCCACTATAGGTCGGACGATGATCACCCATGGTGAATACCCAAGATTTTCTCTGGTACGGCCAACAAGAAGCCCCTCTATAAAACGAAATATCCAGGAAATTCGGACGCGCTGGCACCCGCCACGAACTGGGGAGACTCCCACACTGGCTGAAGTTCCAGGAATGACATGGCAAGGTTCAGGTTTGACAGGCGGGGGTCATTCGACGAGGGGGTTGAAAGGCTTTGCAGCTACGGGGAATTTCTCATACCGCTACGAATACCGCGTTCATTCTGGCCGTGGTCGTGGTGCTGGCCGCCTGTTCCGGCGCGGAGGGCTCCAACGCGCGTGCGCCGGCGGTGGCCAAGGAGACGGCGGGCTCGCCGCCCTGCACGGCCACCACCCGGCTCATCCCGTCCTGCGGCGCCTGGTGGGGCATCGCGCCCGAGGTCTTCACGGGGGCCCCGGTGGAGCAGGCGTTGCACGGCGCGGAGTCGCGCATGGGCGCCGCCGCCGACGTGCTGCACGTCTACCACCGGGGCAGTGAGTTGTTCCCCACCGGCGCGGAGATCAGGCTGGCCCGCGACCCGGCCCGGCCGCGGTTGCTCATGATCAACTGGAAGCCGTCCTTCGACCACACCTGGGCCGAGATCGCCGGCGGGGCCCTCGACGGCCGGATCGACCGGCTGGCCGTCCACCTCAGGCGTACCTTTCCCGAGCGGTTCTTCCTCACCATCCACCACGAGCCGGAGAACGACGTGGACACCGCGTCGGGCTCGGGCATGCAGGCCGCGGACTACGCGGCCATGTTCCGGCACGTGGTGCTCAGGCTGCGTGCGGAGGGGGTGAAGAACGCGGTCATGGTCATGACCTACATGGGAGCGCCGAACTGGGCGGCCGAGCCCTGGTTCGAGGACCTCTACCCGGGTGACGACGTGGTGGACTGGGTGGCCATGGACCCGTACGCCGACGACCGGGTGCGGGACTTCGACGGGCTGGTCAACAAGACGCGCAGGGAATATCCGGACTGGCCGGGGTTCTACCGGTGGATGCAGGCGCGCTTCCCCGGCAAGCCGGTCATGGTGGCCGAGTGGGGGGTGTTCGAGCGGGCTGAGGACCGTTCGTTCAAGCGGGCCTTCTTCGAGTCGGTGCGCCGGCAGGTCCAGCGTTATCCGCAGATCAAGGCACTGCTCTACTTCGACTCCCCGCAGGCGCCGCGCGGCGACACGAGTTTCGACGCGGGCACGGGGGCTGACCGGGCGTTCACCGAGCTCGCGCGAGACCCGTATTTCCGCTCGACCCGCGTGCCGCGGCCCTAGCGGACCCAGCCGCCACTCTGCAACGTGCCCAGCACCTGGGCGACGGCCGCCCCGATCGTGACGTGCGTGGTGTCGATCACCAGGTCGGCGTCGTCCGGCTCCTCGTACGGGTCGGAGATGCCGGTGAACTCGGGGATCAGGCCGGCGCGGGCCTTGGCGTACAGGCCCTTGCGGTCGCGCCGCTCGCATTCCTCCAGCGGCGTCGCGACGTGCACCAGCAGGAAGTCCGCCCCGACGGACTCGACCATCGCGCGCACCTCCTCGCGGGTGGCCGTGTAGGGGGCGATGGGCGCGCAGATGGCCAGGCCGCCGTGGCGGGCCGCCTCGGCGGCGACGAAGCCGATGCGGCGGATGTTGAGGTCGCGGTCGGCCTTGGAGAACGTCAGGCCCTTGGACAGCAGGTGGCGCACCACGTCGCCGTCGAGGTAGGTCACCGTGCGGCTGCCCAGCTCCAGCAGCGCGTCGCGCAGGCCGCGGGCGATCGTGGACTTGCCGGAGCCGGACAGACCGGTGAAGAAGACCACGAGGCCGCGACGGTGCGGCGGTCCCGGGATGCTCACCGGCTCGGGTCCCGCCAGGTGCTCGGTGGCGCCGTAGGCGGTGGCGACGTGCTCCCGGAGCTCCAGGTCGATCTCGGGCTCCGCACGCGGCGCCAGGGGCACGGAGACGACGATCGTGCCGGTCGGCAGCCGCTCCTTGGCGCGGAGCGCGGCGCGTACGATCGCGGGGCCCGCTTCGCCGTACGAGAGGGGGAGCAGCATGATCATCGCGTCGAGCTCCTTCGCGGTGTCGACGATCTCGGAGAGATCGTCGAGGGGGCCGCGCATGGTGACGGCCAGTGCCGCGCGCCCGCCGAGCTCGGCCTTCACCTCGGCGGGGGTACGCCGCAGGCGCGCGAACGGCCCGTGCTCCGGTGTGCCGAGGCCCTTGATCGGCCCCGAGACCAGCCCGTCGGCCTCCTGGGCGGCCACCGTGAGCGTGGCCAGCGGCAGGCCCTCCGGGTCGAGTAGCGTGATCTCGTCGCCGGAGGAGACCTCAGTGGTCAGGTGGAGGGTGACGGGCGCGGGCCACGGAGTGCCGTCGGCGAGCGTGCCCCGCTCGTGCACCGCGTGCAGGTCATCGTGGCCGAGGAACCCGGTCAGCGGCTCGAACGCGCCGGAGAGCAGCAGCTCGAGATCGGCCAGCTCGCGCGGGTCGGGGGTCCACTCCACGTCTCCTACATCCCAACTATTCCGATTGAATTGGTAGGGAAGGAGTCTAGCGACTGATACCAGTGTGTCGCTAGATGAGCCGGGCGAAGTGGTGCTGGGGCTTTCTGATCACCATCGTGATCTCGTCGTGGGAGGCGGGGTAGCGGCCGTTCGTGAGCCTGGCCATCGCCCTGACCGCGGCGCCGCCGATCCGGCCGGCGCAGGCGGGACCGCTGGTGTTCCGCACGTCGTCGGTGATCAGGAGGCCGCGGCTGAGGCAGAAGGCGTGCATGCCGTCGCTGGACGTCAGCGGCTCGTACACGGTGGGCAGCGGACCCGGCGTGCCGGGACCGATGAGGGGCCGCCACAGCAGGCGGCGCAACCAGGCCGGCGTGACGCGGTCCAGCAGGCCGTAGGCCGACCTGCGGTCGCGCATGCGCAGCAGCACGAGGCCGCCGGGGCGCAGGGACCGCAGGAGGCGGTCGAGCACCAGCTCGGCGTGGCGGATGCGCTCCAGCAGGAACGACAGCTGGATCACGTCATAGGCCCTGGGCGGCAGCGGCACGGAGCGCAGGTCGCCCAGCGACCACGCGACCAGGTCCGCCCGCTCCTCCAGCACGCCCCTGATCGCCGGGTGGTCCTCGTCGGCCCCGGTGGACCTGGTCTCGATGTGCTCGAGCGCCAGCGGCTCGTCGTGCGCGCACCCGGCGACCAGCACGTCGAGCCGGCGCCCGAGCTGGGCCGCGCAGTGCTCGCGGACTCGTTGACCGAAGAGGTCGCCTCTCTGGGCGACCGATCGCACCTCAGACATGTGACCTACAGTAATCAGTCGATGGCTATCAGTAATGCATTTCCCTGCTACGGTCCTTGCCCGTGAACGATGGGGTGTACACCGGCAACGCCGGCATCGACGCCGCAGGCGACCGGGGCTGGCTCCTGGGTCACTTCAAACCCCTCGGCGACCCAAGGCACAGTGACGAGGTCGAGATCAAGTGGGGCGTGCACCCGCCAGGCGACGAGCGGGCGGAGTGGGTCAGGGGTGAGGAGCGCACCGCGCTGCTCGTGCTGATCAGCGGCCGGTTCCGGGTCGAGTTGCCGGGGCGCAGCGTGCTGCTGGCCGAGCCGGGCGACTACGTGGTCTGGGGCAAGGGCGTCGACCATTCGTGGCAGGCGGAGGAGGCGTCGACCGTGCTCACCGTCCGCTGGCCCTCCGTGCCTGGGTACAAGGTCGGGTGACCGTGTCCGGCGAGTACCCTTGGAAAGAACCCCCGCGACCTGACCCGGCCGGGGGTAGTCGTGTTGCCGCATCTGGGGCTGTGGGCGTATCTGATGAGTCTTTCCGGACTGCTTGACCTTGTTCGCGCCGACCCGAAACTGACCGCCGCTCTCGAAGAGGGCGGCGATGTCGCGCTGGTCGCGCCGTCCGCGCTGCGGCCGTTCGGCGTGGCCGCGCTGTCCGGGCACGACCAGCGCACGGTGCTGGCCGTCACCGCGACCGGCCGCGAGGCGGAGGACCTCGCCGCCGCGCTGACCAGCCTCATCGAGCCCGGCTCTGTGGCCGTGTTCCCGGCGTGGGAGACGCTGCCGCACGAGCGGCTCTCGCCGCGCAGCGACACCGTGGGGCAGCGCCTCGCGGTGCTCAGGAGGCTGGCGCACCCGGTCAAGGGCGACGCCGCAGCCGGGCCGCTCAGCGTGGTCGTGGCGCCGATCAGGGCGCTGCTGCAGCCGATCGTGAAGGGGCTCGGCGACCTGGAGCCGATCAGGTTGCGGGCCGGCGGCGACGCCGACCTCGACGACGTGGTGGACAACCTGGTCGGCAACGGCTACCGCCGGGTCGACATGGTGGAGAAGCGCGGCGAGGTGGCCGTGCGGGGCGGGCTGGTCGACGTGTTCCCGCCGACCGAGGAGCATCCGCTGCGGCTGGAGTTCTGGGGCGACACGGTCGAGGAGATCCGCTGGTTCAAGGTGGCCGACCAGCGCTCGCTGGAGGCGGCCGAGGACGGGCTGTTCGCGCCGCCGTGCCGCGAGCTGCTGCTGACCGACGAGGTCAGGGCCCGGGCGCGGGAGCTGGCCGAGGAACACCCCGCGCTGGCCGAGGTGCTCGACCAGCTCGCGGAGGGCATGCCGGTCGAGGGCATGGAGGCGTTCGCGCCCGTGCTGGCAGGGGAGATGGACCTGCTGCTCGACCATCTGCCGATCCGGTCGGCCGTGTTCGTGTGCGATCCCGAGCGGATCAGGGGAAGGGCCGCGGAGCTCGTACGCACCTCGCAGGAGTTCCTCGAAGCCTCCTGGATCAACGCGGCGGCCGGCGGCGAGGCGCCGATCGACCTGGGGGCGGCCGCGTTCCGCTCGCTGGAGGACATCCGCGGGCACGCCGACGTGCTGGGGCAGCCGTGGTGGACGATGGCGCCGTTCGGCGGCGGGGTGGAGCTGGACGCGCAGGACTCGGAGGCCTACCGCGGCGACACGGCCAAGGCGCTGGCCGACATCAAGGGCTGGCTGGCCGAGGAGAAGGCGATCGTGCTGCTCAGCGAGGGGCACGGCCCGGCCGAGCGCATGGTGGAGCTGCTCAAGGGCGTGGACGTGCCCGCGCGGCTGCAGAAATTTCTGGATAAAGCGCCCGAGGCCAAGGTCGTCCACGTCACGACCGGGCTGATCGAGCACGGGTTCATCACGCCCAACCTGGCCGTGCTCACCCACCTGGACCTGGTCGGGCAGAAGGCGTCCACCAAGGACATGCGGCGGCTGCCGTCGCGCCGCCGCAACATGGTGGACCCGCTCCAGCTCAAGGTCGGCGACCACGTGGTGCACGAGCAGCACGGCGTGGGCCGCTACGTCGAGATGGTCCAGCGCACGGTCCAGGGCGCCACCCGCGAATACCTGGTCATCGAATACGCCAAGGGCGACCGGCTCTACGTGCCGACCGACCAGCTCGACGAGGTCACCCGCTACGTCGGCGGCGAGGCGCCCACGCTCAACCGCATGGGCGGCGCCGACTGGGCCAAGGCCAAGTCCAGGGCGAAGAAGGCGGTCAAGGAGATCGCGGGGGAGCTCATCCGGCTCTACTCCGCCCGGATGGCCTCGCCGGGGCACCCGTTCGGGGCGGACACGCCATGGCAGCGGGAGATGGAGGACGCGTTCCCGTACGCAGAGACCGGCGACCAGCTCGAGGCCATCGACGAGGTCAAGCGCGACATGGAGCGCGGCATCCCGATGGACCGGCTGATCTGCGGCGACGTCGGCTACGGCAAGACCGAGATCGCGGTGCGGGCGGCGTTCAAGGCGGTGCAGGACGGCAAGCAGGTGGCGGTGCTGGTGCCGACCACGCTGCTGGTGCAGCAGCACATGTCGACCTTCACCGAGCGGTTCTCCAGCTTTCCCGTCTCGCTCAAGCCGGTTTCCCGCTTCCAGAGCGACGGCGAGGTCAAGGGCACGCTCGAAGGGCTCAGGTCGGGCTCCGTGGACGTGGTGATCGGCACGCACCGGCTGCTCAGCCCGGAGGTCAGGTTCAAGGACCTGGGGCTGATCATCATCGACGAGGAGCAGCGGTTCGGCGTCGAGCACAAGGAGGCGATGAAACACCTGCGCACGCAGGTGGACGTGCTGGCCATGTCCGCCACGCCGATCCCGCGCACGCTGGAGATGGGCCTGACGGGCATCCGCGAGATGTCCACGATCCTCACGCCGCCGGAGGAGCGGCACCCGATCCTCACCTTCGTGGGTCCTTACGAGGAGAAGCAGATCGGGGCCGCGATCAGGCGCGAGCTGATGCGCGACGGCCAGATCTTCTTCGTGCACAACCGGGTGGCCTCGATCAACCGGGTGGCCGCGCGGCTGCGCGAGCTGGTCCCCGAGGCGCGCATCGCGGTGGCGCACGGGCAGATGAACGAGCACCAGCTCGAGAAGATCATGGTGGGCTTCTGGGAGCGCGAATACGACCTGCTCGTCTCCACCACGATCGTGGAGTCCGGGCTCGACGTGCCCAACGCCAACACGCTGATCGTGGACCGGGCCGACAACTACGGCCTGTCGCAGCTCCACCAGATCAGAGGGCGCGTCGGGCGGGGCAGGGAGCGCGGTTACGCGTACTTCCTCTACCCGCCGGAGAAGCCGCTGACCGAGACCGCGCACGAGCGGCTCGCCACGATCTCGCAGCACACCGAGATGGGCGCGGGCATGTACGTCGCGATGAAGGACCTGGAGATCCGCGGCGCGGGCAACGTGCTGGGCGCCGAGCAGTCGGGGTTCATCGCGGGCGTCGGCTTCGACCTGTACGTGCGGCTGATGGCCGAGGCCGTGCAGGAGCAGAAGGCCAAGTTGTCGGGCGCCGAGGTGGTGGAGGAGCAGCCCGACGTCAAGGTCGAGCTGCCGATCAACGCCCACATCCCGCACGACTACGTCACCTCCGAGCGGTTGCGGCTGGAGGCGTACAAGCGGATCGCGGCCATCGCCGCGCCCGCCGACATCGACGAGGTGCGCGCCGAGCTGACCGACCGCTACGGCAAGCCGCCCGCGGAGGTGGAGAACCTGCTGGAGGTCGCCAAGTTCCGGATCAGCGCCCGCCAGGCCGGGCTCACGGACGTCACGCTGCAGGGCCAGAACATCAAGTTCGGCCCCGCCAGGCTGAAGGAGTCGCAGCAGGTCCGCCTCGACCGGCTGTACAAGAAGGCGATATACAAGCAGGCGGCGGAGACGCTGCTGGTGCCGGTTCCCAAGACGAAACCGCTGGGCGGGCAGCCGCTACGCGATCTCGACCTGCTCAAATGGTGCGGCGACCTGGTCGAGGCGATGTTCCTCGAGCCCGCACGGGTAAGCTAACGGCGGTTTTCGGGTCGGAAAGGGACGTACGTGAAGTCGATACGAGTGGCTGTGGCCGTCGCCGCGGCAGGCATCGCGCTGACCGCTTGCTCATCCCCGATGCACGCCGGGGCCGCGGCCGTGGTCGGTAACGAGCGCATCTCGACGGGTCAGCTCGACAAGGACACGCAGGACTACCTGGCCGCGCTGAAGAGGGCCAAGCTCGACGAGTCGGCGCTGGGCGGCGTGCCGGCCAGCCAGGTCGTGCTGCAGCGCCTGGTGAACGTGAGCGCGTCCAGGCAGCTCATCTCGCGCTACAACGTGCAGGTGAGCCAGACGGAGATCGACGCCGCGCTCAAGAGCCCCGGCCAGTACGAGACGCCCGAGATCAATCTCCTGGCCAATGGCGTCTCGCCGCTCGACGCCGCCGACTACGGCCGGGCGGTGGTCGGCCTCACGAAGCTGCAGCAGCAGTTCGGTGGCCAGAGCGGGCAGGAGCGGCTGGTGAAGGAGCTCAGTGCGATCAGGCCGATCTTCAACCCTCGCTACGGCGAGCTGAACCCGGCGCGGTCGCAGGAGAACCCGGCGCTGTTCGTGGACACCGGCAGGTTCGGCAAGCTCACGGCCCCGCAGACGCAGCCTCAGCAGCAGCCGCAGGGCTGAGCCGTGCCGCTGATCGTCGTCACCACCTCGCCCAGGGTCGCGCCGGGCATGCTGAGCCACCAGGCGTGGCAGGCGCTGCGCTCGGGGCCGGTGCTGACCGGTTCGGCGGCGCATCCCCAGCTGCCCTACCTGGCCGAGGCCGGGATCGAGATCGAGGTCGTCGAGCCGGACCCGCGGGCGCTGGCCGGGCGGGCGGTCGCCGAGACCGTCGTGTGGCTGGCGGCCTCCGAGAGCGAGGACTTCATGCGCGCGGTGGGGAACGCCGCCGTCGCGCTCGACGAGCCGCCGCTGATCGAGGTCGTGCCGGGCTCCTACGACCTGCCGGGCGCGCGGGTGCTGGACCTGGTCGCGGTGATGGACCGGTTGCGGGTCGAGTGTCCGTGGGATCGGAAGCAAACGCACGAGACGTTGGTGCCGTACCTGCTCGAAGAGGCTTATGAGGTGCTTGAGACCATCGAGCAGGGCGATTACCCGGCGCTCCGTGAGGAGCTGGGGGATCTGCTGCTGCAGGTGGTCTTCCATGCGCGGGTGGCCGAGGACTTCGACATGGACGACGTCGCGGCCGGGATCGTCGAGAAGCTCGTACGCCGCCATCCCCACGTGTTCGGCTCGGTGCGGGCGGAGAGCGCCGACGAGGTGAGCGAGAACTGGGAGGCGATCAAGGCCGCCGAGCGGGCCGCCAAGGGCAGCGAGTCGGTGCTCGACGGCGTGCCCATGGGCCAGCCCGCGTTGTCGCTGGCCGCCCAGTTGCTGCGCAGGGCCGAGCGGGCCGGGGCGCCGGAGTCGCTGTCGGCCGCGGTGGGGCAGGGGGTGGCCAGGGAGCTGTTCGACCTCGTCCGCCGGGCTGCCGACGCCGGGCTGGACGCCGAAGCCGAGCTGCGGGCCGCGGCGCGTTCGTACCGGGACCGGGTCCGGGCCTGGGAGTCGACCACCGACCGATAGGCTCTGATGGCATATTGCCTTTCGATTTAGGAGCGCATCCCGTGGCTACCATCGAGGTCGTTTACGCTCGCGAGATCCTCGACTCCCGGGGCAACCCGACGGTCGAGGTCGAGGTGGTGCTCGACGACGGCAGCAGCGGCCGGGCGGCCGTGCCGAGCGGGGCTTCCACCGGCCAGTTCGAGGCGGTCGAGCTGCGTGACGGCGGCCGCCGCTACGGCGGCAAGGGCGTGGAGAAGGCCGTGCTCGCCGTGACCGACGAGATCTTCGAGGAGATCAGCGGGATCGAGGCCGAGGACCAGCGCATCATCGACCAGATCATGATCGACCTGGACCGCACGCCCAACAAGTCCAAGCTTGGCGCCAACGCCATCCTGGGCGTCTCGCTGGCCGTCGCCAAGGCCGCCGCCGACAGCGCCGACCTGCCGCTGTTCCGCTACGTCGGCGGCCCCAACGCCCACGTGCTGCCCGTGCCGATGATGAACATCCTCAACGGCGGCGCCCACGCCGACACCAACGTCGACATCCAGGAGTTCATGATCGCGCCGATCGGGGCGGAGACGTTCCGCGAGGCCGTGCGCATGGGCACCGAGGTCTATCAGGCGCTCAAGGGCGTGCTCAAGGAGAAGGGCTACGCCACCGGCCTGGGCGACGAGGGCGGGTTCGCGCCCAACCTGCCGTCCAACCGCGACGCGCTCGACCTGATCCTGGTCGCCATCGAGCGGGCCGGCTACACGCCGGGCGAGGACATCGCGCTGGCGCTCGACGTGGCCGCCTCCGAGTTCCACCAGGACGGCGTCTACACGATCGACGGCAAGGGCGTGCTGGCTGCTGAGCTGATCGCATTCTACGAGGACCTGGTCGCCAACTACCCGCTCGTCTCCATCGAGGACCCGCTCGACGAGGAGGACTGGGAGGGCTGGAAGGCCATCACCGTGGCCCTCGGCGACAAGGTGCAGCTCGTCGGCGACGACCTGTTCGTCACCAACCCCGAGCGGCTGGAGCGCGGCATCAAGGCGGGCACCGCCAACGCCCTGCTGGTCAAGGTCAACCAGATCGGCACGCTGTCGGAGACCCTCGACGCGGTCGACCTGGCCCACCGCAGCGGCTACCGGTGCATGATGAGCCACCGTTCCGGCGAGACCGAGGACACCACGATCGCGGACCTGGCGGTGGCGATCAACTGCGGCCAGATCAAGACCGGCGCCCCGGCCCGCTCGGACCGGGTGGCGAAGTACAACCAGCTGCTGCGCATCGAGGAACTCCTCGATGACGCCGCCCGCTACGCGGGTCGCGCGGCTTTCCCGCGTTTCCAGCGCTAGTTTCGAGTACGGCCCGCGAGGGAGCGTTGTGGGCCGTACTTGAGGGGGTGTGGAGCAATTGGCGAAAAGGCCCCAGCTGACCGGGCGGGCCGCCGTCCTGGCCGTCGTGGTGTGCGCGATCGCGATGAGCCTGGCCTACCCTGTGCGCGAGTACATCAGCCTGCGCCGCAGCATCTCCGAGCTGCGGGCGGAGAAGGCCACGGTCGAGGCGGAGCGGCAGGCGTTGCTGGCCCGCGACAGGCAGAGCCGCGATCCCAACTGGATCAAGAGGACGGCCAAGGAGCGGCTGCACTACTGCGGGCCGGGCGAGAAGTGCTATGTGGTGATGGAGCAACAGCAGGGCAAGGAAGAGACGGCCGCGAAACAACCGGCGGCGGTGCCGCCGTGGTACCAGACGCTCTGGGAGTCCGTGGAGGCCGCCGACAAGGGCACCGGCCGCAGGGCGGTCACCGGGAAGGAAACCGTTGGACAGTCCTGAGCGCAGGAGCTCGGACCGAGAGAGCGAGGGACGAGCCAACGAGGGCCGAAGCGGGCGCGACCATGAGCGCGACGTCGAGGTGGTGGAGAAGCAGCTCGGGCGCCCGCCCAGAGGGCTGCGCGCGGTGGCGCACCGCTGCCCGTGCGGCAACCCCGACGTGGTGGAGACCGCGCCACGGCTGCCGGACGGCTCGCCCTTCCCGACTCTCTACTACTTGACCTGTCCCAAGGCGGCCTCGGCCATCGGCACGCTCGAAGGCTCGGGCCTGATGCGGGAGATGCAGTCCAGGCTCGCCACGGAGCCCGACCTGGCGGCCGCGTACCAGGCCGCGCACGACGACTACGTCGCCAGGCGCGACGACGCGGCCGCCGAGCAGGGCATGGCGCCGCTTCCACGCGACATGCAGAGCACCGGCGGCATGCCGCGGCGGGTCAAGTGCCTGCACGCGCTCGTCGCGCACGAGCTGGCGGTGCCCGGCGCCAACCCGATCGGCAGGGAGGCGCTCGACGCGCTCCCCGAGTGGTGGAGTGACGGACCATGCGTGTAGCCGCCGTCGACTGCGGCACCAATTCCGTCCGCCTGCTCATCGCCGACGTCCACGACGACCTGCTGACCGACGTCGAACGGCGGATGGAGATCGTACGCCTGGGCCAGGGCGTCGACAGGACCGGCAGGCTGGCTCCGGACGCCCTGGAGCGCACGTTCAAGGCCATGCGCGGCTACCGCGAGCTGATCGACCGGCACGGCGCCGTCAGGACCCGGGTCGTGGCCACGAGCGCGACGAGGGACGCGGCCAACCGGGAGGAGTTCGCGGCCGGGGTGCGCGAGATCTTCGGGGTGGAGCCCGAGGTCGTGTCGGGGGCTGAGGAGGCCGAGCTCTCGTTCATCGGCGCGACCAAGGGGCTGCTGCGGCTGTCGCCGGAGACCGAGATGCCGCAGGGGCCGCTGCCCCCTTACCTGGTGGTGGACATCGGCGGCGGGTCCACCGAGTTCGTGGTCGGCTCCGAGCACGCCGAGGCGGCACTGTCGGTGGACATCGGCTGCGTACGCCTCACCGAACGGCACCTGCGTGACGCGGGTGACCCGCCTTCCGCTCCCGCCCTGGAGGCCGTGGTGGCCGACATCGAGGCCGCGCTCGACCTGGTCCAGGCCGAGGTGCCGGTCGAGCGGGCGCACACGCTCGTGGGCCTGGCGGGCTCGGTGACGACGATCGCGGGCATGGCGCTCGACCTGCCCGCCTACGATCCGGCGCGGATTCATCACTCCCGCATTTCCGCCCAGCAGGTTCACGAGGTGACGCGGCGGCTGCTTGCGATGACCCATGGTGATCGAGCCGAGGTTCCGGTGATGCATCCGGGAAGGGTCGATGTGATTGGCGCGGGCGCGCTAATTCTTGACCGGATCGTCCGTCGTTTCGCGTTTTCGCAGGTAGTTGTCAGTGAACACGACATCCTCGACGGTATTGCGTGGGCTATCGCCCGATAGCTGAAGAAATCCGGACATTTCCAGTTCATCGGCTGTGTTGAGTGTGCAATCAGTATTGTGATTAGGTAAAGGAGCATTACGGGGGCTTTGCCATATCGCTGCGCACGGAAGGTGCCGGCGTGGCGACCGTTCCCGAGCGCGTCTCTTCCCTCACGGAATGGAGCACTCTCACATGATGTCTATTGGGTTAGCACGTAAGGCGGCGGCGATCGGGGCGTCCGCCGCGGTGCTGGCCGCCTTGGCCGCGGGACTGGTCGCCAGCCCCGCGCAGGCGGCGACCTCGGCCAAGACGGCCGCCGCCACCGCCAAGGCCTCGCCCAAGGTCTCGGTCTCCACGCCCAAGGCCGCCACTCGTGACTACGAGGGATCCTGCCCGGTCAAGGTCAACTTCTCGGCCAAGATCAAGGTGCCCGTCAAGGGCAAGGCCGAGCTCGCCTACCGCTGGTTGCACGGCGACGGGTCCAAGAGCAAGGTCAAGACCGTCAAGCTCAAGGGCAAGGGCACCAAGACGGTGACCGTCAAGCAGTCCATCACCTTCAAGGAGGACGTCAAGGGCTGGGAGGCCGTACAGGTCCTCGGTCCGAAGAAGGTCACCTCCAAGAAGGGCTACTTCTCGGTCTCCTGCAGCGAGCCGCTCAAGGAGGTGCGTACGCACCTCGACCTGTCGGTGTCGGCCCGCGCCTACGCCAGCCCCAGCTCGTACGTCGGCCCCTGCACCCCCGGCGACAAGATCGGCTTTGTCGGCGTGATCGAGGCCAACCGGCCGGCGTGGGTCCGTTACCGCTGGGTGCTCAACGGTGACGTCGTCGACTACGGCAAGGTCAAGGTCCGCGACACGCGGAAGGTCGGCTTCAGCTTCTCCCCGCGTGACAGCCAGCGTGGCTGGGCGCAGCTGGAGATCCTGAGCCCCGACGGCAGCTCCTCCAACCGCGCTTACTACAAGGTCTGGTGCAAGGACACGACCCCTGAGGCTCCCGCTGTCAGGGTTTCGGCCTCCACCACGGTGTCCACCACCACCGCCTGCACGCTCAACGCCCTCGGCACCGTCTACTCGACCGGCGCCGCCCGGGTCAGCTGGACCTGGTCGGTGAACGGCAAGCCGGTGTCCAGCGGCGTGACCTACTTCGACCGGCACGGCGGCTCCAAGAGCGTCGACTCGCTCTCCAGCGCGCTGACCGGCGAGGCCGCGAAGGGCGGCACCGTCACGCTGTCGATCACGGGACCGGACAACGGTGACACCGTCACCAAGTCCTACGCCCCGTGCGCGACGGCCGCCCCGGCCACGACCCCGACCCCGACCCCGACCGTCACGCCTTCGGCTTCCTAGTCTGCCGCGTGAGCGATCCCGAGGTCGAGTGACCGAACCAGAACCGGGTGGCACCCGCGGGCGCCACCCGGTTTTCTTGTCGCGACACCAGATCGGGCACCATCGGTGTCATGAGCTTCGTACCTCCTGGCACCGGCTGGCCCGGCGACCCGGCGACCGCTGACACCCCGGTCGCCCTCGACCCCGCGGACGTGCGCCGCCTCGCCGCCACCAGCAACACCCTCGCGGAGCTCACGGCCGTCCAGTCCGTCTGCCGGGCCTGTCCCCGCCTGGTGGAATGGCGCGAGGAAGTCGCCACGGTGAAGCGGCGCGCGTTCGCGGACGAGACTTACTGGGGCCGCCCAGTCCCGGGCTGGGGCGCCGAGCGGCCGCGGATCCTGCTGGTCGGCCTGGCGCCGGCCGCGCACGGGGGCAACAGGACCGGGCGGATCTTCACCGGCGACCGCAGCGGCGACTGGCTGTTCGCCTCGCTGTACCGCAGCGGCCTGGCCACGCAGGAGACCAGCACGCACGCGGGCGACGGGCAGGAGCTCCTGGACGCGCGGGTGGTGGCGGCCGTGCGCTGCGCGCCGCCCGGGAACAAGCCGACCCCGTCGGAGAAGACCACGTGCTCCCCGTGGCTGGCGCGCGAGGTGGCGCTGGTCGTGCCATACCTGCGGGTGGTCGTGGCGCTCGGCGGCTACGCCTGGCAGGCCATGTGGCCCGCCCTCAAGGATGCGGGTTACGACCTGCCGCGCGGCCGCCCGCCGTTCGGGCACGGGGCCGAGGTCGAGGTCCGGTACGGCGACACGCCCGTGACGCTGATCGGCTGCTACCACCCCAGCCAGCAGAACACGTTCACCGGCCGCGTCACCGCCCAGATGCTGGACGACGTCTTCACCAGGGCCAGGTCACTGGCTGTGTGACGCGTTGCACCACGCCCGGATTGGCTTCATCGAGTGCACTTGCCGTAAGCTTGTGAATGCTTTCACAAGCACTCCACGAGAGGTGGGGCCTCAGGATGAACAAGCACATCTTGGTCGTCGGCGGTGGATACGTCGGCCTGTACACAGCGCTCCGGCTGCAGCGCAAGCTCCATCGCGAGCTGCGCAGTGGCGAGGCACGAGTCACGATCATCGACCCCCAGTCCTACATGACCTACCAGCCCTTCTTGCCTGAGGCGGCGGCGGGTAACCTCTCGCCCAGGCACGTGGTGGCCCCGCTGCGGCGGATCCTGTCCAAGGCGCGCATACTCAACGGCGCGGTCACCAAGATCAACCATTCGGAACGCACGGTCACCTTCCAGCCGGCCGAGGGGGAGCCGCGGCAGGTGGCGTACGACGTGATCGTGATGGCGGCGGGATCGATCTCCCGCACGCTGCCCATCCCGGGCCTGACCGACATCGGCATCGGGTTCAAGACCGTGGGCGAGGCCATCGCGCTGCGCAACCGGGTGCTGCACCTGCTCGACGTGGCCGAGTCGACCGACGACCCGGAGGTGCGGCGCAGGGCGCTCACGTTCGTGGTGGTCGGGGCGGGCTTCGCCGGGGTGGAGGCGCTGGCCGAGCTCGAGGACATGGCCAAGGACTCGACCCGCTACTACCGCAACATCAGGCCGTCGGACATCCGCTGGGTGCTCGTTGAGGCCACGAACCGGGTGCTGCCCGAGGTCGGCCCCGAAATGGGCAAGTGGACCCTGGAGCAGCTGCGCGAGCGCGGCATCGACGTCAAGCTCGACACGCGCCTGGAGTCCTGCGAGGGCGGGCACGTGGTGCTGTCGGACGGCTCGGAGTTCGACGCCGAGACGCTCGTGTGGACCGCGGGCGTCAAGCCCAGCCCCGTGGTGAACGACAGCGACCTGCCCCTCGACGAGCGCGGCCGGATCAAGGCCACCACCACGCTCGCCGTCGCGGGCACGCCAGACGCCTTCGCGGCCGGTGACGCCGCGGGGGTGCCCGACGTGACGAACCCCGGCCAGTATTGCGCCCCGAACGCCCAGCACGCCGTTCGCCAGGCCAAGGTGCTGGCCGACAACATCGTCCGTCACCTGCGCGGACAGCAACTGGCCGAATACCGTCACAAGTATGTCGGATCGGTCGCCGGCCTGGGCCTCCATCAGGGCGTCGCCAATGTCTATGGCGTCAAGCTTCGCGGATTCCCTGCGTGGTTCATGCACCGCACCTACCATCTGTCGCGGGTGCCGACGCTGAACCGCAAGGTCCGTGTCGTCGTCGATTGGACCCTGGCGCTGTTCTTCAAGCGAGAGACGATCTCGCTGGGTGAGATGGAGCACCCGCGCGAGGACTTCAGGGCCGCGGTGGCGACGACTCGCCGCTAGCCCAGGTACGGCAGAGCGCCCCGGCGACCATCGCCGGGGCGTTTTCGGCGCCCCTTGGTCGCGAGGGGAAAGGGGTACCACGGGTGGGGCTCTCAGCGGTGACCGTGCTCGGCGTGGACCGGCCCGGCGTGATCGCCGCCGTCACCGGTTCGCTCGCCGACTGCGGGGCGAACATCCAGGACTCGACCATGACGCTGCTCGGCGGCCACGTGGCGATGATGTTGCTGGTGTCGGGCGAGCTGGACTCCGCAGAGCTGCTGAAACGCCTGTGCGCGCCCGACCTCGTGGTGACCGCCTCGGCCATCGAGGCCCGCCGTCACTTCTGCGAGGAGGGGGGCGGCCTCGGCTACGTGCTGACCGTGCACGGCCCCGACCGGCCCGGCATCATCTCCGCCATCAGCGCCGTGCTGGCGGCGGACGGCGGCAACATCACCGGCATGAGCACCAGGCTCACCGGCCGCCTGTACGTGCTGATCGCCGACGTCGAGCTGCCGAAGGAGGTGGACGTGGCGGCGCTCATGCGCAGGCTGGCGACCGTCGGCGCCAGCCTGGACTCGGAGATCACCTTCCGCCCCGTCGAACCGGACCTGCTGTGAACGGGCCACGGGGGACCCCGCGCGAGGTCCTCGGCGCTCCACACCCGCTCCTGTCCGCCGCGGCCGAGCCGGTGGACCCGACCGCCCCCGAGGTCGTGACCGGCGCCGCCGACCTGCTGGCCACCCTGCGCCGTGAGCTGGCCACGACCGGCCTGGCGGCCCCCCAGATCGGCCTCAGCTGGCGGCTCATCGCCTTTGACACCCGACTCCACCCCCGAAGCCGGTCATGGGCCGGAGAGCTCGTCATCGTCAATCCACGCCTCGCGGCGGCCTCCCACTGGGACCACGCCCGCGAGGGGTGCGCGTCCATCACGGGGCTGACGGCAGATGTACGGCGTGCGACCCGTATCACCGTACATGGGCATTTGCCAGGCAGCGGCGAGCCCGTCACCATCGAGGCAGACGCCTTCGAAGCCCGTTGCATTCAGCACCAACTCGACCATCTGGACGGTCTACTCTTCTTGGACAGAGTCCCTCGAGCGCTATCACTTCACCGCAGACTTCACAGTTGTGACGCCTGATGCGAAGTTGTGCTCCTCGGAAGCATGGTCCGTTTCGTATGATTGCGGCGCCCCCGTAGCCCAAAGGCAGAGGCAAACCCCTTAAAAGGGTTGACGTGCGGGTTCGAATCCCGCCGGGGGCACTTGCCATCTTCGCCGTCTTCAGGTCTTTGACCTGGAGATTTACCGCGATCGTGCGGCGGGCCCGCTTCAATTGTTCTAAGGCTGATATCGAGTTGTTACGGAGCTGCCATCTTCCCCGATGGCGTAGGGTCTGCGGGCCACAGACCGGACCGGCTGAGCCCGCCCTGGAGGAGCCTAGTAAGCTCTGGTGGGCAGGCGGCCGAGTCGGATTCCACATTGACAAACTGCCTCGTTTCTGCGTTCCCGGAGTTTCCCTTTCTGTGAATGGTTGACTACGCATTAGATACGGCCTTTTCCGGTGGCCGGTCGGGAAACACCGCGGGGCGGCGGGGTGGCCTGGCGGGGGGCTCGGATGACCTTGGGAACTTCACGGCGCACACGTTCGTTGGGATCGCTGCCGAAGTCCCGAATGAACATCGATCTGACGCGTCAGTTGACCAAGGTGCCGCCAGGCCCCGTAGGCTCGGCGTCACAGGAGGCAGCGATGGAGAGCAAGAACCCCGTATTCAGCAGGTCGCGGCAGCAGGCCGGTGGCTGGGCCGGCCCCGCACCGTCCCCCGACCAGTTGCAGAACATGTACGACGCCCCGTCGTACACAGCCCCCGCCCGGCCCGCCTCTCGGGCGATGACGATCGACGACGTCGTAGTCCGCGGCTTCATGACCCTTGGCGTGCTGGTGGTGGCCGCCGGAGCCGCCTGGTATCTCGAGGTCCCGATCGGCGTGGCCGTCGTCTCGGCGATCATCGCCCTGGTGCTCGGCCTGGTCGCGTCGTTCAAGATGAGCACCAACCCGGCGCTCATCCTGTCCTACGCCGTGTTCGAGGGCGTGTTCCTGGGCGCGTTCAGCAGCGTGATGGAGGCGCGCACCGGCGGCATCGTGCTGCAGGCGATCCTCGGCACCGCCTTGGCATTCGGCGGCGTGCTGACGGTCTACTCGCTGCGCGTCATCCGAGTCACTCCCAAGCTGGTCAAGTTCGTCGTCGCCGCGGGCGTCGCGGCGATCGGGCTGATGCTCGTCAACCTGCTCGCGGGCCTGTTCCTCCCCGGCGGGCTCGGCCTGCGCACCGACTCCGGGATCGGCATCGCCTTCAGCGCTCTGATGATCCTGCTCGGCTGCTTCTTCCTGCTGCTCGACTTCGACTCCATCGAGCAGGGCGTCAAGCAGGGGGCGCCGGAGAAGTTCGCCTGGCAGTGCGCGTTCGGGTTGACGCTTAGCCTGGTCTGGATCTACCTCGAGGTGCTGCGCTTCGTCAGCTATTTCACCAGTAGTGACTGATCGTTAAGCACCCGTTCAACTCCGAGGGCCTCGCCGTACCGGCGGGGCCCTCTCTGTGTGCGACCGAAAATCTACGTGCCGTCACAAAATGATGCCTGGTTGGGGGCTTGCCATCTGGACGCCGGTGTTGCACTGTCAAGCAAAGGACCTTAATCCGCGGAGGTGCCCATGTCCTTGAACCACTCACCGGAGACGCAGACGAAACTCATCGCAAGGGTCCCCACGATAACGGGACGCGAACTCCCCGAGTGGTTCCAAGCCATCGACAACGGCCCGGCCTTCCTGAGGTGCGACGAGCGGGCCAACTGGCTTGCCGACGAGCACGGGCTGACCCACGGCTACGCCGCCGCGATCGTCCTCGAACACGAGCGGCACCGCCGTAACCGCATGGGCTTCATCTAAGCCCTCCATCCCCCGCGCCCGCGCCGATAGCGCGGGCGCGTCATCATGAGGGAATGGATCTCGACAAGGCACTTGATTTTCTCCGCGCCAACCACAACGCCATCCTCCTGACCAGGCATCGCGACGGGCGCCCGCAGATGTCACCGGTGACGGCCGGGGTCGAGGGTGATCAGGTGGTCATCAGCTCCAGGGAAACGGCGAGCAAGGTCCGCAACATCGCCCGCGACCCGAACGTCTCGTTGTGCGCTTTCACGGGCGCCTTCTACGGCGACTGGATCCAGGTGGACGGGGTGGCCGACATCCTCCAGTTGCCGGAGGCCATGGACCACCTGGTCACGTACTATCGCAACATCTCGGGCGAGCACCCGGACTGGGCGGACTACCGCGCCGCCATGGTCCGCGACCGCCGCGTCCTCGTCCGCATCACCCCGACCCACGCGGGCCCAGACCGCCACGGATAGCCGCCCTCTGGTGGCCGGGATCAACCATCCTGTACGGCATGCCGTGGTCGAGCCAACCGCCGCACATGGCTGAGGCGGTCCAGGGAAACGGCCGCTGACCGGATGACGGTGGCCCGCCGCTACGCGAGCCCCCGTTACCCGAGTTCCGCGGCCCACCCCTGGCCACCGTCCACGTTGTGCCGCCCAGTGGGGGTCAGTTCAGGCGCTCAAGGATCATCGCCATGCCCTGGCCGCCGCCCACGCACATCGTCTCGAGGCCGATGCTCTTGTCGTGGTGCTGGAGGCTGTTGATGAGCGTGGAGGTGATGCGCGCGCCCGTCATCCCGAACGGGTGACCCACCGCGATCGCCCCGCCGTTGACGTTGAGCCGGTCCAGGTCGATCCCCAGCTCCCGGTAGGAGGGGATCACCTGGGCCGCGAACGCCTCGTTGATCTCCACCAGGTCGATGTCGTCGATCGCCATCCCCGCCCTGGACAGCGCCTGCTTCGAGGCCTCCACCGGCCCCAGCCCCATGATCTCCGGCGAGAGCCCCGTGACCCCGGTGGACACGATCCTGGCCAACGGCGTGATGCCGAGCTCGGCCGCCTTGACGTCGCTCATCACGATCACGGCCGCCGCCCCGTCGTTCAGCGGACAGCAGTTGCCGGCGGTGACGGTCCCGTCCGGCCGGAAGACCGGGGCCAGCGAGGCGACCTTCTCGTACGTCGTCCCCGCCCTGGGCCCGTCGTCCTTGCTCACCACGGTCCCGTCGGGAAGGGTCGCCGGCGTGATGTCCTTCTGCCAGAACCCGTCCGCAAGCGCCTTCTCGGCGAGGTTCTGCGAGCGCACCCCGAACTCGTCCTGCTCCTGACGGGTGATCCCCTTGAGCTGGGCGAGATTCTCGGCGGTCTGGCCCATGGCGATGTAGATGTCGGGAATATCGCCATCCTGGCGCGGGTCGTGCCAGGTCTGCCCGCCCTCGGTGAACTTCTTGGTACGGCCCAGCGCGTCCAGGAAGACCGGGTTGTGCGTGTCGGGCAGCGAGTCCGAGCTGCCCTTGACGAACCGGGACACGGTCTCCACCCCGGCCGACACGAACACGTCCCCTTCTCCCGCCTTGATCGCGTGGAACGCCATCCGCGTGGTCTGCAGCGACGACGAGCAGTAGCGCGTCACGGTCGTGCCGGGCACGTTGTCGAGCCCGAGCATCACCGACACCACCCGCGCCATGTTGAACCCTTGCTCACCCCCGGGCAGCCCGCAGCCCAGCATGATGTCGTCGATCGTGGCCGGGTTCAGCTGGGGCACCTTGGCCAGCGCCGCCTGGATCATCTGCACGGTCAGGTCGTCGGGACGGATCTCCTTGAGCGACCCTTTGAAGGCTCGTCCGATCGGGGAACGCGCGGTTGCGACGATGACTGCCTCGGGCATGGCCCCTCCTTTGTCGGCGCTATTTATAGAACTATATTCCAGTTCTACCCGGAAGCCTCTACCCGTACATGCCTGGAGCCGTCGCGGTGTGGTCGTTGACCGCGTGCATGCCTCCCTTCTCGTCCCGCCACAACCGCCATCCGTCCTGGCTGCCGGTGAACCAGGGTGGCGGTGCCGGGTCGGCCGAGACCCGCTTGCCGGTGCCGAGGTCGTATTCGCACAGGGCGGCCGTCGAGTAGAACCCGGGCGCCTGCCCGCGCAGCGGCAGCGGCTTGGGGTCGGTGACGCAGAACGACCAGCCGCGCTGCTCCTCCACGGGCACGGACTTGCCGGAGACGATGTCGAAGGCCGTGCCCTTGGTGTTGTGCTGGAGGAAGCCCAGCTTGTCCATCCGGTCGGGCAGGGCCAGCCACCAGCCGGACCCCGGCACGTTGGCCGCGGTGATCTGGCCGACCACCCGCCCTGTCGCCGAGTCCAGCCTGGCGAAGCCGCCGTAGGCGCCCTGGCGGTCGACGGGGCGTACGA
The DNA here is from genome assembly GCF_043197025.1 of Nonomuraea marmarensis. NCBI lineage: Bacteria > Bacillati > Actinomycetota > Actinomycetes > Streptosporangiales > Streptosporangiaceae > Nonomuraea > Nonomuraea marmarensis. The sequence continues at coordinate 123,622 of NZ_JBICRM010000006.1, forward strand.
CGGGGGCGTACCCGGGGTTGCCGCTCGGATAGACGCGTACGACCGAGGGCCGCATCCAGTTGACCGTCCCGTTGCCGATCTTGATGGAGAACAGGCCGAACGAGGAGACCTTCTTCGTCCGGGGGTTCGTGTAGGGGGCGACGTAGCCGACCAGGTCGTCGCCCGTCGCGCCGAACGCCCAGCCGCCCGACAGGTCGAGCCCGGGGCCGAGTGCCTGTTCGATCGGCTGTTGCCACTGGAGCTTGCCGGTCTTGACCTCGTACGACTCGATCATGGGGTTGGCGGCCAGTCTGAGCAGCAGGACCCGGTCCTGGTCGGACCATTCGACCTCGGAGATCCCCGGCAGCTTCCACAGGAGCTTGCCCGTGGCCGGCTCCAGCACCACCGTGCGGGCCTTGGACAGGGCGGTGTGCTCGGACACGCAGACGTAGGGCCCGCAGCGCTGCGGCCCGAACGTCGAATGCATCGGTCTGGCCCACTTCTGCACCCCGGAGCGGGCGTCGCGGGCGACGAGGGTGGCGTTCCAGCGGTCTTTCCTGGCCGGGTCGAGCGCGACGATCATGCCCTGGCCCGGGGACGTCTCCACGATCGCGGGGGCGGAGACGCCCATGCCGGGCAGGCGGCCCGCCATCGTGGCCGGGTACGCCCACAGCCGCCTGCCGTCGCGCAGGCCGACGGCGACGGTCTCGAGCGTGCCGTCGGGCTTCATGGAGGTGGCGGCGACCACCCCGCCCGCGACCGCCATCCGGCTGACCGCGTTGACCTGGGAGTTGTGCCAGGTGGGGAAGGTCGAGGTGGCCGCGTCGCTGCCGGAGCAGGCGGTCACGGCGAGGGTTCCGGCGAGGGCGATGGATGGTTTCCAGAGGGGCCGGAGCACGGGCAATCCACTCCAAAGAGGATGAGGAGTGACGACTCAGGCGCGGAGGGTAACCAAGATCAAGCGTCGTTGACCGACTCGCCGAGCCTCCGGCGGAACAACGTCGCCCACTTCCCGTGCAGGCCCGTCTCCTGTCCGTCGACCCGGGTCGCGGTGACCTCGGTGCCGGGCTCCTCCGCGGCCGTAGCCGCCGCAAGGTAGATCGGTTGCAGTGCTTCGCCGCGTGCGGGGCGCGGCTCAGGCCACAGCCCCAACGCAGCGCACACTGAAGGTAGCACCGCGTGAGCGGCCTGCGCGTAACCTCGGTCAGATGGATGGAAACGATCCGGTCCGAACATTTCTGTCGGATTTGTATCGAATTCCGGCCCCAGAACGTCCGCGAACGCCACCGTCCGCCCGCCCGCGTCCACCACCGCCACCGTCTGCGCCGCCGCGAGCTGGCGGCTCCAGCGGCGCGCGACCCAGCGCAGCGGTTGCGCGATCGGCCGCACCGTGCCGAGGTCGGGGCAGGTGCCCACGACCACCTCGACCCCCGCCTCCCGCAACCGCCGCACGGCCTTGGTCAGATGCCGCACGGCGACCGCGGGTGGCGTCTGCGTGATGATGTCGTTCGCGCCCACGAAGATCACCGCCACGTCGGGCTCCATGGCCAGGGCCGCGTCCACCTGCTCTCCCAGCTCCGACGACGGGGCGCCCGACTTGCCCGCGACGAGGAGGTGTACCGGGCGTTCGGAGACGGCGGCCAGGCCGTGCGCGAGCATGACGCCGGGGGTGTGGCTGGGATCGGTCATGCCGAGGCCGACGGAGGTGGAATCGCCCAACATGGCCAGCTTGAGGGGTTCGCCGGTGAAATCGCCGTAGACGCCGTCGGAAGCCGGGCCGTCGAGGCCGTGCGGACGTCCGATGGCCTTGCGCGCGAGCATGCCTTCGGCGATCAGCAGGCCGTACGCCGTGGCTCCCAGGGCGGTCAGCCCGCCCCCGCCGAGCGCCGCCGCGGTGGCGATTTTACGTGCTGCCCGCGCCATGCCAGCTGCCCAGACCACGTAAGTGCCCTCCCTGGTCGAACTCGGCGGTAGCGTTTGCTTGAAAACTAGCCGAGCGCCTGCCACCCCCACCGGGACTCGGCCACGGGCAAGCTGATCAAGCTTCGGCAAAGAAGGTGAACACCTCGGTGCGCGTTTACGATTCCCTGGTCGACCTGATGGGGAACACTCCGCTGGTCCGGCTGCACAAGGTCTCCGCGGGAGTGCCGGCCCAGGTGCTGGCCAAGGTCGAATATTTCAACCCCGGCGGCTCGGTCAAGGACCGCATCGCGGTGCGCATGATCGACGCCGCCGAGGCGTCCGGCGCGCTGCGTCCTGGGGGCGTCATCGTCGAGCCGACGTCCGGCAACACCGGCGTGGGCCTGGCCATCGTGGCGCAGCAGAGGGGCTACCGGTGCCTGTTCGTGGTGCCGGACAAGGTGGCCCAGGACAAGATCGCGGTGCTGCGCGCGTACGGGGCCGACGTCGTCGTCTGCCCGACGGCCGTCTCGCCCGAGCACCCGGACTCCTACTACTCGGTGTCCGACCGGCTGGCCCGCGAGGTGCCCAACGCCTGGAAGCCGGACCAGTACACCAACGTCAACAATCCCGACTCCCACTACCACTCGACCGGACCCGAGGTGTGGGAACAGACCGATGGCAGGGTCACCCACTTCGTCGCGGGCATCGGCACCGGGGGCACGATCAGCGGCACGGGCCGCTATCTCAAGGAGGTCTCCGACGGCCGGGTGAAGATCATCGGTGCCGACCCGGAGGGCTCGGTCTACTCCGGGGGTTCCGGGCGCCCGTACCTGGTGGAGGGGGTTGGCGAGGACATCTGGCCGGCCACGTACGACACCAAGATCTGCGACGAGGTCATCGCGGTGTCCGACAAGGACTCGTTCAACATGACCCGCAGGCTCGCCCGGGAGGAGGCGCTGCTGGTCGGCGGCTCCTGTGGGATGGCCGTCGTGGCGGCGTTGCAGGTGGCGGCCAAGGCCGGGCCGGACGGCGTGGTGGTCGTGCTGCTGCCCGACGGCGGCCGCGGCTACCTGTCGAAGATCTTCAACGACGACTGGATGGCCGACTACGGCTTCCTGACCACCTCCTCCGACGAGGGGCAGGTCAGCGACGTGCTGGCGCGCAAGAGGCCTGGGCTGCCGGAGTTCGTGCACGTGCATCCGTACGAGTCCGTCAGCACGGCGATCTCGATCATGCGCGAATACTCGGTGTCCCAGCTCCCGGTGATGAAGGAGGAGCCGCCGGTCATGGCGGCCGAGGTGGTCGGCTCCATCGTCGAGCGCGACCTCCTCGAGGCCCTCTACCACGGCCGGCTCTCCTCCGACGACCCGATCGCCGATCACATGTCGGCGCCGCTGCCCACGATCGGCAGCGGCGAGCCGGTGGCGCGGGCGGTCGAGGCGCTGGAGAAGGCCGACGCCGCCGTGGTGCTGGAAGAGGGCAAGCCCACCGGGATGATCACCCGGCAGGACCTGCTCGCCTTCCTCGCGAATCACTAGGGCTTTCTGATCGACTCGATCACGGTGCCGAGGCCCTCGTGGCCGCGCCCCTCGGCGTCGGCGCGCTCGAAGAGTCTCTTCAGCGCCTCCGGCACCGTGGTCTCCACCCCGGCCTCCGCCAGCGCCTCCACGGCGTGGCCGATGCCGACGGCCTGCATGTGCAGGGAGTTCAGCTCGCCCGGATAGACCCCGGCTGCGAACTCCTCCGCCAGGGACTTGACGAACCCCATGGGCCCGTCGCCGCCCAGCTGGGTGAACGACTCCTGCGCGAACGGCGCGAACTCCAGCGGCGACACGCCTGCCGTGCGCAACATGGCCATGGCGTGCATGTGGCTGGTGAGGCTGGACCAGAAGATCAGCAGCTGGGCCTGGTAGAACATCATCGCCAGCCCCTGGTCCGGGCCCACATAGGTGACCTTGCTCAGCGCCTCCAGCGTCCCCCTGTGCTGGTCGACCACGTCCTCGGGCCCGCTGTAGAAGGTGTAGGCCATGGGCAGGCCGATGGCGGGCGGCGGGACCATGATGCCCCCGGTGATGAGCGTGCCGCCGCGCCCCGCCACCCACTCCGCGGCCCTGCGCAACTCCCCGGGCGTGTCCGAGCTGAGGTTGACCACCACCTTTCCGTCCAGCCGGGCGTCGCCGAGACTGTCGTACATCGCCTGGTAGCTGATCTGGCTGACCACCAGGAGATCGCCGTCGGCCGCCGTGTTCGCTCTCCTGGCCCCCTTGGCCAGCAGCGGCTCTGCCTTGCTCGCCGTACGGTTCCACACCGCCACCTCATGGCCCGCCGCCAGGAACGTCTCGGCCATCTTCGACCCCATCGGGCCGAGTCCCACCACTGTCACTTGACTCATGACGCCACCCTCGGACACGCCGCTACGGAAATCCTTCGGCCCCGCTACGGGTTGGGTATGACGTGGTGCGTTTCGGGGTGCTCGGGCCGCTGGCGGTCTGGACGGAGGACGGCTCGCCCGTACCGGTGGCCGAGCCCAAGGTGCGGGCGCTCCTGGCCGACCTGCTCGCGGCCGGGGGCGGTCCCGTCTCGGCGGATCGGCTGATCGACGACCTCTGGGGCGCGCGCCCCGGCCGTAACCCGGTCGGCACCCTCCAGGCCCGCGTCTCCCAGCTCCGCCGCTCCCTCGGCGACCCCGCCCTGATCGTGCACGGGCCTGGGGGCTATCGGCTGGCGGCTCACGATTCCGACGCCGCCCGCTTCCGTACCCTGGTCGAGCGCCGCTCCGCCGACCCCCGGACGCGGGCGGGCGAGCTCGGACAGGCCCTGGCGCTGTGGCGCGGGCCCGCCTACGCCGACTTCGCCGACGCGCCCTTCGCCCGCGCCGCGGCTTCGCGCCTGGAGGAGCTGCGCCTGACGGCGCTGGAAGAGCAGGCAGAGGTACATCTGGAGCTGGGCGAACCTGTTGACCTGGGCGATCTGGTCGCTCGGCACCCGTTGCGCGAGCGGTTGGTCGCCTTGCGCATGAGGGCGCTCTACCGGAGCGGGCGCCAGAGCGAGGCGCTGGCGGCTTACGGCGGGTTGCGGGATCGGTTGCGGGAGGAGCTGGGGCTGGACCCGACGCCTGCGCTGGCCGAGCTCCACCAGGCGATCCTGCGGCAGGACCCGAGGTTGGCAGCCCCGGACCTCGTGCGCGGTCCGCTCGAGGGCCGTCCTGCGGCGCTCACCAACCTGCCCGCGCCTCTGACGGATCTGATCGGCCGGGATGCGGAGTTGGCCGAGGTCCACGAGTTGCTGGTCGGCTCCCGCCTGGTGACGTTGACGGGTCCTGGTGGCGTCGGCAAGACCGTGCTCGCCCTGGCCGCCGCCAGGGAGGAGGCGTTCCCCGACGGGGTGTGGCTGGTCGAGCTGGCGGGGGCGGTGGACGTGGCGGAGGCGGTCGCGGCCCCGCTGGGCGTCCGTGACGACGCCGCCGGGCCGCTGGCGCCCAGGCTGGCCGGTGCGCTGGCGGGCAAGCGCATGCTGCTGGTGCTCGACAACTGTGAGCACCTCGTCGGGCAGGCGGCCGAGCTGGTCGCGGCCCTGTTGCGGGCCGCTCCCGGGCTTCGCGTGCTGGCCACCAGCCAGGAGCCGCTGGGGGTGACCGGAGAGCACGTACGCGTGGTGCCGCCGCTGCCGGAGCCCGAGGCCGTACGGCTGTTCGCGGCCCGGGCGAACGTTCCCCCGAGCGAGGCCGTGGCCACCATCTGCCGGCGGCTCGACGGCATCCCGCTGGCCCTGGAGCTGGCCGCCACCCGGGTGCGGGCCCTTGGGGTGCAGGAGCTCGCGGACCGGCTGGATGACCGGTTCAGGCTGCTCAGCGCCGGTATGCGGGATGCGCCTGCCAGGCAGCGTACGCTCCGGGCGATGATCGACTGGAGCTGGGAGTTGCTGAGCGGGCCGGAGCGGGTGGTGTTGCGGCGGCTGGCCGTACACGCCGACGGGTGCACGCTGGAGGCGGCCGAGGAGGTGTGCGCGGAGCCGGGCGTGGACGTGCTCGACGCGCTGGCCAGGCTGGTGGACCGGTCGCTGGTGGTGCCGGGGCCTCGTTACCGGCTGTTGGAGTCCGTGGCGGCGTACTGTCTGGAGCGGCTGCGCGAGGTGGGCGAGTTCGAGCTGGTTCGTGAGCGGCACGCGCGCCACTACACCGCGCTGGCGGAGCGGGCGGACCTCAAGGGGCCCGGGCAGCGGGAATGGCTGGAACGGCTCGACGCGGAAAGCGCCAACCTGCGGCTCGCCCTCGCGGGACCCGAGGCTCTGCGCCTGGTCAACGCTCTCGCCTGGTACTGGGTGTTGCGCGGCAGGCTCCGCGAGGCCCGCCGAGCCCTGACCGCGCACAGCGCCGTCGACGGCGCCTTGGGGGCCAGGGCGTCGGTCTGGCTGGCGGGGATCGAGTTGCTGATCGGTATGCCCGCGCCGGAGGTGCGCCGGGCCGAGCTCGACCGGGCGGGTACGGCGCTGGCCGACTGGTTCCTGAGCCACGTGCGCTGGGCCTACGGCGACTTTCCGGCGCATGAGGCGGCGGCGGATCGGGCGCTGGCGGGGTTCGAGGAGCTGGGGGATCGGTGGGGGGTCGCGGCGGCGTTGTGCCTGCGGGCCAAGCTCGCCATCGGCCGCGGCGACCTGGCGGCGGTGGAGCGGGACGGGGAGCGGGGGCTGGCGCTGTTCCGGGAGCTGGGGGACGAATGGGGGCAGCTGGAGGCCATGGACGTGCTCGACCGGGCGGCCGAGATCCGCGGCGACTACCCCGAGGTCAGCCGGCTGCGTAAGGAGGGGTTGCGGCTGGCGGAGGAGCTGGGGTTCGAGGTCTCGTTCAAGCTGGCAGGCCTGGGGCGGATCGCGTTGCTGGCGGGGGACTATCTGTTGGCCGACGACTATCACGAGCGGGCCAGGCGGCTGGCGGTCGAGCAGTCGTACAAGTCCGCTGAGGAGAACGCCATACTCGGCCTGGCCATCAGCGCCCGGAGGCAGGGTCGGTACGAGCGGGCGGAGGCGTACCTGCTGCCCCTGCTGGACTGGCTGCGGGAGGCGCGGGGGACGCCTGGGATCGCGTTCGTCATGGCCGAGTTGGGGTTCGCCGCCGAGCAGCGCGGCGACGCGGATCTCGCGCTGGCCAGGCAGCGCGAGAGCTACGAGGCCGCGCGCGCGACCGGGGATCCCCGCGCGATCGCGTTGTCGCTCGAAGGACTGGCCGGGGCCCTGTCCCTCGCGGCGGACGCCGACCTGTCCCTCGGCGCGGGCGCTGCACTGCCCCTCGCGGCGGGCGCCGTCGTGTTCCGTGCCGACGGCGATCTCGCCGGCACGGCCGTGACGGCCGCCAGGCTGATCGGGGCGGCCGAGGCCGTCAGGCTGGCCGTTGGTGCGCCGCTGCCGCCTGCTGAGCGCAGGGACGTCGACCGGATCACCCGCAGGCTGCGTGCCGTGCTGGGAGACGAGGTGTTCGAGCGGGCCGTCGCCTCAGGGCAGCGGGAACTCGGCGACCACTTCCCAGGCGCCCTCGGGGGACGGGCCCGCGTAGAGCCGGCCGCCCAGCGCCTCCACCCGCTCGGCCATCCCGACCAGCCCGAACCCGCCACCAAGTCGGGAAACCCGCGGATCTGAGCTGGCCCCGAAATTCCGTACCCGCAACAGCACCGCCCGCTCGTGGCGCCGCAGATCGGCTTCGACCCAGGCCGTGCGGGACGCGTGCTTGCGTACGTTGGTCAGCGCCTCCTGGAGCACCCGGTGCAGGGTGGTCATGACCTCGGGCGGCAACGTTCGATCGTCGAGCCCGGGTCCGATCTCGAACGCCACCTTCGGCCCGTCAGCGGAGAACCGGTCGGTCAGCATCCGCAGGTCGGCCAGCGTGGTGCCGGGCTTGCGGGCCGCGTCGTCCTCGGTGCGCAACACCGTGACCATGCGCCGCATCGACGTCAGCGCCTCCGACCCGGCCGTGGCGATCGCGTCCAGCGCCGGCACCACCGCCTCCGGTCTGGTCTCCGCGACCGTGCGCGCGGCCTGTGCCTGGACCACGATGCCGGTGATGTAGTGGGCGACCAGGTCGTGCAGCTCCCTGGCCAGCTCCAGGCGTTCGGCCTTGCGTACCGAATGCACCGCCTCCACCCGGCGCTCCTGCTGGAAGCGCAGGTAGCCGCCGATGCCCGCGGCCATCGACCACCCCGCGAGCAGCAGGAACGAGAACGCCAGCCCCGAGTTGTGGTAGTCCCGCCCGATGGCCTCCGCCATCAGGACGATCAGGCCGACGCACGCGAGCACCGCCGCCCGGCGTACCGGCTCCGCGTGCCGCAGCACGCCGATGAGCAGGATGAGCAACGACCCGGTCTCCGCCATGCCGGGGATGCCGACGAACCCGCTGCTCCCGATCGCCGTGGAGACGCTGAACGACAGGGCCAGCATGAGGCTGAACCCCTCCAGCCGGTGCCTGCGCCGCAACACCACGGCCGCGATGCCGCTGGCGCCGCAGAAGGGCACGAGCCACTGGATGCCGCCGATGGAGGCCGCGAGCACGAGGTCGAGCATGAGCATCATGCCCAGCCAGCCGAGCATCGCGATTTCACTCAGCCGGCGGATCCAGTACACGACGCGCTTGGAATCCCGCACGGCCCGAGCCTAGGCCGGAAGTCGGACAAGTCGTATCAACCGTTCGGCCGAGAGAGCCCGCGGGAGACCAGCCCTTCAGCGGAGGCGGCGGGCGGGGTGCGTCGCCGATGCTGGGACATGTCGGAAAGGGGACAGGAAATGGTGGCCATCGGGTTCGCGCTGCTGGGTGTCGGGCTGGTCGTCGGAGTGCTGCTCGCGCTCGCCGACCCCGTGATGCTCTCCCGCGTCAACGGGGAGCCCGCGGAGGGCGGCAGCGGCCGGTTCGTCGAGGCGGGCGTGCTACGGCTCCCGCCTCGCTATGACACGGAGTCGGTACGGCTCCCGCCCAGGTCAGGCGGGGACCGTCACGAGCCCAAGGCGGCCTGACCGACCCGGCTCGCGCGGGCATGGTGCGCGAGCCTCACGGGCGCCGTTGGGGAACGGTGTCCGTAAGCGGCCCGCGATCCGGAGGGGAACGGATCGCGGGCCGACTTCCGTTAACGTTGCCTTTATGAGCAACGGTTTTGAGACCCTGGCCATCCACGCAGGTCAGGAGCCCGACCCGGTGACGGGTGCGGTCGTGCCGCCCATCTACGCGACGTCCACGTACAAGCAGGACGGCGTGGGCGGACTGCGTTCCGGATATGAGTACAGTCGCTCGGCCAACCCCACCAGGACCGCGCTCGAAGACGCGCTGGCGGCGGTGGAGGGCGGGGCGCGCGGGCTGGCGTTCGCCTCGGGGCTGGCCGCCGAGGACACCCTGCTGCGCACGGTGTGCAAGCCGCAGGACCACGTGATCATCCCGAACGACGCGTACGGGGGCACGTACCGGCTGTTCGCCAAGGTGCACAGCCGCTGGGACCTGCACTACGACCCGGTGCCGCTGCACAACCTCGACGCCGTGGCCGCGGCGATGACGCAGAAGACGAAGGTGGTCTGGGTCGAGACGCCCACCAACCCGCTGCTCGGCATCGCCGACATCGCCGCGCTGGCCCAGCTGGCCCACGACAACGGGTCGCTGCTGGTGGTGGACAACACGTTCGCGTCGCCGTACCTGCAGCAGCCCCTCGCTCTGGGTGCTGACGTCGTCGTGCATTCCACCACCAAATACGTGGGCGGGCACTCCGACGTGGTCGGCGGGGCGCTGGTGGCGGCCGATCGTGAGCTGGGCGAGGAGCTCGCCTACTACCAGAACGCGATTGGCGCGGTGGCGGGGCCGTTCGACGCCTGGCTGACGCTGCGGGGGCTCAAGACGCTCGGCGTGCGGATGGACCGACACTGCGACAACGCCGAACGCGTCGTGGACCTGCTGCTCGCCCACCCGCGGGTGACCGAGGTGCTCTATCCGGGGCTGGCCGAGCACGCCGGGCACGAGGTGGCGGCGAAGCAGATGAGGCGGTTCGGGGGCATGGTGTCGTTCCGCGTCGCGGGGGGCGAGGCGGAGGCCGTGGCGGTGTGCGACAGGGCCAAGCTGTTCACGCTGGGGGAGTCGCTGGGCGGGGTCGAGTCGCTCATCGAGCATCCGGGCAGGATGACGCACGCCTCGGTGGCCGGGTCGCCGTTGGAGGTGCCCGGCGACCTGGTGCGGCTGTCGGTCGGCATCGAGACGATCGACGACCTGCTCGCCGACCTCATCCAGGCGCTCGGCTGAGGCGTACGGCGCTTCAGGCGGTCGGGACCACCATCAGGAACAGGATCACCAGCCAGATCACCGACAGCAGGCCGCTGATCGCGGCGATCCGCCCGTTCTGGACCTTCGCGTCGTCGTCCGCGCTCTCGCTGGAGAGCACTCGGACGGCGGTGCGCAGGTCGCGGTCGATGATGACGAGCAGCACGGCGGCCACGATGAACAACGTCATCGAGGCCGTCATGTACCACTTGCCGAGCAGCCCGTTGCCGAGGACCGCGCCCAGCGCCAGCCCGAACACGAACACGCCCAGGGTGCCGAGGCTGTAGATCCTCGTCAGGCGCTGGATGAACTGCAGCGCGGGCACGTTCTTGTTGCGGATGGTACGGGGCGCGGCCATCGTCGCGGCGGTTACCGGGCCGATCGTGAAGATCGCGAAGCCGACGTGCAGCCAGAGAAGCAGGGACGACATGCCGGAGAGACTAGTCCCCAGTGATCTCGATGGGGGAGTCGACACTCTCTTTGCTCTTCTCGGAGCAGCGCATGATCAGCTCCGTGGCCACTATGGCGACGGCCATCATTACGATGAGAAGAATTGCGGCAATCATGGACACCCCTCCTTCCCCGTGCCGGACGTAAATATCGTCCGTAATGACTAGACGCCTGCGCAACGGAATAAGTTCGGCCCGGGTAGGGTGGTTGGCCGTCGCTTTTCTTACCCTCAGGGCACAAGGAGGTGCCGTTCGTGGGCATCAGGCACGTCGAGCCGTACACCGACGAGTGGCTGCAGCAGCCGATCAGCTACGTGCAGCAAGTCATCGACGTGCTGGGACCCGAAGTGACGGACTGGTGGGAAGGCCCCTGCGACCCGCGCGACGCCACACTCAAGCTGTCCGACGGGAGCGCGCTGGTGTGGGACGAGGAGAGCGGCTGGCGCCTCGGGCGCTTCGTCTCAGGCGGGCGCGGCACGCACACCGAGCTGAACGGCGTCCGCTACCTGGGCCACGGCCTGCTACCGAAGCCGGAACGAGTGCCGGCGGCCCTGAACGACGCCAGGGTGGGCGTGGGGGCCAGCTCGGCTTGGCGCCCTTGTTACCGCTCGCACCGCAACTGCCGCGACGGCTTCGACGTCGCCCTCGACTTCTACGTCACCGCCTGAACCCGGGGGATAAGGCCGTAGGCAGCGGGGGAGTCGTCGGTCATGTTTTGATGCGGTGTTGGACGGATTCGAGTGCGGCTTGGGCGGGGGTGATTCCCGCACTGGCCGCAGTGGCCAGGAGGGTGTGGACGGTGTTCTCGATCTGAAGGATGCGAGCGGCGGCCTCGTCGCGGGTGCCGCCGTGGAGTTCGACGGTGAGGGCGTGGATGACACCGCCGGCGCCGGCGACGTAGTCCGGCACCCAGAGGATGCCGCGCTGGTGCAGGAGCTCGGCGACTTCCGGAGTGGCGAGCTGGTTGTTGGCGGGGCCGGTGATGGCGGCGCAGCGTAGCCTCGGGATGATCTGCTGGGTGAGGATGCCGCCGAGCGCGGCGGGCACAAGGATGTCGACATCTTGGGTGAGGGCCTCATCGGGGTCGATCCACGCGGCGCCGAGCTGGTCGGCCAGCACCCGCTTGGCCTGGTCGATGTCGCTCACCTGAAGCTGGGCACCCTCGGCGGCAAGCATCCGGGCGAGTTTTTCGCCGACGCCGCCCAGGCCGACCACGGCGAGACGACAGCCTTGGAGCTTGGAGGCTCCGTGAAGATGACGGCGGGTGGCGCGAAGGGCGGCGAGCGTCCCGGCTGCGGTGTGCGGGGAGGAGTCGCCACTGCCGCCCTGTTCTTGCGGCCGGCAGAAGACATGGCGGGTACGGTCGCCGATTACGGCCATGTCCACGGGCGTGGTGCCGACATCCGGGCCGGTCGCGTACGCGCCGTCCAGGGACTCGATGACGTCGGCCACGTCATGCAGGAGGTTGCGCCGCTGCGCCGCGTCGAGGCGCATGCCGTTCGGCAGAGCGACGACGGTCTTGCCGCCGCCGTTGGCCAGTCCGGCGACAGCGCACTTGGCGGTCATGCCCGCCGACACGCGCAACGCGTCGGTGAGGGCCTCGTGCCAGTCGCCGTAGTGCCACACCCGGCAGCCGCCGACCGCCTGGCCGAGCACTGTGGAATGGATGGCGACGATGACCGGCAGACCGGAGCGCGGCCCGGTGTGGATCACTACGCGTTCATGGTCGAACTTCGACACGGCATACCCTTCCAGCGGACGTCAGTGCCCGAAATTATCAACCGAATGGTCGCGATGGCAGGCAAGGATCGAACGAATGTCCGGAACTGGGGTGCTAGTCCATACGTGGATGAACTTGATTCGGAGATCATCCGTCTTCTCCAGACAGATGCGCGGAAGTGAAACCGGAACTGCCTCGCATGCTCGGTGTCGCGCCCTCCACCGGCCTTGAACGCCTCAGGTCGCTAACTCGCCGCGGAGCCATCCGGGTCCGAGCAGCCGAGAACTCAATCGCAGGTCACAGCGTGAGGCCGAACGCCGCCTCATAGAACGCAATGGCCGTGCCCGCGCGATCGAGCCACAACTCCGGCTGGATTTCCGTCACGCTGGATGAGCGTAGCCCTCGCCGCCCTGGGGAACACCCGCACGCGGGAACGGGACTGCCATCCACGAATGGCTCACAGCAGCAGGAAGGCACGGCGCTTTACGTCAAGGCGAGCATGATGTGCTCGTCCTCGCCGTGCTGGATCGTCCCGGTGCGCTCGAAGCCGTGTTTCTCCAGGAGGCGGACCGAGGCCGTGTTCGCGTGGAACGGGTCGGCGTACAGCGGTCTGGTCTTCTCCTGCTGGAGGAAGAGCCCGAGCGCTCGGCTCCCGATGCCGCGGCCCCAGAACTCGCGGCCGAGCCAGTAGCCGATGAAACGCTTGTCGCCCTCCCACCAGGCCACGAGATTTCCGGCCAGCTCGCCGTCCGCGATGATCGCCTGCACGTAGACGGTGGGGTCGGCGAGGATTCGCGTGGTCCAGTGGCGCAGGAACGCCTCCCGGGGCCTGGGAGTGAACCTCGACCTCCGCACCGCCTCCGGGTCGTGCTCCTGCGCCAGGAACACCTCCAGGTCCGCCTCCACGACATCCCTCAGGCGCACATCGTTGCTCATGGTGAGCGAGTCTGGCACCTGGCACCGACAGTTCAGCGGGAGCGGCGAAGGCGGAGGAAGTCGCTGACCACGTATTCGCCCAGGCGTTCGGCGCTCGGCGAGAAGACACGGCCGCCGTTTCTGCGGGCCACCTCGTCCACGAACTCCTTCAGGCGGTCGTCCGCCGCCAGCATGAAGATGTTGATCGTGGCGCGGCGGCGGGTCATCTTGTCGACTTCGGCCAGCGTGAGCTCCAGCGTCTCGTGTGATGGTGGCCATTCGAAGGCCGATCGGCCGTTGCGCATGAGGTGGGCGGTGGGTTCGCCGTCCGTGACCACCAGGACCACCGGCTCGAAGTCGGGGTGGCGGTCCAGGTGGCGGCCGGCGATCAGGAGGGCGTGGTGCAGGTTGGTGCCCTGGACCATGTCCCAGTCGAGGCCCGCCAGCTCGTCCGGTTGCAGGACTCTGGCGTAGTTGGAGAAGCCGATGATCTGGACCGCGTCCTGGGGGAACTTGGATGCTACTAGGGCCTGGAGGGCCAGGGCCGTTTGCTTGGCGGCTGCCCAGGTGCCGCGTAGGGCCATCGAGTAGGACAGGTCCACCAGGAGGCAGACGGCGGCGGCGGTGCGGCGTTCGGTCTCGGCCACCTCGAAGTCGTCCACCGAGAGGCGTACGGCCACCTGCCCGCCCGTTCGCGCCGGGGCCACGCCGCCGCTGCGGACGCCGTTCACTAACGTGCGGACCACGTCTATCGGTTGTTCGTCGCCGAAGCGCCACGGACGTGATGAGCCCGTGAGCTCTCCCGCCGAGCCCGCGTCGTGCTGGTCGTGGTCGCCGCGCCTGCCTGCGTCCAACGAGTTGAACACGCGGCGTAGCGCCGTCTCGCCCAGGCGGCGGACCGCCTTGGGGGTGAGCTCGAGTTTGCCGCGGCGGCGCAGGAGGTAGCCCTGTTCCTCCAGCTCACGTTCGATGCGCTTGAGCGCCTCCAGGTCGTCTACGGCCGAGCGGCCGAGCGCACGGCGTACGGCGGCCTCGTCTATGTCGTCCAGCCGTGCGCCCGGGTAGTCCTGGCGCAGGGCGGTCTCCAGCTGGGTGAGGTCTGCCAGCTCCTCCAGGGCTGTAACGGCGTCGCCCATGGCCAGGGGTTCTTCGCCGGTGAGGCGCTCCGGGGCGTTCCAGGCCAGGTCGGGGCGGCGGGCGTAGAGGGACTCGCCGAGGCGGCGCATCTGGTCGGCGAGGCCGGCCTGGTCGAGGGTCTGGTTGATCAGGTTGTTGAGCTCCTCGCGCTGGCGCGGGGTCATCGAGGCCAGCATGCGCTGGGTGGCGGCGGCGCGGCGGGCCAGGATGTCGACGAGCTCGTCCAGGTTGCGGGGCTTTTCGGGGAACAAATCCCCATATTTCCCCATAAAGGCGTCGAAGTCCGCCTGAGTGTGCTCGCTGCGGGCGTCCTTGTCCAGCATGTCGTTCAAGTCCGACATCATCTGGCGGATGCGCTCCATGGCCTCCGGATCCGGGTTCGCGAGCGCGTCCCGCAGGCCCCTGAACTGGCTGTCCAGCACCTCCCGCCGCAGCAGGTCCCGCAGTTCCTCGAACGTCTGGCGCGCCGCGGAAGAGCGCCAGTCGTACGTGCTCAGCTCCTGGATCGCGCTGGCCGTGTCCTCGGGCAACCCGTCGAGCCCGGCCTCACGCAGCCTCGCGTCGTCGGACGGATCGGGGAACAGCTCGGCCCGCTCCTGCCCGATGGCCTTGTCCAGCAGCGCCCGTGCCTTCTCCAGCGTGCCGTCCAGCCGCCCGCGCTCGCGCAGGTCACGGCGGCGCCGGCGGACCTCCCTGAGCATGTCGTCGAGCCCCCGGCGGTCCTGCGCGCCGGGCAGGCCGCGCTTGAGCAGGTCGCGCAGGGCATGGACCGGCGTGGATCCCGACAGGATCGCGTCGCCCATCTCGTCGAGAGCCGCTCGCACGTCGTAGGGCGGGGCAAGGGGATCGGGGCCGTCGTGGTACTCGCCATAGCGGAAGGCCATCACGAAACCACGCTAACCCGAGAAACGCCGCCATGTGCCCCCAAGGCGACTCCCAGGCCGCTCACGCGTCCCCGAAGTGTCGTGTACGTGTACCCGAGCTTGACCCCGGCGGGCACGAGCAGGTGCATGAGACGGTCTCCCCCGAACGGCGTGATCAGCTATCACCATTGACGCGGGAGACCGCCCGCATCTTCACGTCCGGTAAACGGTTACTCCGTCAAGGTCTTCCTTGGACAGGCGCCGCATGAGGTAAAGGCCCTCCAGGGCGAACTCCAGGGCCGCCGCGGCGTGCCCTGGGGACTCCTCTCCGGCTCCCATGCCCAGCCTGGACATGACCTTCGCCAGGCCGGTGACGGGGCCGATCCGGTGCAGCAGCTCCCCGGCCGGGACCAGCTCGCCGGACTCCACCTGGTTGCCCTCGGCGAACTTGTCGGTCACCGGTGACAGGTCCATCCCGCCCAACCGGCTCCTGAACGTCTCCGCCGTCGCCCGCCGCAGCAGATGGGCGAGGATCTCGGTCTCCCTGCCCTCCTCGCTGACCTCGAACTCCACCTTGCCCCGCAGGCTGTGCACCACCGGGGCCAGGTCGACCACGCGCGTGACGGCCTGCGCCTCGCCCATGATCGCCGCCCTGCGCACCGCCGAGGCGGACGCGGTCTCGGCGGCCGCGATCGAGAAACGCGCCGACACGCCGGAACGGGCGTCCACGGCGGTCGACTCGCGGACCAGGCGGGTGAACCTGGCGATCACCTCCACCAGGTGCTCGGGGATGTCGGCCCCGATGTCCGGCATGGACTCCTGGCGGATGAGGATGAGCTCGTCCTCGACCGTGAGCGGGTAGTGGGTGCGGATCTCGGCGCCGAACCGGTCTTTCAGCGGCGTGATGATCCGGCCCCTGTTGGTGTAGTCCTCGGGGTTGGCGCTGGCGATGAGCAGGATGTCCAGCGGCAGCCGCAGGTTGTAGCCGCGCACTTGGATGTCGCGCTCCTCCAGCACGTTGAGCAGCGACACCTGGATGCGCTCCGCCAGGTCGGGCAGCTCGTTGACGGAGAACACGCCCCGGTTGGTGCGGGGGACCAGGCCGTAGTGGACCGTCTCCGGGTCGCCGAGCCGGCGCCCCTCAGCGATCTTGATCGGGTCGACGTCGCCGATCAGGTCGCCCACGGAGGTGTCGGGCGTGGCGAGCTTCTCGCCGTACCGCTCGTCGCGGTGCTTCCACGCGACCGGCAGCTCCTCACCCAGCTCCCGCGCCAGCGCCAGGCAGCGCGTGCAGACCGGCGTGTACGGATGGTCGTTGATCTCGCAACCCTCGACCACCGGGGTCCACTCGTCGAGCAGCCCGGTGACGGTGCGGATGAGCCGGGTCTTGCCCTGGCCGCGCTCCCCCAGGAGGACCAGATCGTGCCCGGCGAGTAAAGCGCGCTCCAAATGCGGCAGGACCGAGTCGTCGAAGCCCACGATGCCGGGGAAGCGGGGCTCGCCCGCCCGCAGCTTGGCCAGCAGGTTTTCCCGGACCTCGGCTTTGACGGTGCGATGAACGTGGCCGCTCTCTCGCAACTCGCGGAGAATACGTGGCTGATGCACGGGAACGAGACTACGTCCCCTGAGGGAAATGCGGCAGAGAGTTTCGCATCTGGCGGAGATTTCGGATCTTGACCATTGCGTGACGGTTCGTGCGCGTGCTTGTCCCTTTAGTGGGGAGAATCGGGCCTAGGGAACTTGGACATGTCGAGGGAGGCGAGACGCGTGGCCTTGATGACAAGCCGCTTCGCCGACGGCCTCGCCGTGGGTTCCGACCTGGTGGAGGCCGCGGAGAACGCCGTAGGCCAGGCACTGTCGAGGCTCAGCGGCCAAGCCGACTTGGTCTGCTTCTTCATCTGCGGCGACGACCCCGAGGACGTCGCGAGGGCCGGTCAGGCCGCGATGAAACTCGCGCCCGAGGCGCACGTGATCGGATGCAGCGCCACGGGAGTGATCGGTGACGGTCAGGGCGTGGAGCTGACACCCGCTGTGAGCGCGTGGGCGGCGAAATTGGACGGGGCGAGGCTGACCACGTTCGCGCTGGAGACGCTGGCGGCGGAGGACAGGTTCGTGGTGGTCGGGCTGCCCGAGCGGGGCGGGGACGACCATGTGGCGATCCTGCTGGCCGACCCGTACACCTTTCCGACCGACGCCTTCGTCGAGCGCTCGGTGGACGTGCTCGGCGACCTGCCGCTGATCGGCGGGCTGGCCAACGGACTGCAGGGCAAGGGTTCCGTACGGTTGTTCGCCGACGGCGAGATCTATTCCGAGGGCGCGATCGGCGTGCTGATCAGCGGCCCGGTCAAGATCAGCACCGTGGTCAGCCAGGGCTGCCGCCCGATCGGCCCCAGCATGGTGGTCACGGCGTCGGAGGAGAACCTGCTGCTCGAACTGGCCGGACAACCCGCGCTGGCCAGGCTGGAGGACATCGTCAGCGAGCTGGACGAGGACGACCGAGAGCTGGTCGCGTCCGGGTTGCAGATCGGCCTGGCCATGGACGAATACGCCGAACGGCACGAACGCGGCGACTTCCTCATCAGGGGAGTCATCGGCATCGACCCGGAACGCGAGGCCGTGGCCATCGGCGACATCGTGGAGATCGGCAGGACCGTGCGCTTCCAGGTGCGCGACGCGGCCACCGCCGACGAGGACCTGTACGACGTGCTCGACGCCCACCGCGAGGAGCTCGGCAAGGTGGACGGGGCGCTGCTGTTCTCCTGTAACGGGCGGGGCTCGGCCATGTTCGGCACGGCCGACCACGACCCGATCGCCCTGCGCGACACGCTCGGGCCCATCGGCGTGGCGGGCTTCTTCGCGGCCGGTGAGGTCGGTCCCGTCGCGGGCCACAATCACGTGCACGGCTTCACGGCCTCCGTCCTCGTGTTCTCCAGCACTTTCTCCAGCACTGCGGGCGGCCCATGACCTGGTCCGGCACGCCGGGAGGCCCGGCGGCCCCGTCTGCTCGGGAGGGTCGCCGGGCCTGGCGCGGATCCGGCGACTGTTCAGCAGATCGCCGGGCCGGGAAGGTCCGTCACTTGGTCTCGGAGTTCAGGCTGGGCCCCTCGTCCTCCCCTCCGGTTTTGGACTGGACGCCGGGTCCGTCGTCCTGCTTCCCGTCGGTCGTGCCCTTGCCGTCAGCCGGCGGAATGGGCATCGAGGTCGCCTCGCAGGGCGCGACCGCCCCCTTGACCACCTGCAGCGAGTTCGAGAACGGCGGCTTGTCCGCGCCGTCCTCGGCCTTGGTGAAGGCCAGGACGAGCGTCTCGCCCGCAGGGACCTGCCCCTTCTCGATCTTGAACGAGATCCCGTCGCCCTCCGTGCCGATGCTCACCGAGAACTCCCCGCTCACGGACCCCCGCGCGCCACGCGGCTCCTTGCAGGTCTGCCCGAACGGCAGGTAGTCGACGACCGCCTTGACCCCCGCGGCGGCCAGCTCGGACTCCAGCCCCTTCGGGTCGCTGAACTCGTTGATCCGCACGCTGACGGCCCCGTCGGAGCCCTTCGTCACCGCGTACGCCGGGCTGCTGGTGAGCCCGGTCAGCACCACCACCGCGCTGGCGGCCGCCGCGACCCCCGCTACCGCGGCGGACAGCCCCACGAAGCGCCGCCGAGAGCCGCGCTGAACCGGTGTCACAGTGGTCATCTTGTCCTCCGCCGTCCTCATCGTGATCTCTTCCTTGAGCGCACCGAGAAGACGGTCTTCGAAGTTGCTCATGCCTGTCCCTCCACATACGCAGCCGATGGCGAAGCGACGCCTTCAAGGGCACGTCTGGCCCGGTGCAACCGGACTCGTGCGGTGACTTTCCCGATGCCCAGGGCCGCGGCGGCCTCAGTGACGGTGAGCTGGTCGATCGCCACGAGTTCCAGCACCGCGCGTTCGCCCTCCGGCAGCCCGGCCATGGCCTCCAGAGCGCTGCGCATCCGGCGCTCGGCGTCGATCCGCTCCTCCATCCTGACGAGATCGTCGTCGTCCATCAGCCGCCGTCCCGCGACGCGGCCGGCCGCCCGCGCCTCCCGGGCCGACTTGCGATGCTGGGCCGACACGACGTTGCGCGCGACGCCGTACAGCCAGGCGATCTCGCTGCCCCGGCCGGGCACGTACGTGTGCGCCGAGCCCAGGACCGCCAGGAAGATGTCCGCCGTCAGGTCGGCCGCCAGATGAGGGTCGCTCACCCGCCGGACCACGAATCTCATGACGGCATCGACGTGGCGGCGATAGAAGGCCTCAAAGGCCGCGGGGTCCTCGTTGAGGCGCACTGGCCTCGCTCCCTTCGTCGTTCGCCCTTACACCTCGTACTTGGACCGAGCGACGAGAAGCGTTTCCTAGGCGGGCCGGCGCGGCTGGAAGAGCCAGGCGTCGAAGAGCGGGCGGAGGTCCTTGCCGGAGAGCCGCTGGGCGAGGTCGATGAACTGCTCCGTCGTGACGTGGCCGTAGCGGTGGTCGGCGGACCACGTCTTGAGCAGCTTGAAGAACGTCTCGTCGCCCACGGCCCTGCGCAGGGCGTGCAGCGTCATGCCGCCGCGGGCGTAGACCGACTGGTTGAACAGGTCATCGGGCTTGGCCCGCCCCGGCGGGTATGTCCATATCGGGTCGGTGGCCGCGCGGTTGTGGAGTTCCTTGAAGATCGCGTCGGCGGTCTTCTTGCCCTTGTGCTCCGACCACAACCACTCCGCGTACGTGGCGAACCCCTCGTTGAGCCAGAGGTCCTTCCACCGTTTGATGGTCAGGCTGTTGCCGAACCACTGGTGGGCCAGCTCGTGCGCGATGATGCTCTCGTCGGGCACGAAGCCGCCGTAGATCGGCTTGGTCTGGTTTTCCAGGGCGTAGCCGGCGGAATAGTCGTCGACCACGCCGCCGGTCGAGGAGAACGGGTAGGGGCCGAAGACCGTGGACCAGTAGTCGGTGACCTCCGCGGAGGTCTTGTAGAGCTTGTCGAGCGAGCCCTTGAACCTGGGGTCGACGGCGGCGAAGTCGCGGATGCCGCCGGGGGTCGTGCCCTGGCGCAGCTCGAACTTGCCCAGCGTGGCCGTCGCCAGGTAGGTCGCCATCGGGTGCCGCTCGCGCCACCTGTAGGTGGTCTTGCCCCCGGAGGTCGTGGGCTGCCCGGTGAGCTCGCCGTTGGCCACCGCCGTCAGCCCGGCGGGCACGGTGATGGTGAAGTCGAAGGTGGCCTTGTCGGCGGGGTGGTCGTTGCTGGGGAACCAGGTCTTGGAGCCGTTGGGCTCGGAGGCCACGAACGCGCCGTCGGAGGTGGGGATGAAGCCGTACGTGCCCAGGTTGGCACGGTCCTTGGCCGGTTTGGGCAGCCCGGAGTAGGAGACCTTGACGCTGAAGCGGGCCTTGTCGCCGATCGGCCCGTCGGGCGTCACGGTCAGCTCGTCGCCCTTGCGGGTGAACCTGGCGGGCGAGCCGTCCACGGTGACCCGGCGCACGTCGAGCCCGGTCAGGTCGAGGTTGAAGCTCGACAGGTCCTGGGTGGCGGCGGCCCGGATGGTGGCCACGCCGTCGAGCCGCTTGGTCGCAGGGGTGTAGTCGACGGCCAGGTCGTAGTGGGCGACGTTGTAGCCGCCGTTGCCGTCGGTGGGGAAGTCGGTGTCGCCGATGCCTGGCGCGCCCGCCCTGGCCTCGGCCGCCTGCGGCGGCTCGTCGGCGGCGCAGGCCAGCACGCTGACCAGCGCCGCCAGCAGTGCCACCACGCGCCTGTCTGAACGCATCCGCGTACGAGCCCCCTTCGAAACCGTGACCAAAATCTTACGCTGAGTCAGGCATTGACGACGACCGTCCTGGCGGCCTTGTCGTGCAGGGCCTGTTTACGCGGGTCGAAGAGGATCCAGCCGAGATCCACCAGGAGGCCGACCCAGCAGAGCCATTCGAGCACGCTCGCCACGGCCTGCCTTACCGCGGTCTGCCCCACCTCGATCCTGGCGCCGTTGTCCTGCACCACTCTGATGCCGAACAACTTCTTGCCCGGCGTCTGACCATTCCAGAAGGAATGCAGCAGCCAGAAGTACAGGAACCCCACGAGCCCGGTCAGGAAGGTGTGTTCCACCGGATATCGATCCCAGACGGCCCTGCCGGAGTCCCACGCGTACTGCCAGCTGGGCCAGCTGAAGGGTGCGGTGAGGACGTTGACGATGAGCCAGTCGAGGACGCCGGCGAACAGCCGCCGCCAGCGCCCTGCCAGCCCTGGTGGTGGCGGTCCCATGATGTCCTGATGACCACCACCAAGTCGGGACAAACTAAAGGTTGCCCCTGCGTTCCTGCTCCCGCTCGATCGCCTCGAACAGCGCCTTGAAGTTGCCCTTGCCGAACCCGAGCGAGCCGTGCCGCTCGATCAGCTCGAAGAAGACCGTGGGCCGGTCCTGCACCGGCTGGGTGAAGATCTGCAGCAGGTAGCCGTCCTCGTCCCGGTCAACGAGGATCTTCCGCCGCTTCAGCTCCTCGATCGGCGCCCGCACCTGCCCGATGCGCGCCCGCAGCTCGGGGTCCTCGTAGTACGAGTCGGGCGTGTCCAGGAAGCGCACCCCGGCCGCCCGCATGTGGTCGACCGTGGTGAGGATGTCGTTGGTGGCCAGCGCGATGTGCTGCACACCGGGACCGCCGTAGAACTCCAGGTATTCGTCGATCTGCGACTTCTTACGGCTCACGGCCGGCTCGTTGAGCGGGAACTTGACCTTGCGCGTCCCGTCCGCCACGACCTTGGACATGAGCGCCGAGTACTCGGTCGCGATGTCGTCGCCGATGAACTCGGCCATGTTCGTGAAGCCCATGACGTTGCGGTAGAACTCCACCCACTCGTCCATCTTGCCCAGCTCGACGTTGCCGACGCAGTGGTCGATGGCCTGGAACAACCGGCCGCCCTTCGTCGCCGGCGGGGCCACCAGCGGCTCCACGGGCACGTAGCCGGGCAGGTACGGGCCGCCGTAGTTGGACCTGTCGACCAGCGTGTGCCGCGTCTGGCCGTAGGTGGCGATGGCCGCGAGCTGCACCTTGCCGTGCTCGTCCTCCATCGTGTACGGCTCCGCCAGCCCCTCGGCCCCGTGGGCGACGGCGTGGGCGTATGCCGCCTCCACGTCGGGCACCTGGATGGCCAGGTCGATCACCCCGTCACCGTGCTCGGCGACGTGCCGCGCGATCTCCGTGCCCGGGCGGATCGAAGCCCGGAACTCGAATGTGGCGCTGCCCGAGGTCAGGACGTAGGCGGCCGTGTCGGGGCTGCCGTTCTCAGGGCCGCGGTAGGCGACCAGCATCATGCCGAATGCGGTCGAGTAGTAGTGAGCCGCCTGCTTGGCGTTGCCCACGGCGAACACCACGGCGTCCATGCCATTAACCGGAAAGACATCACTCATGCCACCAACTCTCGATTTATCTGGACGACTTGCGCAACAGTTACCTCAGAGAGTGCACAATCTGCCTAGCGTGGTCGAGGGATGTCCGGTAAGTCTGTACAGCATGACGATCGATGACCTGGACGCCAAACTCATCGCCCTGCTGACCGCCGAGCCCAGGCTGGGCGTGCTCGAATGCTCGCGACGGCTCGGCGTGGCCCGCGGCACGGTTCAGGCCCGGCTCGACCGGCTGCTCGCCAGGGGGGTAGTGACCGGGTTCGGGCCCGACGTGTCGCCCGAGGCGCTCGGCTACGACGTCACCGCGTTCGTCACCCTGGAGATCAGGCAGGTCGCCGGGCACGACCCGGTGGCGGACCGGCTGGCGCACATTCCAGAGGTGCTGGAGGTGCACACGATCACCGGCGACAGCGATCTGCTCTGCCGGGTGGTGGCGCGCACGAATGCCGATCTGCAAAGGGTTATCGACCAGATCGTTGAGGTTCAGGGGGTGCTCAGGACTAATTCGATCATCGTCCTTGACACTCCCGTTCCATACCGAGTGTTGCCTTTGGTCGCCGATGTTCCGCGACGCGGAGGGCGGTAGCCGTACTATCGCATAGGGACGAGGCACCATTATCGATCGTTTACCCTTGACATTCGCCCAGCTTGCGGGGGTTGGGCGAGGCTTGACGAGGGGGTCGAGGGTGCGGATCGGTGGTGGAAACAGGATGCGAAAGCGGCGAATACTCCGACTTCTACTGATTTCTTGTGGCGCGGGAATCCTGGTATTGGTCGGGCTTTTCGCCGTCGCGTGGGCCATGACCCCGATTCCCGACAGCACCCAGGAGCAGGCCACCGCGCAGGGTTCGGTGATCTATTACCGCGACGGCAAGACCGTGCTCGCCAGGCAGGGCATCGACCGCAAGAACGTCGAGCTGGCCAAGGTGCCGAAGCACGTGCGCGACGCGGTCATCGCGGCGGAGAACCGCTCGTTCTACGAGGACGGCGGCGTCTCGCTCAAGGGCACCGCGCGGGCCGTCTGGTCCACGGTCACCGGGGCGCAGCTCCAGGGCGGCTCGACGATCACCCAGCAACTCGTGCGCAACTACTACAGCGGCCTCAGCCAGGAACGTTCCGTCACCCGCAAGTTCAAAGAGATCCTCATCGCGATGAAGGTCGACCAGTCCAAGTCGAAGGACTGGGTGCTGGAGCAGTACCTCAACACGATCTACTTCGGCCGCGGCGCCAACGGCATCCAGTCGGCCGCCCGCGCCTACTTCGGCAAGGACGTCGACAAGCTGACCGTGGCCGAGGGCGCCTACCTCGCGGCGGTGATCCAGCAGCCCAGCAGGTTCGCCGACCCCAAGGGCTCCGACCTGGCGGCGGCGCAGGTCCGCTGGAAGTCCGTGATCGACGCCATGGGGCAGACCGGCGCGCTGACCGCCGATCAGGTGGCGGCCGAGAAGTTCCCCGAGCTCACGGCGCCGAAGAAGCCGTTCGAGCTCAAGGGCCAGTCCCGCTACATGCTCGAACAGGTGACCGCCGAGCTCAACCGGCGCGGCTACACCGACGAGGACATCAACGGCGGCGGGCTCAGGGTCGTCACCACGTTCGACAAGAAGCTCATGGACGCGGCCGCGCGGGCGGTCAAGGACGTGCTGCCGGAGTCCACGCCGAAGAAGGTACGGACCGGGCTGGCGGCCATCGATCCCGCGACGGGCGAGGTCGTCGCCTTCTACGGGGGGCGTCCTTCGCAGTCGGCCTACTACGACAGCGCGTTCTCGGCCAAGGTGATGGCCGGGTCGACGTTCAAGCCGTACACGCTGGCGGCCGCGCTGAACAACGGCTTCGACCTGTCCACCAGGGTCGACGGCAACTCGCCGCTGCGCGTCGCGTCGGCCTCCAAGCCGATCCCGAACGACAGCGGCCGCTCGTACGGGCGGATCAACCTCGTGAGCGCCACCCAGAACTCCGTCAACACCGCGTTCGTGGACCTCGGCCAGAAGGTCGGCCTGGACAAGGTCGCCGAGACCGCCGAGGCGGCCGGCATCCCCGCGGCCCAGCTCCAGCAGCACCAGAACGCCGCCTCCTTCCCGCTCGGCGTGGCCTCGGTCAGCGCCGTCCAGAACGCCTCGGGCTTCTCCTCGTTCGCCAACAAGGGCGTGCACATGGAGGCCCACGTGGTGCGGTCGGTCACCGACGGCGAGGGCGCCAGGCAGGCCGTCGAGCCGACCTCGACGCGGGTGGTCAGCGAGCAGGCCGCCGCGGACACCACGTACGCGATGCAGCAGGTCGTCAAGTACGGCACCGGCACCGCCGCCAGGCTCTACGACCGCCCGGTGGCCGGCAAGACGGGCACCACGGACGAGTCGGCCTCGGTCTGGTTCAACGGCTTCACCCCGCAACTCGCGGTGGCGGTCGACATGTTCCGCGACGACAACGCCACGGTGACGATCCCCGGGTACGGCACGCAGTTCGGCGGCCAACTGCCCGCGCAGATCTGGCGGGCGTTCATGACCGAGGCGATGGCGGGCAAGCCGGTCCAGGAGTTCCCCGAGCCTTCGGAGTACGGCTGGAACCCCGACTACTCGACGCCGGAGCGGGATCGGGGCCTGCCCCAGGACGAGCAGTCGCCCCCGACCGTCCCGGACTGGAACACGCCCGACCCGGACCTCACCGCGACCCCGTTCACGGACCCGCCCACGACGGACGCGCCGAACACCGGCCGGCCGGACGACCAGCCCACGGAGACCGCCCCGCCGCCGACGCAGCTCCCCGACCAGCAGCCCTCGACGGAGCCCGACCAGGGGCCCGGCCGAGGCGCTGACAACACGGGCCGCCCCGTCAC
The DNA here is from genome assembly GCF_043197025.1 of Nonomuraea marmarensis. NCBI lineage: Bacteria > Bacillati > Actinomycetota > Actinomycetes > Streptosporangiales > Streptosporangiaceae > Nonomuraea > Nonomuraea marmarensis. The sequence continues at coordinate 149,084 of NZ_JBICRM010000006.1, forward strand.
CGGCTGAGCCGCTTATCCGGTCAGCTCGGCCCGTAGCTCCTCAACGGTGGTGACGGGCATCCGGCAGGTGAACCCCCTGCACACATAGGCGGCAGGCGCCTGGCCGACCAGTCCGCGCCCTTCGAGCAGCTCGGGGAACACCTCCCTGGACCCGCCGGAATCCCCATCTCCGAGCGCGACCACCAGGCCGGGCGCGTCGGCCAGCAGCGCCGCCCGGTGCAGCGCGGTCGTGCGCGGATCGCCGGCCGGGCCCACGACGGCCACCTCGACCGGCCCGTCCAGCGCCGCGCGGGCCACCGCCAGCCCCCAGCCCGCGAACCTGGCATGCCCCTTCGCCAGCACGGACACGGTGCCGAGCGCGGCGTAGGCGGCCTCCCGGTGGCGGGCGGAGCCGGTCAGCGCGCCGTAGGAGAGCAGCGCGCCGGCGGCGCCGTACTGCCCTGAAGGGGTGGCGTTGTCCGTGGCGTCCTGCGGCCGCTGGAACAGCCGCTCGGCGTCGTCGGCCGTGTCGTAGAAGCCGCCCGCCCCGTCGGCGAACCTGTCGAGCACGGTGTCCAGCAACGAACCCGCCAGCCGGAGCCACCTGGCCTCGCCGGTGACGCCGTACAGGGAGATGAGACCCTCCGCCAGGTTGGCGTAGTCGTCGAGCACTCCGGAGTTCGTGCCCGCCCGGCCGTCCTTCGAGGTGCGCAGCAGCCTGCCGTCCACCAGGTGCGTGCCCGCGAGCAGCTCGGCCGCCGCCGTGGCCGCGGCCACCAGGTCCGGCCGCTCGAACACCACGCCGGTCTCGGCCAGGGCCGCGATGGCCAGACCATTCCAGGAGGCCACGACCTTGTCGTCGCGCCCGGGGCGTACCCGCCGGTCCCTGGCGGCGAGCAGGCGCTCGCGGACGCGCTCGTAGCGCGCCGGGTCCTCAGGATCGCGCAGCAGTTGCAACACGGACGTGCCGTGCTCGAACGTGCCGGTCACCTCGAAGAGGCCCGCCGCCCACCGCCCGTCATCCGCGCCGAGCACCTCGTGCAGCTCCTCGGGCGTCCAGACGTAGAACTTGCCCTCCACGCCCTCGCTGTCGGCGTCGAGCGCCGAGGCGAACCCGCCCTCCGGTGTGCGCATCTCGCGCAGCAGCCAGTCAGCCGTCTCCAGCGCGACCCGCCGGGCCAGGTCGCCGCCGTCGGCCTTCCACCAGTGCGTGTAGACCCGCAGCAGCAGGGCGTTGTCGTAGAGCATCTTCTCGAAATGCGGCACGACCCATTCCGCGTCCACGCTGTAGCGCGCGAACCCGCCGCCGAGCTGGTCGTACATGCCGCCGCGGGCCATGGCCGCAAGCGTCCGCCCGCTCATCTCGCGCTCGCCGGACCGCAGCAGGAACTCCAGCGCCATGGACGGCGGGAACTTGGGCGCCCCGCCGAACCCGCCGTTCGCCGGGTCGTAGGACTCCCGCAGATTCCGTACGGCCAGCGCCAGCGTCTCCTCCCCTGGCAGAGCCCCGCTGGGCAGCGCGGTGTGCGCGTTGAGCGCCTCCACCACCTTCGCCCCCTGGGCCAACACGGAGTCCCTGTCGCCCGTCCACACGTTGTGGACCTCGGTGAGCAGGCGCTGGAAGTGGGGTCGCGGGAAATAGGTGCCGCAGTAGAACGGATGCCCCTCAGGCGTGGCGAACACCGTCATCGGCCAGCCGCCCTGGTGCGTCATGGCCTGCGTGGCGCTCATGTAGACGGCGTCCACGTCGGGCCGCTCCTCGCGGTCGACCTTCACGTTGACGAAGTGCCGGTTCATGAGCTGCGCGGTGCCGGCGTCCTCGAAGCTCTCATGGGCCATGACATGACACCAGTGACAAGCCGAATAGCCCACGCTGATCAGCAGTGGCACGTCGCGGCGCCGGGCCTCCTCGAATGCCTCCTCGCCCCACGGATGCCAATCCACCGGATTGTCCGCGTGCTGGAGCAGGTAAGGGCTCGTGGCGTCTTTCAAGCGGTTCATCAGGACCTCCCCCTTTCACCCTAAACCGCGGGCACTCCCAGGCCACGGCTGACTGGGAAGGGCGGGACGGCGTAGGTTACGGGGCGTGGATATGGACTTCGTCTGCGCCCACGCCGGACGCCCGGCCACCGCCATCACGCGCAGGGACATGGCCCGCGCGCTGCTCGCCGTGCCCTCAGGGGTGGCGCTGGTGGCGCTGCCCGACCTGCGGCGCGCGATGATGTCGGCGGGCAACCCGCTCTCCCTGGCGTTCTGGGACTCCGCCAAGGCGACGCTCAGCTCGATCGAGTCGGGCGTGGCCACGGTCGGCGACGTGCAGCGCTGGATCGAGTCCACCGGCACCGAGCCGATCCTCATGACGCCCAGCTACTTCGTCTGGCCCGAGGAGGACGAGCGCGGGCCCGTGGCGGCCGAGATGTTCGCCCGCCTGGTCGCGTACCTGGAGGAACGGGTCGAGGCCGGGGAGATCGATCCCGACGCGCTGGCGGCCGGGGACCGGGACGCGCGCGGCGCGTACGAGGATCTCCAGGAGCGCTGGCTCGGCACGCCGCTGCCCGACGGCCGGGTGCCCGGCTTCGCGGTCAGCGACGAGCAGGACGAGGAGCTGTTCGCGGCCTGGGACGAGGAGGAGGCGTTCGCGCTCTCGGAGCTGCGGCGCATCGTCGCGGGGCTGCCCAAGCAGCCCGAGCTGCCCGCCGCCGAGCTGGAGGCGGCCGCGGTACGCCTGCGCGAGCTGCTCGCCCTGCCCGGTTACCCGGCCAACGTGCTGCGGGCGTGTGCCGGGTTCGAGGAGCGGCCGATCCCCGACGACGACCGGGAGTTGTGGCTGACGGTGGTGGCGGGCGTGGCCGGGCCCGTCTCGGATCTGTCGGAGAACGGCGGCGTGCTGGAGGAGTTCGCCGATCTCGACGGGGAGCTGAGCATGGAGGACGCGGCGCTGGCCAACCTCTGCGCGATCCAGCACGCGGACTGGCTGGCAGGGGTGGCGGCGCTGGCCAGGCTGGGGCCGGGGGTGCTGGCCTCGCCCGAGCGCATGGCGCGGTTCATCGCCGAGTCGGAGGACATCGACATCGACGACCAGGACGACGACGACCTCGACGCCACCGAGGGATTGTTCTTCTCGGTGGTGAGCCTGTGGGGCTATCTCGGCATCGTGGACGAGGACGAGGTGCTCACCCCGCTGGGCTGGTGGGGGTTGCCGAAGGCGCTGGAACGCGCCTGGTCGGCCCCCGCCGACTAGGAGTCGACCAGGTCCTTGAACTCGGGGTGGCGTTCGATGTATTTCGCCACGTAGGGGCAGAGGGGCACGACGCGCAGTCCGGCGTCCGCGCTCTCCTGGAGCGCGTGGCCGATCAGCTTGCTCGCCAGCCCCTGCCCTTCGTACGCGGGCAGCACCTCGGTGTGCGTGAAGACGATCTTGGTGGGCAGCAGACGATAGTCGGCGAACCCGGCGACCTTCCCGTCAACGAGAATCTCGAACCGGCTCTCCGTCGAGTTGTCCACTACTTCGATCGGCATCTATTCCGCTTTCTTGTCGTCGTCGCCCTCGTGCGGCACCTTGACCTGCGACTCGTCCTCGCGTGGCACCTGGATCTTCGACATCTGCTTGTTCATCGACTTGATCAGGAAATACAGCGCCACCCCGATGAGGGCCACCACGACGAAGCCGAGCAGACCCGGACTCACATCACCAGCTGCTAGAACTGTCACACTTCCAGTCTGCCACCTGGGGATGGTGGTCCCGTCAGTGGCAAGCGGGGGAGACGTCTTCCGCGTGGATGCCCGCGAACAGGTCGTCCTCCGGCAGCTCCGTGTCCACCAGCGAGCGCGCCAGGTGGTAGTCCTCCGTCGGCCAGATCTCCTGCTGCAGCTCGCGCGGGCAGACGAACCACCAGCTCTCGGGGTCGATCTGGGTGGCGTGCGCCATCAGCGCCTCGTCACGGATCTGGAAGTAGTCGCCGCACGGCACCCGCGTGGTCACCGGCCACTTGGCGGGGCGGTCCTCCCAGCGGGCGATCCAGTCGGCGTAGGGGGACCCGAGGCCGCGCGAGGTCATCGCCTCGTGCAGCGCCTCGAAACGTTCCTTGGTGAAGCCCATCTGGTAGTAGAGCTTCAACGGCTGCCACGGGTCGCCGGCGTCCGGATAGCGGTCGGGATCGCCGGCCGCCTCGAAGGCCTCGACGGAGACCTTGTTGGTCATGATGTGGTCGGGGTGCGGGTAGCCGCCGTCGTCGTCGTACGTGATGATCACGTGCGGCCGGAAGTCCCGCACGGCCGCCACCAGCGGCGCCGCGGCGTCCTCCAGCTTCTGCACGCCGAAGCAGCCTTCGGGCAGCTTCTCGTCCTCGTTCTCCGGCAATCCCGAGTCGACGAAGCCCATGAAACGCTGCTGGACGCCCAGGATCTCGCGGGCGTGGTCCATCTCGGCCTTGCGGACCGCGGCGATGTTGGCCACGATCTCCGGCCGGTCCATCTTCGGGTTGAGCACCGATCCGCGCTCACCGCCCGTGAGGGTGCAGACCAGCACTTCCACGCCCTCGCGCACGTAACGCGCCATCGTGGCGGCGCCCTTGCTCGACTCGTCGTCGGGGTGGGCGTGGACTGCCATCAGCCTCAGCGGTGCACTCACGGGCGCGCTCTCCTCGTTGGATCTCCGCCCAGAGAGGATAGTTTCTGCTGGGCGGTCGCGAGGGCACTCCCCCCGCGAGCGACAATTGTCTCGGATAACGCTGAGGGAGTGCAGGGAGATTCCGCCATGGCCACCAGAGATGTCGAGAACGGACCAGTTCTCGGCACACCCGACGACTTCCCCGATCGTCCCAGACGACGTGGCCGGCTGGTCGTGCACATCGTGATCGGCGTGCTGGTGGCGATCATCGCCGGTGGCTGGGGCTACGTGATGTGGTCGATGACGGCGGGCGGCTCGGAGGCGCCGTCGCAGGTGGTGACGTTCAGCGTGGACAGCCCGGACCGGGCCGAGATCACCTTTGAGGTGTACAAGCCTGACGATAGGGTGGCCGTCTGCCGGATCAGGGCGCTGGACGTCTATCACGCGGAAGTGGGCAGCAAGGAAGTAAGAATCCCGGCTGGTGAGGGTAGTAAGCAGCTCAAGGAAAGCCTCGACACGAGCGGTCAGGCCACTTCCGTCCACATCCAGTACTGCAATCTCGTATAGTGAGACATTTGGGGAAGCGTTGGAGCGGTTAACTTGTTAGCCTTTCGCAATTCAACCATGCGCAACCTCAAGTGATCTCAGGGCCCCCTAGGCAAGCAAGGAGAACCCGTGGCCGACTCTCGCGATGAGAACGTCACATGGCTGACGCAGGAGGCGTACGACCGCCTGAGGGCGGAGTACGAATATCTCTCTGGCCCCGGGCGCGTCGACATCGCCAAGAAGATCGAGGCCGCCCGTGAGGAGGGCGACCTGAAGGAGAACGGCGGCTACCATGCCGCCAAGGACGAGCAGGGCAAGATGGAGGCCCGCATCTTCCACCTCCGGCAGATCATCGACAACGCCCAGGTGGGAGAGGCCCCCAAGGCCGAGGGCGTGGTGGGTCCCGGCATGACCGTGACCATCCGGTTCGTCGGCGACGACGACGAGGTCACCTTCCTGCTCGCCTCCCGTGAGGAGAGCGGAGCGCCGATCGACGTCTACTCGCCCAGGTCCCCGCTCGGAGCGGCGATCAACGGCAAGAAGATCGGGGAGAAGGCGACCTACTCCCTGCCCAACGGGCGCCAGAACACCGTCGAGATCCTCGAGGCAGTGCCGTACATCGGCAACTGACCCCCCTGGACCACGACCGCCGGGCCCCCGTTGGCCCGGCGGAATTTTCACATTCCTCGGGGATCCGGCAGGACCTCAGCTTTCTGGTCAGGTCTCGTAAGCGGCGCGAGACGTACAAGCTGGTGCCGTTCATCGTGGTGGCGCTGGTCGCGGTGCTGACCGCCGACGTGTTGCTGCTGGTGCAGACGGGGGAGCGGGCCCAGCCCGAGGCCGCGCACGCCCGGCCCGCGCCCGAGCAGACGCTGATGGCGCAGAACCAGCAGAACCAGCGGCAGCAGCCGGCCGGGACCGTCCAGCCGGTGGCGCCGCTGGGCAAGCTGCACAAGCCCAACCTGTTCGTGCTCACCAGCAAGCCGTTCACCAACGAGCTGTTACAGAAGGTCGCCAAGTTGCGCGGGGTGCGGGCGCTGGAGCTGGCCGACGCGGCGTCCATCGTGCTGGACGACAAGCGGGTGCAGACGCTCGCGGTCAACCCGTCCTCCTTTCGTGCGTACACGCCCAAGGTGACCGCCTCGTCCGACGCGCTGTGGCAGAACGTCGCGGCCGGTGATGTGGCGGTCTCGTTCGTGCTGGGCAACGACGGCGGGCTGGCGCTGCACAGCCGGGTGAGCGGGCCGGCCGGGCCGCTGCGGATCGGCGCGTACGCCACCACCGGGTTCGGCGCCGTGGACGCCGTCGTGTCCAAGGACATCGGCCGCACGCTGGGCCTGCCGCACGACAACGCGCTCATCGTCAGCGCCCCCGACACGAACTCCGCCACGCTCCGCACCAAGATCCTCAAAGCGCTGCCCAAGGGCACGCAGGTGGCCATGGTCAACCCGGTGCTGCCCCAGCCCCAGACCGTCAAGCAGAACTGGCCGGCCGGTTCGTTCATGACCGGCGAGCAGATCACCGCGGCGCTACAGGCCGCCGCTTCCAAGCTGGGCAGGCCGTACGTGTGGGGGGCCGAGGGGCCCGACACGTTCGACTGCTCCGGACTGGTCCAGTGGGCCTACGCCCAGGCGGGGGTGCGGATGCCCCGGGTGACGCACCAGCAGTGGGTGACCGGGCCGCAGGTGCCCTTGGCGCAGGCGCAGCCGGGCGATCTCATCTTCTGGCGCCTTGACCCGACAAATCCGGGCTACATCTCGCATGTGGCGATTTATTGGGGTGACGGGAAGATGATCCAGGCCCCGCGCACCGGAGACGTGGTCAAGATCTCCCCGGTGTACACCCGCGGCCTGGCCGGCGTCGTCCGGGTGAGCCCGGTGGCCGCGGCCCAGGTCCGCTAGGGCCTTCCTTTTTCGCGCACAGCGCACGGATTCGGCATGTGCATTTCACCCGCAAGTATGTAATGTTGATTACATGGCAACAGAAGAGGACGCGACGGCACAGGTTCACGGCTGGTTCACCGGTCGGCTGCCCGAGGGGTGGTTCACCGGGGCGCCCGAGATCGTCAGGGACCGCGAGGAGATCGCGGTGCTCGGCACGCTGCCCGACCCTCCCGAGGATGTCCCGGAGGCCGAGCGGGGCGCCCTGATCGAGGGGCTGGCCAGGCGGTTCAGGGAGGAGACGCGCGAGCGGCGGATCGAGATCGCCAGGGAGGCCGAGCGCAAGTTCCGGCAGAAGGTGTCCTGGGGCGTCGTCTGCGGCGGCGAGACTGTGATGTTCACCACACTGTCCGTGCCGGTGATGACCAGGCTGCGCCAGGCGGAACGCCAGGTCCTGGACACGCTGGTGGCCGCAGGCGTGGCCAGGAGCCGCAGCGACGCGCTCGCCTGGTGCGTACGCCTGGTCGGGAAGAACACCGACACCTGGCTGGCCGAGCTGCGCGACGCGCTCCAGCAGGTCGACCGGGTTCGCTCCGCCGGGCCCGACGTCAATTCCTGAGAGCACGCAGCGGAAACGGCTCGGGGAATGGACTAAACCACTTCGCGAATTGGTTTAGACCATTCATATTGGACTGGACCACTGCGCTGAATTCATTCTTTTAAATCCGCTCCTCCTGGGTAGGCTCCATCAATCATCAGGGTCGCTGCCTGCGGTGACGGCCACGCCAATAGGTCTATGCCAATTGGCTTCCAGGCCGCTTCGTCGTTAATGATGACTGGGCCCTGAGAGAGTGGAGGAGTCACCGTCGTGTCCGTTTCCGTGGTAGTGCCCGCGCCCACCAGCAATGGCGAATTGGCCGCGTGGGTGAACGAGATCGCAACCCTGACCCAGCCGGACCGGATCGAGTGGTGCGACGGGTCGGAGGAGGAGTGGACGCGCCTGACCAACCTCCTCGTCGACCACGGCACGCTCACGCGTCTGGCCGCGCGGCCCAACAGCTTCTACGCCAAGTCCGATCCCAGTGACGTGGCCCGGGTCGAGGACCGTACGTTCATCTGCTCCGAGCGCGAGGAGGACGCGGGGCCCACCAACAACTGGATCGCTCCGGCCGAGATGCGCCAGACGTTCGGCGAGCTGTTCAAGGGCTGCATGCGCGGCCGCACCATGTACGTCGTGCCGTTCTGCATGGGCCCGCTGGGCGGCGAGATCTCCCAGCTCGGCGTCGAGATCACCGATTCGGCGTACGTGGCCGTGTCCATGCGGATCATGACGCGAATGGGTGACAGGGCGCTCCGGCTCATTGAAAAGATCGGAGCGGCGCGAAAGGCCGGAGAGAGCGAGGGACGAGCCAACGGAGGCCGCAGCAAGCGCGACCATGAGCACGCCGATTTCGTCAAGGCGGTGCACTCCGTCGGTGCGCCGCTGCAGCCCGGCCAGGTGGACATGCCCTGGCCGTGCAACTCGACCAAGTACATCAGCCACTTCCCCGAGACCCGCGAGATCTGGTCCTACGGCTCCGGCTACGGCGGCAACGCCCTGCTCGGCAAGAAGTGCTACGCCCTGCGCATCGCCAGCGTCATGGCCCGCGACGAGGGCTGGATGGCCGAGCACATGCTGATTCTCAAGCTCACGCCGCCGAGCGGCGAGACCCGCTACATCGCCGCCGCCTTCCCCAGCGCCTGCGGCAAGACCAACCTCGCCATGCTCCAGCCGACGATCCCCGGCTGGAAGGTCGAGACGATCGGCGACGACATCGCCTGGATGCGCTTCGGCGACGACGGCCGCCTCCACGCGATCAACCCGGAGGCCGGTTTCTTCGGCGTCGCGCCGGGCACCGGCGAGGTGACCAACGCCAACGCGATCAAGACGCTCTGGGGCAACAGCATCTTCACCAACGTCGCACTCACCGACGACGGCGACGTGTGGTGGGAGGGCCTGACCGAAGAGCCGCCCGCGCACCTGACCGACTGGAAGGGCCGCTCCTGGACGCCTGACAGCGACGAGCCCGCCGCCCACCCGAACGCCCGCTTCACCACCCCCGCGTCCCAATGCCCCACCATCGCACCCGAGTGGCAGGACCCCAAGGGCGTGCCCATCTCAGCGATCTTGTTCGGCGGCCGCCGGGCGACCGCCGTACCTCTGGTGACGGAGTCGCTGAGCTGGGAGCACGGCGTCTTTCTCGGAGCCAACGTCGCCTCCGAGAAGACCGCCGCGGCCGAGGGCAAGGTCGGGGAGCTGCGCTACGACCCGTTCGCCATGTTGCCGTTCTGCGGCTACAACATGGGCGACTACTTCGGCCACTGGCTCGACATCGGCCGCCGCGCGGGCGCCGAGCTGCCCCGGATCTACTACGTCAACTGGTTCCGCAAGAACGCCGACGGCAGGTTCATCTGGCCGGGCTTCGGCGAGAACAGCCGCGTGCTCAAGTGGATCGTGGACCGGCTCAACGGCGAGGCCAGGGCCGTGCCGACCCCGATCGGCCTGCTGCCGGCCGACCTCGACACCGAGGGGCTGGACCTGCCGGAGGAGGACCTGCGCACATTGCTCACCGTCGACCGCGACGTGTGGCGCGAGGAGGCCGCGCTGATCCCGCCGCACTTCGACACGTTCGGCACGCACCTGCCCAAGGAGCTGTGGGACGAGTACCAGGCCCTGCTCGACCGCCTCGGCTGAGTAGGTAAAAGTCCCTTGTGCGGTACGGCGACGGCGTCTAACTTGCCGTACCACGAGGAAGGGGCTGTCGTGGACTACGTCCTGCTCATTGCCGCGATCGGTGTGGTGTTCCTGGTCAACGTGGCGGTGCAGCGCGTCGAAACCGAGCGCAGGCGCGTCAGCGAGGTCGCGTCCAGCGGCGTCGCGCACGCGCTGTCACCGTACGAGCTGGCCTATCTGTCCGGCGGGCCGCGGCGGGCCATCAACACGGCGCTGGTCGTCCTGGCGACGGCCGGCGCCGTCCGCGTGTCGCGCGGCTCGCAGGTCACCCCGGTGCACGGCGCGCCGCCCTCGCCGGTGCCGATCGAGCAGGCCGTGCTCGACGCGCTGGCGGCCAGGCCGGGCGGCTACCGGGCGAGCGAGCTGCGGCGGGAGCTCGAAGCGCATCCGGCGCTGGCCGAGCTCGTCGCCGGGCTCGAAGGGCGCGGGCTGATCGTGCCCGAGCGGGCGTTCGGCGAGGCGCGGCGGCGCCGGGAGTTCGTGAAGATCGCGGTGGGGGTGGCGACCGGCTACCTGGTGCTGGTGATCGTGCTGGCCGCCGTGGGGGTGGCGGGCAAGGAGCCGGTGCTCATCGGGGCGCTGTTCTTCAGCGTGATCGCCGTCGTCGCGGGGTTCGTCGCGCTCTTCGGGCAGCGCCGGAGGTTGCGCAACGTCATCACCAGGGAGGGTCGCGAGGTCCTACGGTCGGCCCGCACGTACCACCCCAGGGGCACGCGCGACCAGAGCTCGCTGGCCCTGGCGGTGGGGGTGCCCGTCGCGCTGTACGGGCTGTCGGACGCCGGCGACCAGCGCCTCTGCGACGAGTTGTCAGTCGGCGACCCGGGCTCCGACTGCGTGGGCGCGTGCGGGAGTTTCAGCGGCGGCGACGGCACGACGTTCGGCAGCGACTCCTTCGGCGGCCTCGACTTCGGCGGCGGGTCGTCGAGCTGCGGCGGGGGGTCGTCGTGCGGCGGGGGGTCGTCGTGCGGCGGGGGGTCTTCGTGCGGTGGCGGGTCTTCGTGCGGTGGTGGCGGATCGAGCTGCGGCGGTGGCAGCAGCTGAAGGGCAATTCGTGAGCTAATCGCGCGAAACTCTAATGGCTGAGAACGGAACGCTTACGCTCCACTTACGCGTCATTTCCAGTATCCAGCCTGATCGGCTGAACGAGGGGAGGCCGTACATGGACCTGTTCCTGCTGATCCTTTCGGTGGTCCTGGCGGCGGGCGTAGTCAACACCGCCTCAGCGATCAGACGCGAGCACAGCGCCATCCGCACGGCCACGGGGGGATCCCGCTCTCGTGACCTCGGCCACTACGATCTCGCCTACCTGGCGGGCGGCCCGCTGCGGGTGGCGGACGCGGCCATCGCGCTGCTGGCCGAGTCCGGAGCCTTACGGGTTTCGCGCGGGGGGCGCGTGCATCCCGTCGATTCGAGCACCACGTCGCGGGACCCGATAGAAGAGGCGGCGCTGGGCTTCGTCGTCTCCCGCTCGGGTCTCCCCGTGAGCTCGCTCAAGCGCGAGATCGCCCGCAGCCTGGCCATGGACGGGCTCAAGCACCACCTCGCGGGGCTGGGCCTGCTCCTGCCCGACGGGGTCTTCACCCTGACCAACAGGCTGGGCCTGCGGCTGCGGGTGCTCTCGGTGCTGGCGTTCGCCGGAGCGGTGCTCGAAGTGGTGCAGGCCCTGCTAGGGGGGACGAACCTCATCGCGATGCTCGCTCTGCTCGTCTTCGCGGGCACGTGGGTGAGCGCAGAGGTCGCCATCCGCAAGCACCGGCGTGCCACGCGAGCCACGCTGACCGCGTCGGGCCAGGAGGCGCTCGACGCGGCCAGGCTGGCGAACGTCCAGGGCGTCGCGGACGGTCCCCTGCCCGTCGCGCTCTACGGCCTCGGCGAGGTGCGCAATTCCGGACTGCGGTCCGAGCTCACCAGGGTCGAGGCCCGTCGCCGCAATCGGAGTTCGTACTCTGGGGGCGGTGCGGCCGGCTGCGGGACCTCGACCAGCGGGTCGAGCTGCGGGAGTGGATCGTCCGGTTGCGGCGGCGGGAGCGGTTGCGGCGGCGGTGGTTGCGGCGGAGGAGGAGGCTGACATGTCCGAACTCGGGGTGGGCATCGGCTGGCGGGCGGAGCTCGACCTGACGATCGAGCGGATGTCCGGGGTCGACTTCGTCGAGGTGGTCGCCGAGAACATCAAGCCCGCCCACCTGCCCGAGTCGTTAGGCGTGTTGCGTGCCAGGGGTCTGCCGGTGATCCCGCACGGGGTGTCGCTCGGTGTCGGGGGCGCCGAGCGGCCCTCACCGGCCAGGCTCGCCCACCTGGCCGGCTGCGCGCAGGCCCTGGACTCGCCGCTGGTCAGCGAGCACCTGGCGTTCGTCCGCGGCGGCGGCCTCGAAGCCGGGCACCTGCTGCCCGTGCCACGCACCCGCGAGTCCCTGCGGGTCATCACGGAGAACGTACGCCGGGCGCAGGACGCGTTGCCCGTCCCGCTGGCCCTGGAGAACGTCGCCGCCATCTTCGGCTGGCCCGAGGACGAGCTGACCGAGGCCCAGTTCCTGGCCGAGCTGGTCGAGCGGACGGGGATCAAGCTGCTGATCGACGTGGCCAACCTCTACACCAACCAGTTCAACCTGGGCCTGTCGGCCGTGGCGGCGCTCGACGTGCTCCCGCTGGAGCACCTCGCGTACGTGCACGTGGCCGGCGGATATGAGCACCACGGCATCTGGCACGACACGCACACCACCGCCGCGCCGCAGGCCGTGCTCGACCTCCTGACCGAGTTGTGCGCCCGCGCCACCCCGCCCGGCGTGCTGCTGGAGTGGGACGACGACTACCCGAGCGACGCGGCCCTGGCCACCGAGTTGTCCCGGATCAGGGCCGCGATGTCCCTGGCCAGGGAGGACGCCCGGTGACGGACGAAATGGCCGCAGCCCAGCGGCGGCTGGCCGAGGCGCAGGGGCGGTTGGTGGCCGCGCTGGTCGCGGGCGCGGAGCCGCCTGAGGGCTTCGACCCCGAACGGATCAGGGCGCAGGCGTCGAGCCTGGTCGCCAAGCGGCGCAGCGTCGTGGCCAGACTCCGCCCCGACGCGGCCGCGGCGGCGGGCCGCGACCTGGCCGCGGAGTTCGCCGCCTACGCGCGATCCCGCAGCGCCCCGCCGCCCGGCTACCGCACCGACGCCGACGACTTCGCCGCCTGGCTACGCGAACGCGGCCGCATGCCCGATCCGCCCCGCAAGCCCCGCTGGTGGTCCCGCCTCCTGCCCTAAGCTGCTCGTAGCAAGCGCTTGGGAGGCGGCATGCGGATCGTCAACAAGGGCGAATGGCCCCTGACCCACGAGGACGAGCAGGCGCACGAACCCGGCGGCGAGCCGCTGTGGAACGAGTCCCACTATTTCGACTTCGTAGCCCCCGACGGCGAGCTGGGCGGCTACGTCCGGATCGGCCTCTACCCCAACTGGAAACGGGCCTGGTACTGGGCCTGCCTGGTGACGAAGGACGGCCGCGGCAAAACGCTGACCGACCACGAGGTGCCGCTGCCCGGCGCGGACCTGACGCTGGCGGGCGACGGCTACCAGGCCTCCCACCACACGACGAAGCCCTTCCACTCGGTACGCCTCCGCCTGGCCTCCGCCAACCTGGCGCTGGACCTCGAATGGCGGACGGAAGGCGGCGTCTACGGCTATTCGCTGACCCCCCGCTACGAGATCCCGTGCGAGGTCACCGGTACGATCGACGGCACGCCCTTCCACGGGTACGGCGAGCGCGACCACAGCTGGGGCGTGCGCGACTGGTGGTCGATCTCCTGGTTGTGGAGCAGCGGCAGGCTGGCGGACGGCACGCATCTGCACGGCATGCAGGCCAACCTGGGCGTGGCGTTGCCCTGGCCCGCGTTCACGGTGCCGCCGGGCGGCGAGCTGGAGCACGTCGAGGGTTTCTCGGCGGCGACCGAGTTCGACGGGGACCGCCCTGCCGAGACGCTGCTGCGCTTTCCCGGGCTCGCCACGAAGGTGCGGCCGATCGCCTTCGCCCCCGTGACGCTGACGTCCCCCGAAGGCGCGGTCGCCCAGTTCCCCAGGGCGATGTGCCGGTTCGAGACCGAGGATGGGCGGAGAGGCTACGGCTGGACCGAGTGGCACCAGCCGCCGGGCTGGCGCGAGCACGGCTGGCACCCCCTGACATAGCCGCGTTTAGCCGACTTTCGACCGGAAACGGAGAAAGGGTGGGAGGACTACGTTGTGTCGACGGCTCTTATCTGACCGTCACGCCCGTCGCGTGCACGGACAGCGTCGGCATGCCGTACGAGATCACCCTTGAGCTGCACCGCGACGGCACGCCGTACGGGAGCGTGGGAGAGCGGTGCGGCTGGCTGCTGGCGCACCTGGCGCGCGGCGTCGATGAGGCCCGCCGGGGCCGGGGAGTGGCCCGGCAGTGGGCGGATCCCGACGACAGGTTCCCCGACGAGGAGCCGGACAGCGAGCTGTTCTCGTTCCGCTATCGCACGAGGTCGGGGCTGGTGGGCGGCGGGGAGTTGCGCTGCCAGCTCAGGACCATCCCCGTCTGGCAGCCCCGGTCCGGCAGCGGGCCGGGCGAGTGGCGGCTGACCAGGAGGGCCTACGTGGAGGCGTGGGGCACCACGGGCGTGGGCATGCGGGCGGTGCTGACGTCGGCGGAGTTGGCGGTGTTCGTGCGCGGGCTGGTGAACGAGGCCGAGGGGTGTCTGAAAGGTAGAGATCTGGCGAGGAATCCGGGAGAGGGAACAGGCACGGGCGAAACGCGGTGATAATTGCCTATTGGGTCATTCGACCAAAGGCACAGGAGGCACTTCGTGGGCCTGCGCGATCTGGTCTATCGGCTGTACGAGCACCGGCTGGAGACCAAGCTGTCGAAGGACAGCGTCGTCCCCCGGCATGTCGGGGTCATCATTGACGGCAACCGCCGCTGGGCGCGCGCCATGGGCATGCGTGACGTGGCCACCGGCCATCGCAAGGGCGCGGACAAGATCTCCGAGCTGCTGGGCTGGTGTCGCGAGACCGGCGTCGAGGTCGTGACGGTCTGGATGTTGTCCAATGACAACCTCAACCGGCCGCGGGAAGAGCTGGAGCCGCTCCTGGGCATCATCGAGGACGTGACGCAGGAGCTGGTGGACGAGGGCTGGCGGATCAGTCCGGTCGGCGCACTCGATCTTCTGCCGGACCGAACGGCCAATGTCCTAAAAAATGCCAAAGAAGCTTCATCACACCGTCCCGGCCTGATTGTGAACGTTGCAGTTGGGTATGGAGGAAGGCGTGAGATTGCCGATGCGGTGCGCTCACTCCTCCAGGAGCATGCGAGCAAGGGCGCGAGCATCGAGGACCTCGTCGAGGTACTCGATGTCGAGCACATCGCGGAGCATCTTTACACTCGCGGCCAACCCGATCCGGACCTCCTCATCCGGACCTCGGGCGAGCAGCGCTTGTCGGGTTTCATGCTGTGGCAGAGCGCTCATTCCGAGTTCTACTTCCACGAGGCCTACTGGCCGGACTTCCGCCGGGTGGACTTCCTTCGAGCACTGCGCGACTACGCTGCGAGACATCGACGTTACGGTTACTGACACGACAAGTGGGCATTCAGGACGTAACGTGAGAAGTGTCCGGTCACAGGCCGGACACTCCGGAGAGGGCCCGCCTTTGCACCAAGATCTGCCGAGGGGGGCCGGACACCGGCGTCGACGGCAGTTCGCGGTCGGGGACGCGGGTCCGGTCCGATTCCCACCTCGTCTGCAGGGCACCCGCACTATGGGCGCCCGGGGGAGAACGTGTGGCAGTGTCCTCGAGCAACCCTTCGAACAAGCCGGCCAAGCGCACGTACGTGCTGGACACTTCGGTCCTGCTCGCCGACCCGGCGGCCATGACCAGATTCGCCGAGCACGACGTCGTTCTTCCGATCGTGGTCATCACGGAGCTGGAGGGTAAGCGGCACCATCCCGAGCTCGGCTACTTCGCGAGACAGGCTCTGCGCTACCTCGACGACCTGCGGATCCAGTACAGCAGGCTCGACGAGCAGATGCCGACGGGGGATGGCACGATCAGGGTTGAGCTCAATCACAGCGATCCGTCCATCCTGCCCGTGGGGTTCCGCCTGGGCGACAACGACACCCGCATCCTGACCGTGGCGCGCTCGCTGGCCGCCGAGGGTTGCGACGTCGTGCTGGTGTCCAAGGACCTGCCGTTGCGGGTCAAGGCGGCCTCGATCGGCCTGGCAGCGGAGGAATACCGCGCCGAGCTGGTGCACGAGTCCGGCTGGACGGGGATGGCCGAGGTCCAGGTGACCGCCGAAGACGTCGAGACGCTCTTCGAGCAGGGCACCGCCGATTTCGAGGAGGCCAGAGACCTGCCCACGCACACCGGCCTGCGGCTGCTGTCGGCCAAGGGCTCGGCCCTGGGCAGGGTGCAACCCGACAAGTCGGTGCGGCTCGTCCGCGGCGACCGCGAGGTGTTCGGCCTGCACGGCCGCTCCGCCGAGCAGCGCATCGCGCTCGACCTGCTCATGGACCCCGAGATCGGGATCGTCTCGCTCGGCGGCCGGGCGGGGACCGGCAAGTCGGCGCTGGCGCTCTGCGCGGGCCTGGAGGCCGTCCTGGAGCGCCGCCAGCACCGCAAGGTGGTCGTCTTCCGCCCCCTGTACGCCGTGGGCGGCCAGGAGCTCGGCTACCTGCCGGGCACCGAGGGCGAGAAGATGGGCCCGTGGGCGCAGGCGGTCTACGACACGCTCGGCGCGATCACCTCGCCCGAGGTGATCGAGGAGGTGCTCGACAGGGGCATGCTGGAGGTGCTCCCGCTGACGCACATTCGCGGCCGGTCGCTGCATGACGCGTTCGTGATCGTGGACGAGGCGCAGTCGCTCGAGCGCGGGGTGCTGCTGACCGTGCTGAGCCGGATCGGCGCCAACTCCCGGGTGGTGCTCACCCACGACGTGGCCCAGCGCGACAACCTGCGGGTCGGCAGGCACGACGGTGTGGTGGCGGTGGTGGAGAAGCTGAAGGGCCACCCGCTCTTCGCGCACGTGACGCTGACCAGGTCCGAGCGCTCTCCGATCGCCGCCCTGGTGACCGAGATGCTGGAAGACATCACGATGTAGGCGCAGCTCACTTGAGCTCGCCGCAGGTGAACCGCCCCTCCGACTCGGAGGGGCGGTTCTCGTTCTCCCGGACGATCTTGACCAGCTCGAACGCCGCGTCCTGCTGGGCCGTGCAGACGATCTGGGCCTTGCCGAGCTTGGTCAGCGTGCCCTCGCCCCTGACGAAGACCGTCAGCGTCGAGGTACGCGGAAGCTGGACCTCGTCGCGCTGCACGGGGTTGACCGAGTCCTTGATCCCCATATACGTGAAGCCGCGCAACGCCGTGTCCCGGTTGCCGAGCGGCTGGGTGGAGGCGTCGAACAGCGCTCCCAGGAGGCTGCCGACCGTGTCGTTCTCGACGTCGGCCGGCTCCAGGGCCAGCCTGCCGTCCCTGATCAGGTAGATCGTCTTGGACGGCGGCGGGATCCTGATCGTGGGGGCGTTGCCCCGGTCCTGCACGTCGGTGGGCGAGATGCCGCAGGCGGTCACGGTGAGCAGCACGGCGATCGTCAAGGCGCGGATGGTCTTCATGAGTGGGGCAGCCAGACGATGAACAGGGTGCCGGGGTGCTGCGGCCGTACGGAGATCGTGCCGCCGTGCAGGTGGACGTTGGCCCTGGCGATGGCCAGCCCCAGGCCGCTGCCCTGGCTGCGGGCCCGGCCCGCGCCGGCCTTGAAGAAGCGGTCGAAGACGTGCGGCAGCGCCTCCCGCGGGATGCCCTTGCCGTGGTCGCGCACCTTCACCTCCAGGCCGTTCTCCGTGCCTCTGGCGTTGACCAGCACCGGGGGCGCGCCGTGCTTGAGCGCGTTGCCGACCAGGTTGGCCACGATGACGTCGAACCTCCTCGGGTCGAGGTTGGCGGTCAAGCCCTGGGAGGCGTTCACGCTCACCTCCTCGCTCCAGCCGCGTACCTCCAGGCAGTCCTGGATGGCGTCGGCCACGTTCACCGGCTCCACGTTGAGCGTGGCGGTGCCCGCGTCGAACCGGCTGACCTCGATGAGGTGCTCGACCAGCTCCCGTAGGCGCTCGATCTCCCTGAGCACCAGCCGTACGGCCTCCGCGGGCGCCTCAGGCAGCCGGCCGGCCTCCTCGGAGAGCATGTCGGCCACGGCGGTCATGCTGGTCAGCGGCGTGCGCAGCTCGTGCGAGACGTCCGCCACGAACCTGCGCGACATGGCCTCCAGCGAGCGCAGCTCGGACACGCTCAGCTCCAGCGCCGCCGCCGCGTCGTTGAACCTGGCGGTGAGCTCCGCCAGCTCGTCCTGCCCGTGCACGGGCAGGCGAGTGTCGAGCCTGCCCTGGCCGAGCGCCTGCGCGGCCGCGCTCAGCCGCCTGACCGGCAGCAGCACCTGCCTGGCCGACAGCAGCGCCACGACCAGGGCGATCAGCACGATGGCCGCGCCGCCCTGGGTGAGCGTG
The DNA here is from genome assembly GCF_043197025.1 of Nonomuraea marmarensis. Classification (NCBI taxonomy): domain Bacteria; kingdom Bacillati; phylum Actinomycetota; class Actinomycetes; order Streptosporangiales; family Streptosporangiaceae; genus Nonomuraea; species Nonomuraea marmarensis. Next base: position 167,361 of record NZ_JBICRM010000006.1, read on the forward strand.
CTCCTGAGCGTGGCGAGCTGGCTCTCGTCGTCGCGCATCGGGAAGAAGACGAACGCGCGCAGCCCCGTGGCCTCGGGCACGCCGGCGGCGTCGCGGTAGACCTCGGCGCCGACGATGAGCCAGAGCTCGTTGCGGATGATCTTGCGTTGGGTGACGACGCTCTGCTTGGCCCGGCCGTACAGCTCGTTGGGCACGTCGCTCATGGTCATGGGGCCGTCGGTGGCGAGCAGGTCGCCGTACTCGATGAGCACGCCGCGGCCCGGCGCGCTCAGCGCGCGGGCGACGCGGTCGAGCTCCCTGCTGGTCGGCGCGGCCTCGCCCGGCCTGAGCCGGCCGACGGGGAAGGTGATGCTGGCGAGCTCCCTGCTCACCAGGTCGAGCGAGGTGTTCTCGGCGCGGGTGATGAGCGCGGTCTTGGCCAGCTCGAAGCCGATCGTGGCAACGAGCGTCGAGGCGGTGACGGCGACGAGGGTGAACGTGATGACGAGGCGGGCGCGCAACCCGGTGGGCAGGGGTATCACGGGGGGCTGAACCGGTAGCCGAATCCGCGTACGGTGTGGATGAACACGGGCTCGGCCGGTGTCGGCTCGATCTTGGCCCGGATCCGCTGCACGCAGGCGTCCACCAGCCGCGAGTCCGCGATGTGCGTGTGGTCCCACACGACGCGCAGCAGGTAGCGGCGGTTGAGCACCTGACCGGGATGCCGCACCAGCTCCAGCAGCAGCCGCAGCTCGGTCGGCGTCAGGTGGATCTCCTTGCCGGCCAGCGTGACCTTGAGCGCGCCCCGGTCGATCACGAGGTCGCCGAAGGTGATGCGGTCGGAGGCGGCCGACTCGGCCCGGCGCAGGATGGCGCGGATGCGCGCGTCCAGGACCCTGGGCTCGACCGGCTTGACCACGTAGTCGTCGGCGCCGGCCTCCAGCCCGACCACCACGTCCAGGTCGTCGCCGCGGGCCGTGAGCAGGATGACGGGCAGCTGGTCGAGCTTGCGGACGCGGCGGCACACCTCGATCCCGTCGATTCCGGGGAGCATGACGTCGAGGATCGCGATCTCCGGGCGGCGGGACCTGATGTGGTCGAGAGCCTCCTCGCCCGTCGCATAAGAGGTGACGGAATGCCCCTGCCGGGTCAGCGCCAGCTCGAGAGCCGTACGGACCGAGGGGTCGTCTTCTACAAGGAGGATGCCAGCCACGCGCACATTATTATTCCATGTCTTGAATGTCCGAACTAAGTCACCAAACTGTGACATGTCGCTGATGTGATCACGAAGAACGCGGACAACTCTGAAGGGGGCTTCCCTTCGGTCCGCGGGCGCTCGAAGGGGAGCCTGATTTGTGTGATGAATGTCACACCTTTCTGGAAACTCCACGCTAACCTGCTGGTTAGCCAAACTTACGCAAAGCGATTCCCGCGAATCGGTTGCGGACCACCCCCCAGGACAGGGCAAGCTCATGGATCGTGAGCCCCGGTCCGCAGTTGAGCGAGCGCCCCCCGAAGGAACATCTGCCCTCGGCGCGCCGGCCTTCGCGTTTCACGCCGAAGCGCGTCATCATCACCGTCGTGTCGCTGGTGATCGTCTTCGGCGGCGGTGGATTCGTCGCCTACCGCGCCGTCCAGAACGCCAACAGGCCGCCGGGTCCACCCGCCTTCTCGATGGAGGAGCTCGGCAAGCTGGCCGCCGGCGACCTGTCCGCGCCCGACCCCGAGACCGACGCCCGCAAGAACGCCGCCGAGCAGGCGTACCGCGCCGACCTGCTGAAGAAGGGCCGCTCGGGGGCGGGCAAGGACCCCGGCTTCGACTGGGTCATCCCCAAGCGGGCCCCCGGCGGCGACGGCTTCCCCGCCACGAACTTCCCGCCGGGCAGCGACCCGTCGCCGGGCAGCAACAAGGCCACCGCCAAGACCATGCTCGCCTCCCAGGGCTGGGGCGACGACCAGTGGGGTTGCCTGGAACGGCTCTGGCAGAAGGAGAGCGGCTGGAACGAGCGGGCGATGAACCGCTACTCCGGCGCGTACGGCATCCCGCAGTCCCTGCCGGGCAGCAAGATGGCCAGCGCGGGCGCCGACTGGCAGACCAACGCCGCCACCCAGATCAAGTGGGGCCTCGGCTACATCAAGGGCCGCTACGGAACGCCGTGCGGGGCCTGGGGACACTCACAGTCCTCGGGTTGGTACTGAGTCGGTTGGGCGGCACCAGCAGGTCAACTTTCCTTCTCTAATCGGCAAGCCGTCGCGTCCGATCGTGTATACGGGCGCACGCTGGCCGCATGGGTGTGAAGGTCAGTGTGATCGCAAATGTCCACAATCCGGGTGACACCGCCGACGCGTGCCTGCGTTCCGCCTTGGAGCAGACCATGCCGACGGACGACTACGAAGTGATCTTCGTGGACGACGGGTCCACGGACGGGATCGCGGAACGCCTGGACACCATCGCCGACGTCCGTACGAACGTCCGTACGTTGCACCTGCCGCACACGGGCTCGCCGATGCGCGGCCGCAACGTGGGCCTGGCGGCGGCCGCCGGAGACTACGTCTACTTCCTCGACCAGGGCGACCGCCTGGAGAAGGACGCGCTCGCGCGCATGCACGACCGCGCCGTGGAGACCGACGCGGACGTCCTGGTCGGCCGCCTGATCCGGGACGACGGGCCGCCCACGACCGCCTTCGGGCGCAGCACGGCCCGCGCCGACATCCTGCGCGACCGCCTGCTCACCCTGCTCGTCCCGCAGCAGCTCTACCGGCGCGCCTTCCTGGAGGAGCACGAGCTGGGCTTCGCCGTGCCCGGCGGGCGGCTGGCCGAGCAGGCGTTCGTGTTGCGGGCCTACGTGCGGGCCAAGGTCGTCGCCGTGCTCGCCGAGCACGTCTGCTGCCACCTCGGCGAGCCGCCCCCGGCCCAGGAGGAGCCGCGGGCGATGGTGAAGGAGCTGCACGCGCTGCTCGACGACATCGACACCTACGTCGGCGAGGGCCGCCAGCGCGACCGCATGTACGCCCACTGGTTCCGCTACGCCGCCCTGCGGCCGCTGGTGACCAGCAAGTTCGGGGACTCGTCCGTGGACAGGGGCCTGCACTTCCGCGTCGTGCAGAAGCTCATCTCCGAGCGTTTCCCCGAGCGGCTCGACCGCCACCTCCCCGTACAGCTGCGGGCGGTGGCCGCCTACGTCCGCATGGGACGCCTGGACCAGATCGTGCTCATGTCGAACTCCTCCAGGCGCTCGGGGCTCCGCGCCGACCTCACCGAGGTGCGCTGGGACGCCCACGTGCTGGTCCTCGGGCTGACCGTGGAGGTGCTGGCGGGCGACGGCAAACCCGACCGCTACCGTACGGACGGCGACCGGGTGCACTGGATCCCGCCGCGCTCGCTGGACACCAAGTCATTGTCGGACGGCGTCACCGACGTGACCGAGGCGGTCGAGCGGGCCCGCGTCGAGCTCTACGTACGGCACACGGAGACGGGCGTCGTGCACTTCCTGCCGCTGACCCAGCACGTCGAGCGGATCCAGGCCGGCCGCCGCCGGGTCAGGGTGCAGATCAAGGGCGAGGTCAGGCTCGACGTCACCACCGCCGCGGTCGGCCGGCCGCTCAAGCCGGGCCAGTGGGAGGTGCACGTGCGCATGTTCGGCGGCGCCAACCAGGCCAGGAGCCGGGTCGGCCGCCCCGAGGGCCCGCTCAACTGCCTGGGCGTGCTGGCCCAGCGGCCCAAGGCGCGGCTGGTGGTGCCGTGCTGGACCGACCAGGGGGAGCTGGGGCTGGCCGTGGAGCCGCGCTCGTTCACGGAGTCGATCGCGCTGGTGTCCCCGGGGGTGGTGGTCAAGCAGCTCGACGGTCAGCTGTATGTGGTGTTGCCGGTGCCGTACGTGCCGCCGAGCGGGGGGCCGCCGCTGGAGCTGGTGCTGCGCAGCACCGGGCGGCGCAGGCGCGAGGTGTCCGCGCCCGCGCTGGCCGAAGCCGGGGTGCCGGGCCGGATCGCCGGACAACTGGTGGCCAAGCTGCGGGTCAGACGGCTGATGCCGGGCGCCGACCATCTCAGCCCCGGCGGCTGGCTGGCGTCGCTGCGCTCCGCGGAGGAGGAACTCGGGTTGCGGTTCGCGCTCGACGTGCGCAGGGGCAAGGTCCAGGTACGCTCCGCCGCCGCGGTCGACCCCGAGCGGCGCTCGCCCCTGGGCCGGGACACCGTGTTCCACCGGATCGGCAGGCGGGTGCCCGGCGCGCGCCACATGGTGCGTCTGGCGCGCGCGGGCAAGCTCCGCTACCTCAGGGACTGACCCAGCCTTCGAGCTCCTCGAAGGCGTTCCTGAAGACCGGGAGCAGCGGCTTCAGCCGATCGGGGTAGGCGTCCACCAGGCTGTCCAGGTGGTTGCCGCCCTCGACGCGGTAATAGCGGAACGGCCGGTGCGGGCCGACCATCTTGGCGTAGACGTCGGAGTCACGGGAGATGGGCAGCAGGGTGTCGAGCGTCCCGTGAATCGTGATCAGCGGCTTGGTGATCTTGCCGGTCAGCGCGATCTTCGCCACGGCCGCATAAGGCTTGCGCTGGTCGTAGTCGTAGTCGGCCGCCGCGCCCTGGTAGGACGGGTCCAGCTCCTTCTGGTAGAGCTGCTGGGTCAGCTCCCAGTAGTACTGCCGGTGGAACGGCCACAGGAACTCCGAGCCCGCCGCGAACCCGGCCGCCCGCACGCCCGCCTCGTCCGGGTACGCCTTCAGCGCGGGCGGCAGGAAGTTCAGCAGGTTGTCGCCCTTGACCCGCCAGAGCGTGCCCTCCCAGTCGACGCCGCCGTCGTAGAGCCAGCCGCGGTTCTCCAGCTGCCACCTGACCAGGTAGCCGCCGTTGGAGATGCCGGCCACGAACGTGCGCTTGGGCTGCTTGCCGTACCGCTGCTTGACGACCGCCTTGGCGGCCACCGTGAGCTGGGTGACGCGGTCGTTCCACTCGGCGATGGCGTCGCCGGGGCGGCGGCCGTCCTCGTAGAAGGCGGCGCCGACGTTGCCCTTGTCAGTGGCGGCGAACGCGTAGCCCTTGGCCAGCACCCAGTCGGAGATCGTGTAGTCGTTGGCGTACTGCTCCCTGTTGCCGGGGGTGCCGCCGACGACCAGGCCGCCGTTCCAGTTCTTGGGGAGCCTGATCACGAACTGGGAGTCGTGGTTCCAGCCGTGCGTGGCGTTGGTGGTGGAGGTGTCGGGGAAGTAGCCGTCGATCTGGATACCGGGCACGCCCGTCGGGTTGACCGTGGCGGCCGAGTGTAATCCGGCCCAGTCGGCGGGGTCGGTGTGGCCGGTCTGGGTGGTGCCCGCCGTGGTCAGATCGTCGAGTGTGGCGATCAGTTGTTTTTCCGCGCCCGGCACGGTGAGCTGCTGGGGCGCCGTGAGCAGGCTCGCCACCAGGGTAAGTGCGACGATCATCTACGCCTCTCCGATGTGGTCCGCCAGCAGGCGCTGGAATTCGGCGGGGTGCTCCAGGTGCGGGCTGTGGCCGCACTCCTCCAGCACGACCTCCCGGTACGGGCCGTAGCGCTCCAGGACAGCCCTGGTCTGGGTCACCATGGGCTGGGCCGGGGTGCCGGGGGAGCCGGGCACGACGCCGAGCACGCCCAGGTGGGCCAGGTCGAACAGGGACTCGTCAGAGACGATCACGTCGTCGGCGCCCCTGATCCACAGGATGGGCGGCTTGGGGTCGATCTCGTGCAGGTCGTCCAGGCGGAGGTGGGTGGGGGCGATGGCGTTGAGCACGCCGTACTTGCCGGGGGCCACGCCGGGCCATTCGGGGGAGGTGACGGGGTCGCCCGGGTAGTTGTGGTCGCCCACGTGGGTGGTGAGCATCGAGCGTACGTAGAAGTCCTCGTCGGGGACGTCGGGGTGTTTGACGTAGGCGGATCGGAGGACGTTCCGGGGGGACGTGGGGGATTCGTCCGACATGTCGCCCGCTTTGAGCCGGGCCACGAAGTCCGGGTTGGCGGCTCCGGCGCCGGCTCCCGTGCCGTCGGGGTGGGTCAGCTTGCCGTCGGGGCCTTCCGTGCCGCTGTAGCCGTACGGGGAGATCGGGTTGACCAGGGTGACGCTCCTGACGGCGGCCGGGCGGTCGCGCAGGAGCTGCAGCACGATGCCGCCGCCCAGGCTCCAGCCGACCAGGTGGACGCCGTCCAGGTCGAGCGCCTCGACCAGCTCGATCAGGTCGTCGGACCAGTCCCGCAGGCCCCGGGTGGCGTCGACGGGCGCGGGGTCGCTCTCCCCGAAGCCGCGCAGGTCCACCGCGAGCGGGCGGTAGCGGTCCGGCAGCGCCGCCATGCTGTCGCGCCAGAACGCGCTGGAGGAGACGTTTCCGTGCACGAACAGCACGGGCTCTCCGGTGGTCCTGCCCTCGACGGTCAGGACGTGCTGGGTGAGCCTCGGCGTGGTGATCTTCATTGTGCGTGGATCCTCTCGGCCAGGTCGCGGCCCTGGGTCTCGCGGGCGGCGTAGACCGCGACCAGGGTGAGCACCGCCGCCAGACCAAGGTAGGCCGAGATGGGCACGCTGCTCGAATAGCTCTGCAACAGCGCGACCGCGATGATCGGGGCCAGCGCTCCCGCCACGATCGCCGAGAGCTGCGCGCCGATCGAGACGCCGGTGTAGCGCATCCTCGTGCCGAACAGCTCGGAGAAGAAGGCCGCCTGCGGGCCGTACATCATGCCGTGGAAGAGCAGGCCGACGGTGACGGCGAGGGTGATCGCCAGGAAGTTGCCCGTGTCCACGAGCGGGAAGAACGCGAAGATCCACACCCCGATCCCGGCGGCGCCCGCCAGGTAGATCGGGCGGCGGCCGATGCGATCCGACAAGGCGCCCCACATGGGGATCGTGACGAAGTGGATGGCCGAGGAGACCAGCACCGCATTCAGCACCGTGGAGTTGTCGATCTTGGCCTGCTTCGCGTAGGTGATGACGAAGACGGTGAGGAGGTAGAAGGAGATGTTCTCCGCCAGGCGGGCGCCGATGGCGGTGATCACGTCCTTCCAGTGATAGCGCAGCACGCCCACGATCGGCGCCCGCTCCTCGGGCTCGGCCTGCTGGAACACCGGCGACTCGGTGATCGTCAACCTGATCCAGAGCCCGATCAGCACCAGCACGCCCGACAGCAGGAACGGCACCCGCCACCCCCACGACAGGAACGCCTCGTCCGACTGCCAGGCGGCCAGGGCCGCCAGCACGCCGGTGGCCAGCAGGTTCCCGCCCGGCGCCCCGGCCTGCGGCCAGGAGGCCCAGAAGCCGCGGCGGGCGGTGTCGCCGTGCTCGGAGACGATCAGCACCGCGCCGCCCCACTCGCCGCCGAGCGCGAAGCCCTGCACGAGCCTGAGCGCGGTCAGCAGCAGCGCCGCGGAGGGGCCCAGAGTCTCGTACGTCGGCAGGCAGCCGATCAGGAACGTCGCCGCGCCCATCAGCAGCAGGCTGACGACCAGCAGCGTCTTGCGGCCGAACCGGTCGCCGAAGTGGCCGAAGATCAGGCCGCCGAGCGGGCGGGCGACGAATCCGACGGCGTAGGTGAGGAACGCCAGCAGCGTGCCGGTGAGCTGGTCGGACCCGGGGAAGAAGAGCTTGTTGAACACGAGTGCGGCTGCCGAGCCGTACAGGAAGAAGTCGTACCACTCGATGGTGGTGCCGATCAGGCTCGCGGCGACGATCTTCTTGATGGAAGTGGCCATGCCGGTCACGGTAGGGAGTGACCGGCATCACTCATATGGGGCCGGAGCCCACAGTCTATGGGGTGGATGTGTGGCCGAGCTTGTGCAGGCGGAGCGCGAGCTGGATCTCGAGCGCGCGTTCCGGCTCCAGCCAGCCGTCTCCGAGGAGCTTGCCGATCCTGTCGAGCCGTTGCGTGACGGTGTTGACGTGGATGTGCATGGTCTCGGCCGTACGGGAGGGGGAGCCGCCCGAGCCGAAGTAGGTGGCCAGCGTGTCGGCGAGCGCGGTGCCCCTGCGGGCGTCGTAGTCGATCACGGCGCCGAGCACCCTGCCGACGAAGCCGCGCACGTCGCGGCCGTCGCCGACGAGCAGGCCCACGAAGCCCAGCTCGGCCGCGCTCGCGCCGTCCCCGGCCCGCCCGAGCGCGATCAGCGCCTCCGCACACCGCCGCGCCTCCTGGTAGGCCGCGGCCACGTCGCCCGCTCTCGACGCGCCTGCCGTGGCCGGGCTGTGCAGCGACGCGCTCAGCTCGGCCGCCACGCGCTGCGCGATGCCGCCCGGGTTCTCGCCCGGCAGCAGCAACACGACCTCGTCGCCGCGTCCGGCGGCCAGCCCGTGGCGCATGGTGGCCTGCGACGAGGCCCAGAACGCCGCCCGCTCCCGCTGCCCGGAGTGCTTGACCACCACCACGACGTGCGGCGCGGACAGATCGACCCCCAGCCGGCGCGCCCGGTCGGCGAGGCCTGGGGAGCCGGGCCGCTGGATGAGGTCGTCCAGCAGCTCGCCCCTGACCCGCCCCTCCGCCTCCGCCACGCTCCTGCGGAACAGCAGCAGCAATGCGCACACCAGCGCCGCCCGCTCCAGGATGCGCTCGTCGGCGTCGTCGCTGCGCAGGATGAGCGTGCACAGCGGCTCCCCGCCGACGTCCACGGACGCGATCAGCAGATCACCCCTGCGCACGGTACGCCCCAGCGCCCTGGACGCCTGCGCCGCCTCGAACACCCCCGCGTCCACCTGGCCCACATCACCGGTGATCGGCCTGCCCAGGTCGTCGAGCACGGCCAGCGACCCGCCGAGCACGTCCGTCACCACGGCCGCCACGTCCTCGATCCCGCCGCCGCGCAACACCAGCGAGGTCATCCGGTCGTGGGCCAGCGCCGCCCGCTCGACCGCCTCGCCGTGCTCCCTGACGGTCCTGTGGGCCTGGGAGAGCTCCTCCAGCGCATTCCTGGTCTCCTGCAGCAGCCTGGCGTTGTCGATCGCGACGGCGGCGTGCGCGGCCAGGCTGGCCAGCAGCGACACCTCCTCCTGGTGGAACGGCCGCGCGCTGCGGTTGGCCGCCATCAGCACGCCGATCACCCGCTGTCCCAGCCGCAGCGGCACGCCCAGGATCGCGACCAGCCCCTCCTCCTTGACGGCCTCGTCGATGTCGTCCTTGTGCCGGAACCTGGCGTCGGCGAAGTAGTCGGCGGTCGAGTAGGGGGTGGCCGTCTGCGCGACGAGCCCGCCCAGCCCCGCCCCCATGGCCAGCCGCAACGCCCGGAACTTGGCCGAGATCGACCCGTCGGTGACCCGCATGTACGTGTCGCCGCGCTCGGGGTCGTGCAACGTCATATACGCGATGTCGGTGGCCAGCAACTGCCTGGCCCGGTGCACGATGGCCTCCAGCACGGCGTCGAGGTCGCGCAGCGCGGCCAGGTCACCGGCCGTGTCGTAGAGCGCCGACAGCTCGGCCTCGCGTCTGGCGCGCCTCTTGAGCAGGTCGCGCACCTTGAGCGCCTCGACCTTGGCCTGCTCCAGCTCCTCGATCGCAGCCGCGTCCGCGCCGGACGCCCTGGCCTGGATGATCGGCCCCTCGAACTCGACCGCCGACGCCTCCCTGGCCAGCAGCTCGAGGAAGTGCCTGCTCATGGCCTCACTCCGTTCGGCAGCTCGGTCGCCATATGCCGCCGCCTTCCCCCGCTCTGGTCGCTTCGCTCCCGCCGCTCCTCCAGGCGACGGCACTCCCTCGCAGGCTCATCGCCGCCTGACCACTAGCGGGCCGTCCAGCCGCCGTCTACGGGCAGGGACACGCCGGTGATGAAGGACCCGCTCGGCCCGCACAGGTAGGCGACCAGCTCGGCCACCTCCTCGGGCTCGATCAGCCGCTTGATCGCGGCGGGCTGGAGCATGATGTTCTCGACGACTTCGTCCGGCTCGATGCCGTGCACCTTGGCCTGGTCGGCGATCTGCGCCTCGACCAGCCCGGTCCGCACGTAGGCGGGGCATACGCAGGTCGAGGTCACCCCGTGCGGCGCCCCTTCGAGCGCGACGACCTTGGAGAACCCCTCCAGCGCGTGCTTGGCCGTCGTGTACGCCGACTTGTACGGCGAAGCGCGCAACCCATGCACGGACGAGATGTTCACGAACCTCCCCCAGCCCCTGGCGTACATGCCGGGCAGCACCTCCCGCGCGATCAGGAACGGCGCCTCCACCATGACCCTGAGCATCGTGGAGAACACTTCGGGCGGGAACTCCTCGATCGGCGCGACGTGCTGGAACCCGGCGTTGTTCACCACGATATCGATGGGTTCGTCCGGCAGCGACGCCACGAACCCCGGCTCGCTCAGATCGGCCACCACGGCCGTGCCGCCGATCTCGGCGGCCACCTTCCCGGCGGACTCGGCCCGCATGTCGACGACCAGCACCCTGGCCCCCGCCGCGGCCAGCCGCCGGGCGCAGGCCGCCCCGATGCCGCCCCCAGCCCCCGTCACCAGCGCGGTCCGCCCCGTCAGCTCCTTCGCCATAACCCGAACCCTAGGCGGTCACCTCGCTGGGACGCATGGGTGCCGACGACATAGATCGGTGTCGCCCTATGTGGATCAATGAATCTGCTATGTTTGGCCGCATGATCGCGTATTCGTTCCTGTGGCGGCCCGCCTCCTAGGCGGACCTCCCGGCGCATACGCACGGCCGCCTCGACGAGGCGGCCGTCGTTCTGGGCGTCCCCCCCGTCGAGCGCTGACGAAGGGGAAGCTCCACATGACCACCACCACCTGGCCTCACGTGCTCACCACGCTGCTTGACGGCGCGTCGCTCACCTCGCGCCAGACCGCCTGGGCCATGGAACAGATCATGTCCGGGGCGGCCACCAACGCCCAGATCGCCGCGTTCGCCGTCGCGCTGCGGGCCAAGGGCGAGAGCGTGGCGGAGGTGTCGGGGCTGGCCGACGGCATGCTCTCCAGATCGGCCGCGATCAAGGTCTCCGGCGACCCCGTGGACCTCGTCGGCACCGGCGGCGACCGCGCCAACACCGTGAACATCTCCACCATGGCCGCCGTCGTGGCCGCCGCTTCGGGCGCGAAGGTGGTCAAGCACGGGGGCAGAGCGGCCTCCTCCGCTGCGGGCGCCGCCGACGTGCTGGAAGCGCTCGGCGTCGTCATCGAGCTGCCGCCCGACGCGGTGGCCAGGGTGGCGGACGAGGTCGGCATCACGTTCTGCTTCGCGCCCGCGTTCAACCCCGGGCTGAGGCGCACCTCGGGGCCGCGCCGCGAGCTGGGCGTGCCCACGGTCTTCAACTTCCTGGGCCCGCTCACCAACCCGGCCCGGCCCTCCGCCCAAGCGGTCGGCGTCTACCATTCCGCCATGGCGCCGATCATCGCGGGTGTCCTGGCGGAGCGCGGGGGCTCCGCGCTGGTCTTCAGGGGCGACGACGGGCTCGACGAGCTGACCACCTGCGGGCCTTCCTCGGTGTGGGTCGTGCGGCACGGCACCGTGACGCCGACCGTCTTCGACCCCGCCGACCTGTCGGTCCCGCGCGCCCGCCCGGGCGACCTGCGCGGCGGCGACGCCCGGCACAACGCGGAGGTGGCGCGGGCGGTCCTGGCGGGCGAGCTCGGGCCGGTGCGGGACATCGTCCTGCTGAACGCGGCCGCCGCGGTGGTGGCCGCCGACGGCACACCACCGGCGTCCGACCTCACGCCCGCCCTGACCGGGGCCTACAAGCGGGCCGCCGACGCCGTCGACTCGGGCGCCGCCCTGTCCCTGCTCACCCGCTGGTCCCACGCCACGCGCGTGGCCGCGGCGGCCAGGAACCCGATCACCGGCTGAGCCCGTGTCCAGCGGCCAGGACCCCGGTCACCCTCGCTGATCCCACGCGTGGCTCAGGGCCTCGTCATGGAGAGCACGTCGAGCGCGGCGTCGAGCTGATCCTCCGTCAGGGTGCCGTCGGCCACGTGGCCGCGCTCGATGACGACCTCCCTGATGGTCTTGCGCTCCGCCAGGGCCTGCTTGGCGATCTTGGCTGCCTCCTCGTAGCCGACGTACCTGTTCAGCGGCGTGACGATCGACGGGGACGACTCGGCGTACTCGCGCAGGCGCTCGACGTTCGCCGTGATGCCGGCCACGCAGCGGTCGGCGAGCAGGCGCGAGACGTTCGCCAGCAGCCTGATCGACTCCAGGATGTTGCGGGCGATGACCGGGAGCTGCACGTTCAGCTCGAAGTTCCCGGACGCGCCCGCGAACGTGATCGCCGCGTCGTTGCCGATGACCTGCGCCGCGACCATGGTCGTGGCCTCGGGGATCACCGGATTGACCTTCCCGGGCATGATGGACGAGCCGGGCTGCAGGTCGGGCAGGTTGATCTCGCCGAGCCCGGCGCGCGGACCCGAGCCCATCCAGCGGAGGTCGTTTGCGATCTTGTTGAGCGCGACCGCCACCACCTTGAGCTGCCCCGACAACTCGACGATGGAGTCCTGCGCGCTCTGGGCCTCGAAGTGGTCCCTGGCCTCACGGAACTGGATGCCGGTCGCCTCGCGCAGCTTGCCGATGGCCTCCTGGGCGAAGCCCGGCGGGGTGTTGATGCCGGTGCCCACCGCCGTGCCGCCCAGAGGCAGCTCCAGTACGTGGTCGAGCGCCGTCGTGACGCGTACGACGCCGTGCTCGATCTGCGTGGCGTACCCGCCGAACTCCTGGCCGAGCGTCACCGGCGTGGCGTCCATCAGGTGGGTGCGCCCGGACTTCACCACCCCGCCGAACTCGATCGCCTTCACCCGCAACGCCTCCGCCAGATGCCTGAGCGAGGGCAGCAGGTGGTAGCTCACCTCGGTCGCCGCCGCCACGTGGATCGAGGTCGGGAAGACGTCGTTGGAGGACTGGGAGGCGTTCACGTGGTCATTCGGGTGCACGGGCCGGCCCAGGCGCTCTTCGGCCAGCGTCGCGATCACCTCGTTGGCGTTCATGTTGGACGAGGTGCCCGAGCCGGTCTGGAAGACGTCGATCGGGAAGTGGGCGTCGTGCTCGTTCTCGGCGACGTCGGCCGCGGCCTGGGCGATCGCCTCGGCCATGTCCTTGTCGATCACGTCCAGCTCGCCGTTGACCTCGGCGGCCACCGCCTTGATCAGGCCAAGGGCGGCGATGTGGGACGACTCCAGCGTCCGTCCCGAGACCGGGAAGTTCTCCACTGCCCGCTGGGTCTGGGCGCGCCACCTGGCACCGGCCGGCACGCGAACCTCGCCCATCGAGTCATGTTCGATTCTGAACTCGCTCATGACCCCAGTCTGAACCACGGCCTACGGGATCAGCCGGATGGCACGGTACGCCCTCGGCGAGCGGTCAGCTCGAGATGAGGGCGCACGATGTGGTGGTCAGCTTGAGATCAGGGCCACGATGAGGACGGCGATCACCACGGCCGCGGCGGCGGCCACCGCCATGAGCACCAGCATGCCGTTGCGGTTGCCCGCGGGGCGCTGCTCCGGCTGCCCCGCGATGGCGAACAGGTCCGTGCCCAGACTCTTCCCCTCCTGCCCCTGCTGAGCGCCCTGTTGCGGGCCTTGCTGGAGGTTCTGCTGGGGGCCCTGGGGCATCGGCTGCCGCATGGGCTGCTGGCCCATCGGGGGCGCGGGCAGCGGGTAGACCTGCTGGCCCGGCGAACCGCTCGGCGGGGTGTGGATGCGTGTGGTGGTGATGGCGCTCTCGTCGCCCGGACCCTGAGGCGGCCGGCCCTGCTCAGGACCCGTAGGGAACCCTCCCTTGGGCCGCGTGACGCTGACCGTACGCTCGGGATCGAACCCGGACTCGGGAGCCGAGCCACCCGGCGCACTGCCGTGCGGGCCGTTTCCCCCGGCCTGCGGCCCGTGCGGGCTGCCGTACGGGCCGGTCTGCGGACCAGGCGCGGTGCCTGGCCCCATCGGACCGGTGCCCTGCGCCGCGGGGTCGTTGCCCGGGGCGGCGGGGCCGCGGGCGGCGGTTCCGGGAGCCTGCGACGCCAGCCGCTGCTGACCCTGCGGCGGACGCCCTGGTGCGGCGGTCTGCGGCACGGTGGGCGGGTTCGAACCGCGCATCGGCCCCTGCGGCCCAGGCGGCCGCTGCCCTCCCGGCGCTCCAGAGGGCCGCTGCCCCGGCCCGCCGGTCCCCTGCCCACCAGGTCCGGGCCCCGGCCCGCCAGGCACCGGCCCGCCGGGTCCTCCGGGCACCGGCCCGCCATGGCCCTGCCCGCCAGGACCTTGAATCCCTGGCCCGCCAGGCCCCTGGGTTCCCGGCCCACCAGGCCCGCCAGGCCCACCTGCCGTGGGGCCACCGGGCCCGCTGGGCACCAAACCACCAGGTCCGCCCGTCACCGGGCGACCCGGCACTGGGCCACCAGGGCCGCCGGGGCCCTGCGTTCCGGGACCTGCGGGCGTCTGCCCTGGTCCGCCGGGGCCGTAGCCGCCTGGCCCTCGACTTACGGGTCCTTGGCCTCCGGGTGCCTGGCCTGCGGGTGTCTTCGGGGTGGCGAACGGGTCGGGCAAAGCGGCCTCCTGCGCCATAAGAGCCTCGGCCGTGAGCACCGGCATCTCGCTCGTGGGGGTGTCGGCGACCATGCGCAGCAGGGTCTCCGCCTTGGCAGCGCCAAGCCGCTGCCGGAAGTCCTTGTTCAGCAGCCCGTTCAGGACAGGCCGCAACTGCCCCGCCTGCGTGGGCGGGTCGGCGCTCTCGCTGAGCAGCGCCGCCAGCGTCTCCGCGATCGTGGACCGCTCGTACGCGGGCCGCCCCTCGACGGCGAAGTAGAGAGTGGCCCCGAGCGACCAGATGTCGGACTCGGGACCGGTGTACTCACCCCTGGCACGCTCCGGAGCGGTGTACCCGGGCGATCCGATCACCATGCCCGTTTTCGTGAGCCGCGAGTCGCCCTCCGCCTTGGCGATGCCGAAGTCGGTCAGCACCACGCGGCCGCTCTCGGTGATGAGCACGTTGCCCGGTTTGACGTCGCGGTGCGTGATGCCCTGGGCGTGCGCGGCGCGCAGCGCCCCCAGCAGGTCGACGCCGATCTCCGCCACCAGCCGCGGCGGCAGCGGCCCCTCCTCGTCGATCACCTGCTCCAGCGAGCGGGCCTCGATGAGCTCCATGATGATCCACGGACTGTTGTCCTGGATCAGCACGTCGTGGATGGAGGCGACGGACGGGTGGCTGATGCGCGAGGCGATGCGGCCCTCGCGTACCATGCGTTCGCGCAGCTCGGCCCGCTGTTCCTCGGTGAGTCCCGGGTCCTGGCGGATTTCCTTGACCGCCACCTCGCGCCCGAGCGCGCGGTCGCGGGCGCGCCATACGGTGCCCATCGTGCCCCTACCGAGGGGGGCGACGAGCTCGTAGCGCTCCGCGAGCAGGCGGGTCTGCTGTTCCGGCATACGAAGAAGATATCGATTCTCGCTTGGGAAGTGCTTTACCCTCGCTTGCGAAGTTCTCTTGGCCAGAACCGTCGAGGAAGGCACAACTTTATCACCGTCGCTTTGAAACGGGCATAAGCGGACGGAGTCGGTCGCGGTTCAACGCGCTTCCTGTGCACTCCCTCGCCGGGTCTACGTTCCTGCCTGGGCGGTGGCACGGTCAAGGCCGCCGCCGCGGCCTCCGCTCTGTGCAGCCCGCGGTGCGCGGGCCTGCGCGTGAAAGACGGTGGATTCGGGGCGGGCGCGGGGCGTACGGGCTTGCGCGGGGCCAGCGGCTCCTCGGCCAAGCCGCCCGCGGCCACCCTGGCCAGCATGAGCGAGGCGCGTACGGAGTCGAGCCTGGTCTGCGGGTCGATCCTGAGCAACGCGTCAAGCACGGGGGCCAGCGGCCCCGCCTTGGTCATCGGGATCGGCTCGCCGCTGGTCAGGGCCGCGAGCGCGGCGGCGGCCGTACGGCGACCGTGCAGGCCCCTGCCCTCGACGGCGGTGTAGAGGGTCGCCCCGAGCGACCACAGATCGCCGGCGGGACTGGCCTTCGAGCCGAGCACCCGCTCTGGAGCGATGTATCCCGCGGACCCCAGCACGATGCCCGCCTGGGTGATGGAAACGTCACCTTCGAGCGCGGCCAGCCCGAAGTCGGTCAGCACCGCGCGGTCCTCGGTCACCAGCACGTTGCTCGGCTTGACGTCGCGGTGCAGGATCCCCTTGGCGTGTACGGCACGCAGCGCCCCGAGGATCTGCCGGCCGATCTCGGCGGCCCGGCGCGGGTGGAGCGGTCCGTGCTCCTGGATGAGCTGCTCCAGGGACTTGGCCCGGAGCAGCTCCATCACGATCCACGGCCGGTCGTCCTCCGTGACCACGTCGAACACGGTGATGACGGACGGGTGCGTGACCATCGCGGTCGCCCGGCCCTCGCGCTCGGTACGCGCGCACAACTCGGCGCGCAGCTCCTCGTCCAGGACGGTGGGCAGCCGCACTTCCTTGACCGCCACGTCCCGGTCGAGCAGCTCGTCATGTGCCCGCCAAACGGTGCCCATGCCGCCCCGACCAACCGGCTCCACGAGCCGGTAGCGCGCGGCGAGTAGGTAACCGGAGGGCGCACGCATGCCAGGCAGCTTACCTATTTGTGTAAACCGACCAGTAGAGGCGGGGCCGATAAATTGTTGCGAACTTAAGTCAACCCGCCTGACTCGTCACGTCAGCAAACCTCCTGGCCACATCCGCCCAGTTGATGAGACCCCAGAGTTTCTCGACGTAGTCCGGGCGGACGTTGCGGTACTGAAGGTAGTACGCATGCTCCCAGGCGTCGAACACGAGCAGCGGCGTGGTGTTCATGCCCACGTTGCCGTGGTGGTCGTAGACCTGTTCGACGACGAGCCTGCGGCTCATCGGCTCCCAGGCCAGCACGCCCCAGCCGGAGCCCTGCACGGTCGACGTGGCGGTGGTGAGCTGCTTCTGGAACGCCTCGAACGTACCGAAGTGCTCGTCGATGGCGGCCCTGAGCGGTCCGTCGGGGCGGTCGCCGCCGTCGGGCGAGAGGTTCTCCCAGAAGATCGAGTGCAGCACGTGTCCTGACAGGTTGAAGGCGAACGTCTTCTCCAGCCCCACCAGGTTGGTGAACTCGCTCTTGTCACGGGCCTCGGCGAGGCGTTCGAGGGTGTCGTTGGCACCCTTGACGTAGGCCGCGTGGTGCTTGGCGTGGTGCAGCTCCAGGATCTCGCCGGTGATGGCGGGCTCGAGCGCGGCGTAGTCGTACGGCATGTCGGGAAGGGAGTAGTCCCCCATGGATGGTCCTCCTTGTCGATCTCTACAGACACTATTGCAACTTATTCGCAACTGCATCAGGCTTGCGGCCTAGGTCTTGCCTTGGCATTGTGGTGAAAGTCAGTTGGGTCCCGCGGCGCGGGCGGCTTACCGCCGCCCGCGCACGCATCTCCGCCCGGTTTCTCGGAGCGCGTTCTCGCAGCTCGCCGGGGTGTGTGTCGATCGGCACACTCGCGTCACGGATAAATGTGCATGATGCCTAGTAGGGGACCTTCAGGCGTACGGCAGGCTGACTGACAGGAACCACGGGACCATGTCAGTGAGTTGTAAGGGTGTCGTAAGGGGCCGGGGGCATGGTTAAGCCAAGAAAGAAGGCGAGCCCCCGGAGACGACGGAAAACTGTCGGTGCCGATCGTCACACTGGGGATGCACCGAGGTTCCACCACTGACGACAGGCCACTGAAGAAGGACGTGATGAAGATGCGACAGACCCAGGTTCGCCGCCGGCCGAAAAGACCGACCAGAGCCACGCTGGATCTTCGCACTCCGTCGGGGCGTTCGCTGCCCTTTTGAGAACCCGCAATCAGGAGCGCAATCTGAGAGGTGCGCGATGTGCTGTCACTACCCCCCTTGCCCAAGTGCCGACTCGCCCGACCGTGAGGCGTCGCATGTGATCGCGGCCCACCCCGACCAGGGCTGGAGCCTGCTCTGCAACGGCGTCGTGCTGTTCGATGACACCGGCCTGCTGCTGCCCGACGGCAAGGTCGTGGCGCCGCACCGGTCACCGGTCGCCGCGTGAAGCTCTCCTGGGTCACCAGGCCGGAGGAGGAGCGAGACATACCGGCGATCCGCGAGGTCAACCTCGCGGCCTTCCCCACCTCGCTCGAAGCCGACCTGGTCGACGCGCTCCGCAAGGACCCCGCCTGGTTGCCCGGCCTGTCCATCGTGGCCGAGCACGACGGGGTCGTGGCCGGGCACGTCCTGTTCACCCGCTGCCACGTCGACGGGAGCGCCGCGCTGGCCCTCGCGCCCTGCGCCGTGCTGCCCGCATACCAGCGGCAGGGCGCCGGCTCCGCCGCCATCGCCGCCGGGCTCGCCAAGGCCCGCGAGCTGGGGGAGAGCCTCGTGCTCGTGCTCGGCCACCCCGGCTACTACCCGCGCTTCGGCTTCGGCCGCGCCTCCGCCTACGGCATCAGGGTGCCCTTCGACGTGCCGGACGAGGCCATGATGGCGCTCGTGCTGGACCCGTCCCGGCCGGTGCCGAGCGGCACGATCACCTACCCGGCCCCCTTCAGCGCCTGACGGTGCCATCCGCGGCCTACGCGCCGCCGCCCGCGACCACACTGCAACCGCCAGCAGCGCGCGCTCGTTGCCAGCCGCCACCATCTACGGCAGACGCGCACACCGCCGCGTGCGGTGCCACGGCAATCGAGCCTCTGCTATCTGCGGTGCCACCACCCATTCGGACACGTTGCGCCTGCCGCCTGACGGGCGCCGCCATGTTACGGCGGGTGTCAGCGGCGGCCGATGGTCAGGACCGGGCCCGTGCGGTCGGTGAAGAAGTCGTCGCCCTTGTCGTCCACGACGATGAACGCGGGGAAGTCGGCCACCTCGATCTTCCACACCGCCTCCATCCCGAGCTCGGGATATTCGAGCACCTCCACCTTCTTGATGCAGTCCTGCGCCAGCCGGGCCGCCGGACCGCCGATGGAGCCCAGGTAGAAGCCGCCGTGCTGTGCGCAGGCCTCCGTGACCTGCTTCGACCGGTTGCCCTTGGCCAGCATCACCATCGAGCCGCCCGCCGCCTGGAACCGCTCCACGTACGAGTCCATCCGCCCGGCGGTGGTGGGACCGAACGAGCCGGAGGCGTACCCTTCGGGGGTCTTGGCCGGGCCCGCGTAGTAGACGGCGTGGTCCTTGAGGTATTGCGGCATCTCGCCGCCGTTGTCCAGCAACTCGGCGATCTTCGCGTGTGCGATGTCGCGGGCGACCACGAGGGGGCCGGTGAGGGATAGGCGGGTTTTAACGGGATATTTCGTCAATTCGGCGAGGATTTCCGGCATGGGGCGGTTGAGGTCTACCTGGAGGACGTCGTCCGAGAGGTGTTCGTCGGTCGTCTCCGGGAGGAAGCGCGCGGGGTCGGTCTCCAGCTTCTCCAGGAACACGCCCGCTGGCGTGATCTTGGCCAGCGCCTGGCGGTCGGCCGAGCAGGAGACGGCGATGGCCACCGGGCAGGAGGCCCCGTGCCTGGGCAGGCGGATGACGCGTACGTCGTGGCAGAAGTATTTCCCGCCGAACTGCGCCCCGATGCCCAGCTTCTGCGTCAGCTCGAAGACCTTGGCCTCCAGCTCCAGGTCGCGGAACCCGTGCCCGGACGCCGACCCCTCGGTGGGGATCGAGTCGAGGTAGCGGGCGCTGGCGTACTTGGCGGTCTTCAAGGCGAACTCGGCGGAAGTGCCGCCCACGACGACGGCCAGGTGGTACGGCGGGCAGGCGGCGGTGCCCAGCGAGCGGATCTTCTCCTCCAGGAAGGCCAGCATGCGCTTCTCGTTGAGCACGGCCTTGGTCTCCTGGTACAGGAACGACTTGTTGGCCGAGCCGCCACCCTTGGCCATGAAGAGCAGTTTGTACTCGTCCGGGTGGCCGTGCGGGTCCTCGGCGTACAGCTCGATCTGGGCGGGCAGGTTGTTGCCCGTGTTCTTCTCCTCCCACATGGTGAGCGGGGCCATCTGGGAGTAGCGCAGGTTGAGCTTGGTGTAGGCGTCGTAGACGCCGCGCGAGAGGTGCTCGGCGTCGAGTCCGTCGGTCAGCACGTGGCGGCCGCGCTTGCCCATGACGATCGCGGTGCCGGTGTCCTGGCACATGGGCAGCACGCCGCCGGCCGAGATGGAGGCGTTCTTCAGCAGGTCGAGCGCGACGAACCGGTCGTTGCCGCTGGACTCGGGGTCATCGACGATCTTCCTGAGCTGGGCGAGGTGCGATGTCCGCAGGAAGTGGGAGATGTCGTGGATGGCCGTCTCGGTCAGCAGCCGCAACGCCTCCGGCTCGACCTCGAGGAACGTACGCCCAGCCGCTTCGACCTTCCGCACCCCCTCCGATGTGATCAGCCGATATTCGGTCTCATCGGCTCCAAGCGGAAGCAGGTCGGTGTAGTCGAACTCGCCCATGACCATCCTTTCGGTTCTCCAAGAGATTACGCCTCGGAGACGGCCGCCTTCGCCCGGGATCGTTCGGCGGCCAGGCCCAGCGTGATGCCCGCGATCACCAGTCCCGCGCCCAGCAGGTCGTACGCGGACGGCATGGCGATCCCGAGCACCACCCCCGTGACGATCGCGCCCACCGGGATGAGCCCCGCGAACAGCCCGGCCCGGCCGGCGCCCAGCTTGGGCAGCGAGGTGTACCAGAGGAAGAACGCCCCCACCGTGATCACGATCGACAGATAGGCGAACCCGAGGACCTCGGCCGTCGTGGGCTCCCTGAACATGCCCGCCCCCTCGTCGACCAGCCCGACCGCGACCAGCAGGGGTACGGCCAGCGCCGTCGAATAGGCCGACACCCTGATCGCGCCCAGCTTGGGCAGCAGCGGGATGGCCAGCATGGAGAAGCTCACCTCGCCCACGAGCGCTCCGAGCGCCCACAGCAGGCCGGTCAGGTTGCCGCTGCCGAGTCCCGTGGCCAGCGTCGCCCCGGCCACCACGACGCCCGCCGCGATGAGCAGCCGGGGCGGGGGCTTCCCTCCGGCCAGCGCCAGAGCCAGTGGCACAGTGCCCAGAACGGTCCCGACCAGCGCGGGTCCCGAATCGCGGGTCGACTCGACCACGCAGACGTTGAAGATCACCAGGCCGAGCATCGTGAGCCCGGCGAGGCACAGGATCTCGCGCGGCGTCAGTCGTACGAACCGCAGGCCGAGCGCTCGCGTTATGACAAGCAGGATGACCGCTGCCACGAGATACCGCACTGCCTGTCCGCCGTATATGGGATAGCCGTCGATCAGGCCCGTCACCCCGGCCAGCGTTCCGACGAGGAACATGGCCGAGGCGGCGCCCACGCTTCCGTTTCTCATGCGAAGGATGCTAGGGAGACAATGGTTCGCACAAACAGTCCAATGTCCCGCCAAAAGACAGGACCAATATGGCTGACCTCCATATCCGCATAAATCGCGATGAGGGGGGAATCGCCGGGCAGATCGCCTCCGAGCTGCGCGACTCCATCAGGGGCGGCCGGCTCACTCCCGGCACCCGCCTGCCCGCCACCCGCGACCTCGCCACCGATCTCCAGGTGTCGAGGGGTGTGGTGGTGGAGGCGTACGAGCAGCTCGTCGCCGAAGGCTTCCTGGTCTCCCGGGTGGGCGTCGGCACCCAGGTCACCCCCAAGACCGCCACTCGCGCCAACCCCCCGCAGCGAACACCATTGGGGCCCAGACTGGCGCGCAGGGCGTCGAGCACCCCCGTGTGCGCCCCCTACTACGGTCATCGTCCGACCTCCCCCGACCTCAGCCACTTCCCCCGTGAACGCTGGCTCGCCGCCGTGAGGCACGTGCTGACCACCGTACCCTCCGACGCTCTTGACTACGGGGACCCTGGGGGCGTGCCTGAGCTGCGGGAAGAGCTGGCCGGGTACCTCAGGAGGGTCAGGGCGGCGGACGTGCGGCCGGAGAACCTCGTCATCGTGGGCGGTGTGGCCCAGGGGCTGAGCCTGGTTCTGCACGTGCTGAGCCAGCAGCGCCCGCTCCGGCTGGCCGTCGAGGACCCGACGAGCCATCGCCAGGTCCCCCTGCTCAGGCGGGCGGGCGCGCACCTCGTACCGGTTCCTGTGGACGAGGAGGGCCTGGACGTGCGCAAACTGAGTGGCGACGCTGTCCTGGTAACGCCCGCGCACCAGTACCCGACCGGCGTGGTGCTCTCGCCGCCACGCCGGGCCGCCCTGATGGAGTGGGCTTACGCGGGCAACCGGACGATCCTGGAGGACGACTACGACGCCGAGTTCCGCTTCGACCGCGACCCCGTCGGCTGCCTCCAGGGGCTGGCCCCCGACCGCGTGGTCCTGTCCGGCAGCGTCAGCAAGGCGCTGGCCCCGGGGCTGCGCCTCGGCTGGGTGGCGGCGCCCGCCGAGCTGGCGGAGGCGATCCGCCGGGCGCGGGGCGAGCTGGACCTGGGCTCGCCGGTCATCGAACAGCACGCGCTGGCCCATTTCCTGCGTACCGGCGGCTACGACAAGCATCTGCGCCGGATGCGCAGGGAATACCGTCGGCGCAGGGACGCCCTGGTCAGGGCGTTGGCCGAGGAGATGCCGAAGATCAGGGTCAGGGGGATCGAGGCGGGGCTGCACGTGTACCTGGAGCTGCCGGACGGCTGCGACGAGCACCGGACGGCCCGGCTGGCGCAGGTCGTGGGCCTGTCGGCGGAGCCCGTGGCTCCGATGCGGGAGTCTCAGGGGCCGCCGGCCGTGGTGGTCGGGTTCGCCCGGCTGCCGGCGCACAAGGCCGCCGAGGCCGTCCGAAGCTTGAAGGTCCGAATGACCCACGGGGGGCACGCCCCCCGTGTCCCCCCCATAAAAGGCGTGGAATAGGCGATCATTTGCGGGGAGCGGGCTCCCCGCCAAAAAGGCGTGGAATAGGCGATCATTTGCGGGGAGCGGGCTCCCCGCCCGGCTGATTGGAGACGCCATGCGTGTGGGACTGCTGGGGCTGGGCCGGATCGGGGCCTTTCATGCCGCGACCCTGGCCGCGCATCCGCTGGTGGACGAGCTGATCGTGGCCGACCCCGTACGTACGTCGCCGTACGGCAGGCCGGGAGACCCGTTCGAGTCGGACGCCGTGGTCATCGCGACCCCGACCGGCACCCACGCCGAGCTCATCATCAAAGCCTGCGAAAGGGGCATACCGGTTTTCTGTGAGAAGCCGGTCGCGGGCACGGTTCCCGACACCGTCAAGGTGCTGGAGGCGAGCGCGGGGAACCGGGTGCAGATCGGGTTCCAGCGCAGGTTCGACCCGGGATACATGGCCGCGGCGCGCGCGCTGCGCGCCGGAGAGCTGGGCGAGCTGCATCGCGTTCACATGGTCACCGCCGATCCCGCGCCGCCGCCCGCCGAGTACATCGCGACCTCCGGCGGCGTCTACCGCGACTGCCACATCCACGACTTCGACATCCTGCGCTGGGTGACGGGCCGCGAGGTGGTCTCGGTCTACGCGACGGGGGCCAACCGCGGCGCCGCCTTCTTCGCCGAGGCGGGCGACGTGGACAACAGCGCCGCGCTGCTCACGCTGGACGACGGCACGCTGGCCACCCTGCAGGGCTCCCGCTACAACGGCGGCGGGTACGACGTACGCATGGAGCTTGCGGGCACCAGGCGCACCCAGGCCGTCGGGCTGAGCCCCCGCGCTCCCCTCTTCACGACGGAGGACCTGCCGAGTCTGGAGGACCCCTGGCCGGACTTCGTCACCCGCTTCGAGACCGCCTACCGCGGCGAGATCGACGGCTTCCTGACCAGCGACAAGAGCCTCTGCTCGATCGAGGACGCCCTGGAGGCGCTGTACGTGGCCGAGGCCGCCGACCTGTCGCTGCGCGAACGCCGCCCCGTCGAGGTAGCTGAGGTGCGGCGATGAACCCGGCAGGCGCGCCCATCTCCTGATCATCGCCGCCGACCATCCGGCCAGGGGTGCGCTGGCCGTGGGCACAGCGGTCTCCAGGCTGTCCCCTTCCTGAACGCCACACCCCTCAGGCGGTGGCGGGATCGGGGGCTTGGCGGCGTGGTTCGAAGCCGCGCGCGAGGGCGATGATCGCGGCGGCCAGCACCAGCGGCGCGGCGAACGCCACCCGCATGTCCGCGGCGTCCGCGAGGCCGCCCACCAGCGCCGCGCCGACGATGAAGCCGACGTAGTTGAAGAGGTTCACCCTGGCGATGGCCACCCCGGTCCCCGCCGGGTCCAGCTTGCCCGCCGCCGAGAACGACTGCGGCGCCACCACCGACAACCCCACCCCGGTCAGCCCGAACGCGACGATGCCCAGCGGCTGGTTCGGAGCCAGGACGACGCCCAGGAACCCCAGCGTGGCGATCAGGCCGCCGATCCTGACGATGGCGGCGGGGCCGTACCGCCTGACCGCGAGGTCGCCGCCGAGCCTGACGACCAGCGTGGTCGCCTGGTACGCGGCGTAGGCCAGCGGGATCACCCTCGCTCCTGCCTCCAGCACGTCCTTCATGAACACGGTGCTGAAGTTGGACACCGAGGCGTCGCCGACGTACAGGAAGCCCATGGCCAGGCAGAGCGGGATGATCGGCCGCCACGGGAACCGGGCGGCGGCGGACACGGCGGTGCCCTCCACCTTCTCCTCTTCGACCGTGCACAGGTCCCGCCCGGCGTAGAGGGAGCCCGCGATCGCCAGGACCATCGGGGCCGCCATGACGAGCGGCAGCGGGAGGCCGGCGGCCACCGACGCCCACAGCGCCCCGGCCAGGCTGAACACGCTCCACACGCAGTGGAACCCGTTCAGCACCTGCATGCCGTACCTGCGCTCGACCGCCACGCCCTGCATGTTCATGCCGGCGTCCACCGCGCCCACCGCCACCCCGAACAGCAGCAGCACCGGCACCAGCAGCGGCACGCTCGGCGCGAGCCCGATGAGCACCACGGCGGCGGCCACCAGCGGCTGGGCGATCCGCAACAGCAGCTTGCTGCCGAGCCGGGCGGCGAACTCGCCCGCCGCCACGCTGCCGACGCCCGCGAACACGGGCACGATCAGCAGCAGGAGCGTCAGCGTGCCCTCGTCGAGCCCGTGCTTGGCCTGCAGGTTCGCGACCTGGATGAGCAGCGAGGCGAAGGACAGTCCCTGTACGCCGTAGACGACGTACGTGGCGAGGCGGGCCTGGCGATCACGCGAGGATGGCACGGCGGCCTCCTGATCGGGGGGAAATCAAACGTGAGGCTGGGTCAGGTTAGCGGCTGCTCAGGCTGCTACGCCAGGCCACATCGCCGTCCAGGCTCCTGGCGGCGGCCCACACGCCCAGCGCCAGCAGCGTGGCCACCTCCGTGCCGGCCAGGCCGCGCTCCACCAGCCCCAGCGGCATGACCCGCCACCACGGCAACCCGTTTCCGGCCGCGATGAACGCCACCGCGGCGATGCCCACCACCCACAACACGGAGCAGATCCCGAGCCCGAACGCCATCCGCGTGGCCCATGAGCGGTGCCGCCACGGCCTGGCGATGATCAGCGCGGCCAGCGGCAGGCTGAGGAAGGCGACGACGCTGCCCACCCGGTGGATGCTCCCGCTCATGCTCGGCCCGACCGACCAGTCGTGCTTCTCGAACCAGGCCGTCACGAACAGCCCTGCGCTCCAGGCCATGAGCGTGACCGTGCCGAAGACCCCGGCCAGCCTCTTGCGTGCGAGCGACACCGCGATGGCCACCGACCCCGCCGCCAGCAGCGCCACTCCGAGCCCGAAAATCCAGCCGTTCGGACCGAGGCCGTGCTCGCTGATGGTCCGGCTGAGCGGGTTCATCTCGTCGAGGCTGGTCACATCCAGGCCGACGATCACCGCCAGTCCCGCGACTGCCGCGCCGAGACCCCATCGCGCCGGTTGATGCACGCACACACCTCCCTTTGCCGGACCAACGGCCGGAGGCTCGCGAAGATTCCGGTCAGGCCAGCGCGCGCCGGATGAGATCGTTGCTCAGGTGGCGCAGCCGCTTCCTGGCCTCCAGGTCGTACGCCTGCGCGTTGGCCCTGCTCTCGCGCCGCTGGTCGAAGTAGCGCCCGGTCACCCCGTCGAGCTCGTCGACCAGCCGCAGCGTGGCCGCGGCGCCCTGGCCGACGCTGCTGATCGGCGGCACCAGCGCCTCGCGGACCATCGAGGTGTTCATGAACGTCGCCGGATGCAGCGCGTTGACCGTCACCCCCTTGCCCGCCAGCTCCTCGGCCAGGTCGAACGTGAACATGATCTGCGCGAGCTTGCTCTGGCTGTAGCCGCGCTGCCGGCTGTAGCCCGTGGTGAGCATGGGGTCGGCGAAGTCGATGGCCTGCTGGCCCACGGAGGCCACGTTGACCACGCGGGCGGGCGCCGAGGCCGCCAGCAGCGGCACGAGTCGCCGTGTCAGGTGGTATCCGGCCAGGTAGTTGACCGCGAAGCGGAGCTCGATGCCGTCGGCGCTCTCCTGGCGGCCGGAGAACGGCTTGCCGCCGCCGACCCCGGCGTTGTTGACCAGCACGTCGAGCCGGTCGAACCGGTCGAGCACCTCCGCCGCCATCCGTTCGACCTGGCGCAACTCGGCCAGGTCGGCCACGACGCCCTCCGTGTCGCCGCCTGCCCGCTCGCGCGCCGCGTGCACCCGATCGGGGTCGCGGCCGTGCACGATCACGCGGTCGCCCGCCGCCGCGAGCCTGCGGGCCAGCTCCCTGCCGAGGCCGTCGGTGGCCCCGGTGATCAGGATCGTCCTCATGCCTTCAGCCGCCCCCCTCCGTCGACGGTGTGCACCGTGCCGGTTACGAACGCGTTGCGCACGACGTACTCGATCGTGGCGGCCACGTCCTCGGGCGTGCCGACGCGCCCGACCGGCAGGCTCGTGGCGGCGCCCTCCAGGAACGCGGCGCGCGCCTCGTCGCCCAGCACCGACCACCAGTCGGTGTCGATCACGCCGGGGGAGACCGCGTTCACCCGGATGGGCGCCAGCTCGACGGCCAGGCCGGGGACCGTGGCCTCGATGGCTCCGTTCACCGCCGCCAGCGGTGCGACGCCGGAGAGGGCCGCGCCCGCCGATGCCGCCGTCACGAACGTGATCGAACCCTGTGGGTTCAGCACGCCGAGCGCCGCCTGAGCGGTCAGCAGATGCGGGATCAGCTTGTCTTCCACCACGCCGGACAGCACTTCGCGGGTGAGCTCGCTCAGCGGCCCGGCGCCGCCGCGGCGCGTCACGGTGACGATCAGATGGTCGATCGTGCCGAGCCTGTCGAACACGGCCCGCATCGCCTCCGTGTCACGTGCATCAACGGCCTCGCCCCTCGCCTGGTCGCCGAGCTGCTTCAACGCCGAACTCAGGCGCTCCTCCGAGCGTCCCGTGACGAACACCTCCGCGCCGTCGGCGACCAGCCGGGTGGCCGTCGCCAGGCCGATGCCGGACGTGCCGCCCACGATCGCTACTCGCATCACTGCGCTCCTCTCAATACGAGACATCCTGCCTCGAATATAAAACGAGGCACTGTGTCTTGTAAAGTGAGCGCCATGGTTGGCAGACCGCGCAGCGAAGTGGCCAGGAAGGCGATCCTCCGGGCCGCGCTCGACCTGTGCGCCCGCGACGGATACCACAACGTGACCATGAAGGGCATCGCCCAGGCGGCGGGCAGCGGCAGGCAGACCGTCTACCGCTGGTGGCAGACCAAGGCACAGGTCCTGATGGAGGGCCTGACCGACATCCTGGCCACGGAGTTCCCGCCGACGCCCGACAGCGGCGACCCGCGGGCGGATCTGGTGACGTTCCTGGAGCAGACGTTCGCGCTGGCCCAGGGGGTGGCGGGGCAGGTCGTCGTGGGGCTGATGGCCGACGCCCAGACCGATCCCGGGCTGGCCGCCGAGCTGCGGGCCAGGATCATCGGGCCGCGCCGCGCCGCCTTGCGGGCCGTGCTGGCGCGCGGGGCCGTACCCGCTGACGTGGACCTGGAGCTGGCCGTCGACCTCGTCTTCGGCGCGATGTGGTACCGGTTGCTCAACCGCCACGCCGAGGTGAACGAGGAGCTGGCCGAGGAGATCACCGGACTTCTGGCGCGAATCCGCTGATGCGGGTCCGTTCGGGACGAGCGAATCCTTCTCGCGCCGGTTATCGTCTGATGTGTGAACGAACGCGCGGGGTCGTGGTTGCCGAAGCTGCAGGAAGTCGGAGAGCGCCTGGCCGAGGAAATCGTGTCGGCCCGCCGTCCCCCCGCGACGAGCGGCGCGCCGCAGCCGCACGAGCTACGCGCGTCCGACGCCGACCGCGAGCGCATCGCGCAGGTGCTCCAGGATGCCCACGCCGACGGCCGGCTCACCCTCGACGAGCTGGAGGAGCGGCTCGGCGTCCTCTACGCCGCGCGCACGCTCGGTGAGCTGGCCGGGCTCACCATCGACCTGCTGCCCGCCGAGGAGCAGCCGCTCAACCTCGACGACCGCCCGGTGTCGGCCATCTTCAAGAAGGAGCAGCGCGGCGGGCGCTGGGTCGTGCCGGCCGAGCTCGAGGTGACGGCCATGTTCGGCACCACCAAGCTGGACTTCCGCGATGCGATCCTGCAGAACCGGCAGATCATTATCAACGCCACCCTCGTCTTCGGCGGGCTGGAGATCCACGTGCCCGAGGGGCTCGAGGTGATCAGGGTCGCCAAGGGCAAGACCGTGCGCCTGACCAAACAGCCGACCGAGCCGGGCGCGCCCGTGGTCGAGGTACGCACCACGAACTTCGCCGGCGAGGTCAAGGTCAAGGAGCCACCCCGCCGCAAGCGCCGCCGCTGAGCGTGCCGCTCAGCCCGCGGTGTCGAAGTTGATCGCACTGTACGCCCGCAGCTTCCAGAGCTGATGCTCGCTCTCGATCTTGCGGATCGTCCCCGACCGGCCGCGCATCACCAGCGAATCCGTCACCGCCGAGCCCGCCCGGAACCGTACGCCCTGCATGAGCTCGCCCCGCGTGATCCCGGTCGCCGCGAAGAACACGTCGTCGGACCTGACCAGGTCGTTCGTGGTGAGCACCTGGCTGAGGTCATGCCCGGCGTCCACCGCCTTGCCGCGCTCGGCGTCGTCGCGCGGCCACAACTTGCCCTGGATCACGCCGCCCAGGCACTTGAGCGCGCACGCGGCCACGATGCCCTCGGGCGTCCCGCCGATGCCCAGCATCAGGTCGATCCCGGTGCCCGCGCGGGCCGCCATGATCGCGCCGGCCACGTCGCCGTCGGTGATGAACTTGATCCGCGCGCCCGTCTCCCTGATCTCCTTGACCAGCCGCTCGTGCCTGGGCCGGTCGAGCACGACCACCGTCACGTCGGACGGCGAGCAGTGCTTGGCCCTGGCGACCGCGTTGACGTTGACAGACACGGGGGCCTCGATGTCCACCACGTCGGCCGCCTCCGGGCCCGTGGCCAGCTTCTCCATGTAGAACACGGCCGACGGGTCGTACATCGAGCCGCGCTCGCTCACCGCGATCACCGACACCGCGTCGGGCATGCCCAGCGCGGTCAGCCTGGTGCCGTCGATGGGGTCCACGGCCACGTCGCAGTCGGGGCCGCTGCCGTCGCCGACGCGCTCGCCGTTGTACAACATCGGGGCGTGGTCCTTCTCGCCCTCGCCGATGACCACCACGCCGTTCATGGAGACCGTGTTGATCAGCTGGCGCATGGCGTTCACCGCCGCGCCGTCGGCGCCGTTCTTGTCACCTCGGCCAACCCACCGGGCCGCCGCCATCGCGGCCGCCTCCGTGACGCGGACGAGCTCCATCGCCAGGTTTCGATCCGGGGCGCGCTCGCCCGTGGCGAGCGCCGCCGGGACCGATGTCTGATCGGACATGATGAGTGGCCTCCTCGTAGGACGTCTACGTCGATGGTAGATGCCTCTCTTTTCCCGGTTTGATGGGGATAATCCGGTACGCACTGGTGGGGGGTGACATCGGTAAGCTTCGACATGGTTGCCCTGCATAAACGGAGAACGGATTTGCGCCATACCGTGTGCGTGTCAAGGATCTTGCCTCCACCATGGAGCATGGCGCCCCGCCGTGGAGGAGATCCCTGATGAGCGATGTCGAAAACGTGGTCGCCCAGCCGCGCACGTCCGAGCGCGGCGCGGCCACGCGTAGCTCGCTGCTCGCCGCCGCCAGGGAGGTCTTCGTCTCCAAGGGTTTCGCCGAGGCGGGCGTGACCGACGTGGTGGCGAAGGCCGACGCCAGCGTGGGCAGCCTCTACCACCACTTCTCCGGCAAGGCGGACCTCTACCTCACGTTGTTCGAGGAGTTCCAGGCCGCACAGTGGCAGCGGACCAAGCAGGCCGCCCGCGCGGCCCGGGCCGCCGGCGAGGACGACCCGATGCGCGTGTTCATCAGCGCCGCTCGCGCCTATCTCGACGGATGCCTGGAGGATCGCGAGCTGGCCGCGCTGTTCCTGCGCGGCGACGGCCCGCCCGGCTTCGACGTGGTCATGCGCGACCGGCTGCGCAAGTGGGCGCAGCGCAACGCGGCGCTGTTCGAGGACGAGCCGGCGCTCGTCGTGGTGATCACCGGGGCGCTGGCCGCGGCCGTGTCCGAGGTGGTGCTCTCGGGCGATCGCGGCCTGGCCGAGGACGTGCTGGCCATCATCGGCCAGATCCGCCCGGCCACTTCCGCGACCGCCTCCGCCAGCGGGTAACCTCGCCAACTGTGCGACGGTTCACCCAAGGTTTCTACGGCTACGCGGTAGCCCTGTTCGTCTGCCTCGCCGGGGCCGGGCTCTTCCTGCTGGTCACGCCGCAGAGCCGGGAGGAGCACATCCCGCGGCTCGACTACTCGATCACCGTCGCCAACTTCGGCCACGCGGTCCCGTACGGTGTGTGGGCCCCGCCGAAGGACCCGCCGGGCTGGATACCCAACAGCAACAAGATCGCAGTGGGCGAGAACGGCGCACAGGTCCTCTACCTCGGCTTCGCCACGGCCAAGCGGGAGCACGCGATGTTCGTGCAGAGCAACGAGCAGCCGGCGGCCGGGTTCGTCGGCCGCATGGCCAACACCGACAAGGCCGCCGGCACGCAGCAGGTCGGCGGGGTGACGTGGGAGCAGCGCTTCCGCTCGGACAAGAACCAGCGCTCGCTGGTCCGGGTGCTGCCCGAGGTGACGCTGGTGATCATCGGTACGGCCGACTGGCCCGAGCTGGCCGAGCTGGCGGGACGGCTCCAGCAGCGGCCCAAGGGCTGACCGCGCCTGGTCGGCGGATGTCGGTCACCACGTCTAGGGTGGTGACCGTGGCAGACGACAAGGCACCCTCATACGAGCAGGCCCGCGAGGAGCTGACCGAGGTGGTCCGCCGCCTGGAGACGGGCGGGCTCACCCTGGAGCAGTCGATCGAGCTCTGGGAGCGCGGCGAGAAGCTGGCGGCCGTCTGCGAGGAGTGGCTCCAGGGGGCTAGGGTCAAGCTGGCCGCCGCCATGGCCCGCAGGTCCGAGCCCACCTCGGGCCACGCCGACGACGCCCCCTTCTGACCGTCAGGCGGTGGTGCGGTGAAGTGCCACCACGGGGATGCGGCGGCTGGTCCTGGCCTCGTATTCGGCGAACCCCGGCGCCTTCGCCACCATCCTGGCATAGAGCTGGTCACGCTCCTCGCCCTCGACGAGTAGGGCCTTGACCTCGAACTTCTCCGTCCCGATCTCCGCCGTCGCCTCAGCCGTGGCGCGCAGGTTGTGATACCAGGCCGGGTGGTGGTCCGCGCCGCCGTTGGAGGCGATGACGACATAGCGGTCGTCGTCCTCCAGATACATCACCGGCGAGGTGGTCGGCTTGCCGCTCTTGGCTCCCGTGGTGGTGAGCAGCACCAGCGCCGCGCCCTCGAACATGCCGCCCACCCGGCCCTCGTTGGCCCGGAACTCGTCGATGATCTGCTGGTTGAACTCGTTGGGCATCCTGACTCCTTGAATCGGAGGAATCTCCGATTCGGAGCCTAATCGGAGGAACCTCCGCTTACAAGCGGTATGCTCCATCCGTGCGCGGACATCGATCGTTGCCCGTCGTCGGGCAACCCCAGCAGGAGCGGGCCGACGCCGCACGCAACCGGCAGAAGATCGTCGAGGTCGCCGCCAGGATGATCGCCGAGCGCGGCGCCGACGACCTCTCGCTCGACGAGGTGGCCCGCGTGGCCGGCGTCGGCGTGGGCACCGTCTACCGGCGCTTCGGCGACCGGACGGGGCTGATCTACGCGCTGATCGACGAGCGGGAACGACGGTTCCAGGCGGCCTTCCTCTCCGGACCGCCGCCGCTCGGCCCAGGAGCTCCGGCCTTCGAGAGGATCACGGCGTTCCTGTACGCGCTGGTGGACCGCATCGT
Source organism: Nonomuraea marmarensis (assembly GCF_043197025.1). Taxonomy (NCBI): domain Bacteria; kingdom Bacillati; phylum Actinomycetota; class Actinomycetes; order Streptosporangiales; family Streptosporangiaceae; genus Nonomuraea; species Nonomuraea marmarensis. Next base: position 199,467 of record NZ_JBICRM010000006.1, read on the forward strand.
GGACCAGCAGGGGCTGTTCATGTTGCTGGAGAAGGGGGCGAAGACCGGCAAGTACGGCGGGCCGTACAAGGTGCACCACATCCACCTCGCGAGCCTGCTCGCCGAGGCCTGCCCGCGCGCCGACGCCGCGTTCCTGGCCGACGCCCTGCTCGCGCCGGTCAACGCCTGCCTGATCGCCTACCAGCGGGAGGAACGCGGCCTGACCATCGACGACATCAAGTCCGGCCTGGCGAGGCTGGCCGCGGCCGTCACGCGCTAGGCCCTGCGGGCCGGCTCAGGTCATCAAGCAGAGCAGGTTGCCTTCCGAGTCCTTGAACGCGGCCATCCGGATCTCCCTCCCCGGCGTGCCGAACGTGCCGTCGTCCGTGAAGATCAGATGCGGCTCCTCGACGATCGCCACCTCGTGCGCCCGCAGGCGCGCGACGTCCGTTTCGAGGTCGTCGGAGGCGAGGTACAGGACGGCGGGCGGCGCGCCCTTCTCGATCAGCAGCCGTACGCCGTCGAGGTCGAAGAAGGCGAGCCCCGGAGGCCGGTAGGTGGCGATGTGCCGCAGGCCGAGCACGTCGCGGTAGAAAGCGGTGGCCCTGTCGAGGTCGTCGGCGTGCTGGGCGACCTGCGTGAGTCCTCTCATGTGCCGAACGTAGACCCCGAACCGCCGGTGCGCCCCCAGTTTCGCCGCGCGCTCTCCGCATGCACGGTCGGGGCGTCTCGGCCTCGCGCGGAGGGCGGTCAGGAGGTTTCGGTTTCGCCGGGGTCCTCGGCGCGGACGGTGAGGCGGTCGTCGGTGAGGCGGATCGTCAGCAGGGCGCCGGGGGAGACGTCCTTGGCCAGGCGTACCACTTCGCCTGACGGGTGCTGGACGATGGCGTAGCCGCGCTCCAGGGTCGCCGCGGGGGACAGGGCGACGAGCCTGGCCCGCAGGTGGGTGAGGTCGTCGGTGGCCCGGTCGAGCGAGCCGGTCAGCGAGCGCCTGGCCCGGTCGCGCAGCGCCTCGACCTGCTCGGCCCTGCGCTCCAACTCCCGTACGGGATCGGCCAGCGAGGGCCGTGACCGCACCGACGTCAGCCAGGACAGCTCGCGGTCGAGCCAGCCGCTCAGCACCCTGCGCCCCCGGTCGCGAAGCTGGCGCACCAGCGTCAGCTGCTCGCCGACGTCGGGCACGACCTTCTTGGCCGCGTCGGTGGGCGTGGAGGCGCGGATGTCCGCCACCAGGTCGAGCAGCGGGCTGTCCTGCTCGTGGCCGATCGCGCTCACCACGGGGGTGCGGCAGGCGACGACCGAACGTACGAGCGTCTCGTCGGAGAACGGCAGGAGGTCCTCCAGCGAGCCGCCGCCACGGGCGATGACGATCACGTCGACCTCGGCGTCGGCGTCGAGCTTGCGCAGCGCCTCGGTCACCTCGCCCACCGCGTAGGGCCCCTGGACGGCCACCTCCTCGACCTTGAACCGCACGGCGGGCCAGCGCCGGCGCGAGTTTTCCAGCACGTCGCGCTCGGCTGCGGAGTCCCGGCCGCAGATGAGCCCGATCGTGCTCGGCAGGAACGGCAGCCGCCGCTTCCTGTCGGCGTTGAACAGCCCCTCGGCGGCCAGCAACTGCCTGAGCCGCTCCAGCCTGGCCAGCAACTCGCCCACTCCGACCGGACGGATCTCCAGCGCGGTGAAGGCGAACGAGCCTCTGTTGACCCAGAAGTCGGGCTTGACGTGCACCACGACCCTGGCGCCGTCGGCCGGCCGCGGCACGGTCGCCTCGTAGACGCCGCGCGGGGCGGTGACCCTGGCGGACACGTTGGCCACCGGGTCACGCAGGGTCAGGAACACCGTGCCGCCACGCGCGCTCAGGTCGGTGATCTGCCCCTCGACCCAGACCGTGCCGAGCCTGCCGATCCAGCCGCCCACCATCTGCAGGACCGTGCGGATCGGCAGGGGAGACTCGGGTGTGGTCTGCGAGGCCATGGAGGCAGACTACGGGGGAGCTCCGCTTCCCCGAAGGATAGGACGCTTTCTTCCTCGCCTTTGGGGGGTTCGCGGGGGCTCTCCCCCGCGGGTTATTCGGCGGCCTGCAACTTGGCGAGGCGGTTTTCGAACATCCGGATGACCTCGGGCCGTGCCGTCGTCGCCCGCTCGAAGGTGAGGAAGTCGCCGATCTGCTCGGCGGTCTTGCCCCGCATCCTGGCGCGCAGGGAGGCGACGGTCAGCTCGGAGTAGCCGGGCAGCGGCTCGGCCAGGTCCACGGCGACGGCCGCGGCCGCCGGCTCAGCCGCCGCGGCGGGCTCCTCCGCGACGGCGGCCTTGGGAGCGGCGGGTGCGGCCTTCTCGGTCACAGCGGCCTTTTTCTCGGCGGCGGGCGCGCCGGCAGCGGGCGCCTCAGGAGCGGCGACCGGCTTGGCCTCCTCCGCCACGGCGGCCTTCGGCTCGACGGCGGGGGCCGTGGCCGATGCGGTGGCAGCCTCGGTCTCGGGGGCGGCCTTGGGGGCTGTCTCGGTCTTCGGGGCGGCCTCGGGCTCTGTGATGGTGGCCGTGTCGGTCTTGCCCGCCGGCGCGAAGATGACCGGGTCGGGCTTGGTCTTGGCGGAGCCGTTGGGCTCGGCGGTGCCGGGGCGCGGGGCGAAGATGACCGGCTCCTTGCGAGCGGGCTTGTCGTCCGTACCCTTCTCGTCGGCCTTCGAGTCGGACGGCGCCGCGGCGACCTGGTCGGCGGCGGAGGGACGGGAGTCGTACTCCTCCTCGCGCTCCTCCTTCTTGCCGAGGCCCCTGATCGAGTTTTTCACCCGATCCACGAGCAGCAGCGCCTGCCCTGCGGCGCTGAGCGTCGTCTGGACGACGAGCAGCGGAAGGTCCTTGGCCTTCTCCTTCAGCTCATCCTTGCTGGTGATGGTCTTGGTGATGTTGCGTATCACGTCGCTGAGGGACATGAACGTCTCCCTGGGAGGTCAGTATTGGACGGTCAGTCTGGCAAACCGCGGGCAACCATGCACGCGCGGGCCTGATGGCCGCTCCACGTAGCATAGAAAGTATGGAGCCCCAGACCCCCACTTCCCGCCGAGTCCTCGTAGCCAAGCCACGCGGATACTGCGCCGGAGTCGATCGAGCCGTGGTAGCGGTCGAGAAGGCTCTGGAGCAGTATGGTGCCCCGATCTACGTACGCAAGCAGATCGTCCACAACACCCACGTCGTCAAGACGCTGGAGGCCAGGGGCGCCGTCTTCGTCGAGGAGACCGAAGAGGTGCCCGAGGGGGAGATCGTGGTCTTCTCCGCCCACGGCGTCTCGCCCGCCGTGCACGACGAGGCGAAGCGGCGCCGGTTGCGCACGATCGACGCTACCTGCCCGCTGGTCACCAAGGTGCACAACGAGGTGAAGAGGTTCGCCGGGCAGGACTATGACATCCTCCTGATCGGGCACGAGGGCCACGAGGAGGTCGAGGGCACCTCGGGTGAGGCCCCCGAGCACATCCAGCTCGTGGACGGGCTCGGCGCGGTCGACGACGTACGGGTGAAGGACCCGAGCAAGCTGGTGTGGTTGTCGCAGACCACGCTGTCGGTCGACGAGACCGTCGAGACGGTCGCCCGGCTCAAGGAGCGCTTCCCCACGCTGATCGACCCGCCGAGCGACGACATCTGCTACGCCACCCAGAACCGGCAGGTCGCGGTCAAGGAGATCGCCGCGGAGTCGCAGCTCGTCATCGTGGTCGGCTCGGAAAACTCCTCCAACTCCAAGCGGCTGGTCGAGGTGGCCAAGGACTACGGCGCGGACGCCTCGTACCTGGTCGACAATGCCGAGTACATCGCGGACGAGTGGCTCGAAGGGGTCACCACGGTCGGCGTGACCAGCGGCGCGTCCGTCCCGGAGGAGCTGGTCGAGCAGGTGCTCGCGCGGCTGGCCGGGCACGGGTTCCACGACGTGACGGAGGTCGAGCCGGTGCAGGAGAGCATGCGCTTCGCCCTGCCCCACGAGCTGCGCAAGGACCTCCGGGCGTCCTAGTCCTCGCCCCGCGGAGTGCCGTACACCTTGGGCTCGTAATAGCCCTCGGGCTCGGGCACGAACGGCTGGCGCGGGCGCGGCACCTCCGCGCCCGCCTTCAGCTCTTCCCGCAGCTCCCGTACGTTGTCCCGCAGCCCGCGCCGCCACGCGACGCCCAGCACCACGGCCGAGCCCGCGAACAACCACGGCGCGCCCCGCGTCAGCGACGTGTAGAGCCCCAGCGCCAGCGACTGCACGATCGACACCGAGCCGAACGCCCGCCCGAGCTCCACGAACAGCGTGGCGCAGAAGAACACCAGCGGCGGTGTCACCACCAGCGACAACAGCTCGCGCCGGTTGACCAGGAGCACGCCCAGCAGGCTCGCCAGCACGAACGCGACCCCGACGATGTACTGGACGTCGAGCAGGGCCGTCAGGACATATCCGGCCAAGGTGGCGACCAGGGCGAGTGCGATGGCACCGCGAGCGGTCAGCCTGACCGCCGGACGCCTGCCTCGTTCACCCACTGACCCACCCCCCGTTTATTGCGACCCGTTGGCCAACTTACCGTTCGAATGGGAAAACAGAGGCGAGGTTTCCAGCAGTTCGGGGGAGGCCAGGGGTCTGGGCAGCCCGTCGAGCATCTCCGGGGATTCCAGCTCGCCGTCCACGACGCCCAGATCGTGCAGCTTGCGCGCGGTGACCAGGACGCGGCTTTCGAGCGAACCGACCGACTTGTTGTACGCCTCCACGGCCCGCGTCAAAGCCCTGCCCAGCGAGTCGACGTTCCTGCCGAGGGACGACAGCCGTTCGTACAGTTCCTTGCCCAGCTCGAACACCGCCCGCGCGTTCTCGCTCAGCGCGGCCTGCTGCCAGGCGTAGTGCGCGGTGCGCAACATCGTGATCAGCGTCGTCGGCGTGGCGATGTGCACCCGGCGCGTCATGGCGTATTCCAGCAAACTGGGATCGCGTTCGAGCGCCGGGGCCAGGAACGCCTCCCCGGGGATGAACAGCACCACGAACTCCGGCGACGGATTGAACCCCTGCCAGTACGCCTTGGCCGCCAGCCGGTCGACGTGCTCGCGTACGTGCCTGGCGTGGGCGTCGAGCCTGACCGTCGCCAGGGACTCGTCCGACGCCTCCGCGGCCTCCAGATAGGCCGCCAGCGACACCTTGGAGTCGACCACGATGTTCTTGCCCCCGGCCAGCCTGACCACCATGTCGGGGCGCATGGCGCCTTCCATGACCTGTTCGTCGAAGTCGCAGAAACGCTGCATTCCGGCGATCTCGGCGACCCTGCGGAGCTGGAGCTCGCCCCACCGCCCGCGCGCCTCGGGCCGTTGCAGGGCTCTGACCAGGGCGGTGGTCTGGGAACGCAGTTGCTCGTTGCTCTGCCGGACGAACTCCATCTGCTTGGCCAGCTCCGCCCGCGCCGCCCGCTGGCCCGACTCGGTGTCGCGCAGCTGTGACTCCACCCGGGCCAGGGCGTCCTTCAGCGGCTCCACCAGGTGCTCGACGGCCTGCCTGCGCTGGTCGAGATCGCCCGTGGCCGCCGCGCGGCTGGCCGCGAACCTGGTCTCGGCCAGCTCCAGGAAGCGGACGTTGTTGACGTCGAGCGCGCGCGTGGACAGTGCCTGGAACCGCTCGGTCAGCTGCTCCTCGACGTAGACGAGCTTCTCGGCGGCCGACTTGGCCCGCGCGTCGGCCTCGGCCACCCGCACCGCCGCCCGCGTCCTGGCCACCAGGAACCCGATGACCAGCCCGACGGCGAGGCCTATGAGAAGCGAGACGACGTCCACTCCATCGATGATTGCAGGACATCGGGCGCGCATCTTCCCGACACGCTCGGGCGTTCCGGTTGTCCGCCGCATCGTCCGTCACGCAGAGTAGTGAGATGAACGCGATTCCGCGGCTGGCCGCCGTGGCGGCGCTGGCCGGAACGATCACCGCGTGCTCGGGAGGTGACCCGCCGCGCCAGCAGAGCCGCCGCGATCACACCGGACGCGCGGACCTGCCCGCCCGGCACTCTGGACACCCTGCGCGACAACACCTCGCGCGTGATCTGCCTGGGCCCCGGCGGCCAGGTGCTCGACCGTGGATCGTGCGTGACCAGGCCGGACACCGACGTGATAGCCAGATCCGCCGTCACCAGGACATCCTGCGACGCACCCCTGGCCTGGGCCCGCGTGTTGTCCTTCGAGACCTCAGCCGCCCGCTGCCCGGCGAACTCGGAGCGATACCTGCAGGCTGACCGCGCCTTCCGTCCCGTGACCTGTCTGGACGTGCTGAGCAAGTAAACTCAACGTCCGTGAGTCTTTCCATAGGCATCGTCGGGTTGCCCAACGTCGGCAAGTCCACGCTCTTCAACGCGCTGACAAAGTCCGGCAACGCACTCGCCGCGAACTACCCGTTCGCCACCATCGAGCCCAACGTGGGCATCGTTGGCGTGCCCGACGACCGCCTGCCCAAGCTGGCCGAGATCTTCGGCTCGGCCCGCATCCTGCCCGCCAAGGTCGAGTTCGTCGACATCGCGGGCCTGGTCAAGGGGGCGTCGGAGGGGCAGGGCAGGGGCAACCAGTTCCTCGCCAACATCCGCGACACCGACGCGATCTGCCAGGTCATCCGCGTCTTCAACGACCCGGACGTCACGCACGTGGACGGCGAGATCTCCCCCAAGCGCGACATCGAGACCATCAACACCGAGTTGATCATGGCCGACCTGCAGACGGTCGAGAAGGCCATCCCGCGCCTGCAGAAGGAGGCGCGCAACAACAAGGACAAGAAGGTCGCGCTGGAGGCCGCGGAGGGCGCCCTGAGGGTCCTGGAGACCGGCAAGACCATCTTCGAGAGCGGCCTCGACCGCGACGAGCTGCGCGAGCTGCACCTGCTGACGGCCAAGCCGTTCCTGTACGTGTTCAACCTCGACTCCGACGAGCTGGCCGACACGGCGCTCAGGGAGCAGTTGTCGGCGCTGGTCGCCCCCGCCGAGGCCGTCTTCATGGACGCCAAGATCGAGTCGGAGCTGGTCGAGCTCGACGAGGAGGAGGCGCTGGAGCTGCTCCAGTCGGTCGGCCAGGAGGAGTCGGGGCTGCGCCAGCTGGCCAGGGTCGGTTTCGACACGCTCGGCCTGCAGACCTACCTGACGGCCGGGCCGAAGGAGACCAGGGCCTGGACGATCATCAAGGGCGCCACCGCGCCCGAGGCGGCCGGCGTGATCCACACCGACTTCCAGCGCGGCTTCATCAAGGCCGAGGTCGTCTCCTTCGACGAGCTGGTCGAGGTGGGCTCCATCGCCGGCGCCCGCTCGGCGGGCAAGGCCCGCATCGAGGGCAAGGACTACGTCATGCGCGACGGCGACGTGGTGGAGTTCCGCTTCAACGTCTGATCCCGGGACAACTGAGGCGTCAACCACTTTGGGCCCCCGCGCGTCGAATCGTCACGGCGTTCACGCTGACTCGGGAGGCCCTCATGATCCGCGAGCTCCGTCGCATCATCCGGAGAAGACCACGCCCTGCGCCCACGCTCGCCGGCATAAGCCTCGAGGAGGAGCTGGCCCTGATCAGGGTCGAGCTCATGTACGGCCTGCGCGTCAACCGCGAGGCGTACCTGCGCAGGAAGGTCGACGAGCGCAACGAGATGGCGACCCGCATGCGTGCACGCGATGCGGCCGGCATGCTGGCGGACCTGCGCGGTTCCCTGGAGCGGGCGGTGCGGCCGACCGTCGTGGACCTGCACAGCAGGCGGCAGGCGCACTCCACACAGGACCCGGAGCCCGCCTGACGACCCCCTCCGCTCGCGACCCATACCGAATGCGCAGGTCGCGAGAGTCCAAGAGTCCATGCCTGATTTGGACAGGAATCCGTGGCTGCCGCGCTATGCGATTTTAGGCGTCTGGCCTGGTCAAAAGCCGATTCCATCGGGAAGTGACAGGAATCGGCACTACGGCGTGTCACGCGTGCCCGGTTTGCCGTCAGGGCTGTCATGCCTGCAGCATGGGCGTGGCTTTCCTGGAAGAATGGCGGAGACCGGATAAGGTGACTACTTCACCGCGGATGATGGGGATCGGCAACGGACGACACCGCGCCAGCCGGGGGGATCGGCGCGAGCGGAGGCGTGATGGCTCGTAGGTCTACCGTCCAGCACGATCCTCGGATCGCTGGCGAGCCCGAGCTTTCCGTGCGCCCTGACACAGCCGACTTCGGCACGCCGCCGCCTCGCAGGCCGCGCCGCGGCGGCTGGTCGGGCGGCGGCGGACGGTGGCTGGTGTGGACCGGCCGCATCATTCTCTGGGCGCTTATTGCGGTTATCGTGGTGAATGGGGTTCGTGCCCCATTTGAGCGGCTTACCCAACAAGGTGCCGCGACGACTAATGGCACCGTGCAGGCGCACGACGGATTCCCCGCCGACCGGGGCATGGCTTTCGCCGCCCAGTTCGCCGGGGTCTATCTGAATTTCAACCCGGAAGACGCGGCGAGCAGGTCACGCAAGCTGGCGGCGTTCCTGGCCGAGGGCATGGACCCGCAAATGGGCTGGGACGGCTTCGGCCAGCTGGCGGCGGTCGCCATCCAGCCGTACGACATCGAGACGTCCGACGCCAAGAACGCCGTGGTCAGCGTGGCCTTCCAGTCGGGCCCGCGCCGGCTGATGTTGTCCGTCCCGATCTACTACTCGGGCGACGCGGGCGGCGGCAGGTTCGCCGTCGTCGGCCGCCCCGCGATCCTGCCCGCCCCGGCTCCGGCCGACGTGCCCCAGGTGGCGCCGCCGGAGATCGACGAGGCGGCCGCGACCGAGCTCAAACCGCAACTGGAGGGCTTCTTCAAGGACTACGCCTCCGGCGACGCCGCCGGGCTCCAGCGCTACGTCGCCGCCGGCAAGAGCCTGCCGAGCTTCGGCGGCACCTTCACCTTCGCAGAGCTCAAGCAAGTCGTGGTGCCTGTGGGGGGTGCCACCCGAGAGATCCAGGCGGTCGTGGTGTGGGTCGTGCCGAACGGCGACGTCCCGCCCACCCCCAACGCCACCGACCCAGCGGCGGTGGGCGGGCGGCTGGAGCAGGCCTATCGTCTGACCGTCGAGAAGCAGGGCGACAAGTGGTTCGTCGCCGACATCCGCGGCGCCGGTCGGGTCGTTGGATAGAAGCACGGCCGCGCTGCTGATCGGTACCCCCCGGGAGGACAAGAAGTGACCTTGAAGACCGTAGTGCTCACCTTGATCGAGATGTCGCCGACGCCGACGCCGACCGGCATCGACACCGGAGGGCTCGCGAACTTCCTGCGCGCGTTCTTCGCCCCGTTGTTCCTCGTCGTCGTCTCCGTGGTCGCGCTCTTCTTCCTCTTCACCCGCGAGATCACGCGATTCGTGCAATTCCTGATACTGGCTGTGGCCATCGGGGTGATCTTCTACGTTCCCAACATCATCGAGGTGACGGCGAAGGCGATCGCGGGCGCACTGGGCATCAAGTAAAGGGTTGGGACCGCTCCGCGGCGGTCATGTACGAGCGGGTGGAGAGGAGGACCGCGTGGACCTGCCCACGTATACGAACATCTGGCGGATAGAGAAGCGGCTCTACAAGCTGTACGACCTACGGCTGCCGATGCCGCTGCCCATCGTCTGGATCGGCGTGTTCGTAGGGGTGTTCGTGCCGTGGTCGCTCCTGCTGGTCCTGGTCGGCGTGCCGGTGGCGATGCCGTGGCACGTGCTGTTCCTGGTGCCGCCCGGGATCGTGACGTGGTTGTCCACCCGTCCCGTCATCGAGGGCAAACGACTTACCGAGCTGCTGGAGTCCCACCTTCGCTACCTCGGCCAGCCGAAGGCCTGGTACCGCCTCGCGCCCCTGTCCGAGCCCGAGACGATCACGTTCTCCGGCCGCGTCTGGCGCACCACTCCGGCGCGGGCCAAGTCGAAGGCGCCGCGCAAGGCGCGCCAGCCGCAGCGCAAGCGCGAGGGCCAGCGGATCACCGGTCCCCGCCAGGTCCGCCCGGCGGTCGCCGCCGCGGCGGCCGCGGCCGCGCAGGCCCCCGTCGCCGACCCGGCGACCACCCGCACCGGCTGGGGCACCCGCCGCGGCACGGCGCCCGCCCTCACATCCCGGGTACGCCAGGCGGCCCCGTCCCCGGCACCGGAGACCACTTCTGGGCCGGTACGGCGCGAGGAAGGGCTCTCAGGCGGCCCTGGACGCCGTCAGGGGGCGCCGCTGACCGATGACGCCGCCACGATCGCATCGGTCGAGCGCGAGTCGGGCAGGAAGCCTACGGGGATCGGCGACCGACGCCGCTCCGATCGAGACGCCGCCGCCCGGGAAACCGCGAGCCGGGAGATCGCCGCCGGTCAGATCACGGACTCGGAGGCCGCCGCCGGACGGCGAGTTGCCCACGGGCCGAGCGCCGCTCAGGAGACCGCGGCCCAGGAAAGCGCGGGGAGTGGATCGGCCGGTGAGGCGGAGGTCGCGCGTGGGGCGGTCGTGCCGATCAGGACGGGGGAGAGCCGCAAGCCCGTGGCGGGCAAGCCGATCGACACCGAGGCGCTGCGGCGGCTGAGGAGGCTCGCGGCGAGCGCCGACGCGCCGGCCGAGCCAGCGGGCCGGTCCGATCGTTCCGACGATGATCGGCGCGGCGGGGAGCGGCGCGAGGACGAGGTCGCGCGAGACCAGCACAGGAAGGGGCAGCCGCCCCGGCTGGGCCCGGCGCTGGTGCTATCGGGCACGCAGCGGGTCTGGCCGCCGCTCAACCCGGACGCCAAGCCCCTGCCCCGCCCTGCCAGGAGCGACCGGACGGAGGACCGCGACGAGGCCTCCCCCAGCGCTACCGCAGGTCCAGGCGCCACCGGCCCGCAGGGACCGACCCGGCCGGGCGACGTGCCATCGGGCGCGGCCTCGCAGGCGCCGGACGAGCTCCCGGGCAAGCAGGCGGCGGCGCACGACGTTCCGGCGGGCAAGCAGGCAGCGGGCCACGACGACTCGGAGCACACCGTCCCGCAGCGGCCGGGCGACGTAGGCGATCGTGTCGCGCCTGGACCGGGTGCGGGCGACGACCGCGTCGCGTCGGGGCCGGGTGCGAGTGACGCCCGGCACGCCCTGACCCTCGGCGACCGGATGACGCCGAGGCCCGGCGTGGACGACGAGTTCGTGGCGCCCGTGCCCGTTCCCAGGCCGGGTGAAGGCCGGGTGCGCAGGGTCGAGTCCGTGGTGGGACGCGACTCCGGCGGGTGGCGGCGGATCGCGCAGGTGGTCGTCGGCGGTGGCGGGGTGCGGACCGACGGGTCCGAGATCGACGAGGCCAGGGCCCGCGGCGTGTTCAGCGGAAGCAGGAGGGTCGTCGTCCTCGGCTGCACCGGCGGCGCGGGTCAGAGCACCACGGCGCTGATGCTCGGCCACACCTTCGCCAATTACCGCGACGACAGGGTCGTGGCCGTCGACGCCAACACCGGCGGCAGCACCCTGACCAGCAAGATCCAGCCGGAGACCCCCGAGACCCTCACCTCGCTGCTGTCCGGGCTCGACCGGGTCAGCGGCTATCTCACCATGCGCGGCTACACCACCCGGACTGCCTCGGGGCTGGAGGTGATCAGCGCGGACACCGACGCGGGCGCCGAGCAGCGGCTGGCGGACCGGTCGCTCTTCTCCGACCACCGGCTGGGCGCGTCGATGCGGCTGCTCGACCGCCACTACAAGCTGGCCGTCATCGACCCGGCCGCGGCGCTGGCGGCCAGGATCCTGCCGTACGCGGACCAGCTCGTGCTGGTGGTCCCGGCGAGCGAGGAGGCGTCCGAGGCGGTGGCGATGACGTACGAGTGGCTCGACGGGCACGGCTGCGCGGAGCTGCGCAGGCGTGCGGTCATGGTGGTCAACGGCGTGAGCAGGCGTTCGATGGCCGACGTCGAGCAGGCGGAGTCGGTGGCCAGCGGCAGGTGCCGGGCCATCGTCAGGGTCCCCTGGGAGGACGATCTCGCGCCCGACGGCGCCGAGGTCGTCGACCCGGGGCTGTTGCGCGCGGCCGGGCGGCGGGCCTACCTCGCCCTCGCCGGTGTCGTGGTCGCGGGCTTTGCGGCACAGACCGTACGACCGAGCGAAGAGGAGTTGGCGAGTGACCCCCCGGGCACGAGAATCGGTGAGCGATAAGTGAACAAGCGAGCAGGTCTGGCCCGTTCATGCGCCGAGGGGGCGGCATGAGCAGGGCGTCCCGAGCGCACCAGCGCCTCGCGGTCCGCTATTTCGACGACCGCATCCTGCTCACAGACACCTGCGCATGGGCGTACTTCCGCCTCCCGACGGTCAGCTACGAGTTCGTCACGCCTGAGGAGCGCGAGGCGCTGGCCACCAACATCACGATCGCGCTGGCCGCGATCAGGATGCCCGACGCCGAGGTCCACCTGCGGGTGGCGCACCGCACCTACCCGGCCGCGGAGTGGGCCATGGCGCTCAACGCCACCTCCGACGAGGGGCCTGGCTGGCGCGACTATCTGGAGGAGATGTACCGGCACGTCTGGGCGAAGGACTTCTGGTCCAAGGAGGTCTACCTCGGCGTCCGGCTCGGACCGCGCGGCAAGCAGCTCGGCAGCGGCGTGCTCTCCCAGCTCCTCGGCTTCTACCAGAAGACCGAGAGGGCGCTCGGCATGGAGGACGACCACGTACCCGACAGCGAGATCGGGCGGTGGACCGAGCAGGCGGAACGCCTCGGCCGAGCGCTCGCGTCAAGCGCTCTCTACGCCAGGCACGCCACCTCCGTCGAGGTGGCGTGGTTGTTCCAGCACGCGGCCGCGGGCGCGCTCGGCGACCCGCCGCCGTCGGCCAGCCCGAAGCGGCGCTGGGGCAGGGGCGAGATCGAGTCACTGGTCGAGGGCGAGATCCACAACGGGAGGTCGCTGCTGCGGATCGTGCAGCCGCAGGGGGACTCGTACGTGGCCTACCTGTCGTTCGCGCGCTTCCCCGACCTCATGCCGTTCCCGGACGGTGAGCCGTGGATGCACTTCGCCGACCAGCTCGCCTTCCCGGTGGAGATCTCGTCGAGGATGCGGCTGATCCCGCCGGTCAAGGCGTCCAAGGACGTGGCGCGCAAGCTGGCGCACGCCCGTGACATGGACCACCACATCCGCGAGGCCGGCGCGGAGGCGCCGCTGGCGCTGGCCGAGCAGATCGACGCGGCCCGCATGCTGGAGCACGGCATCACCAAGGAGCGGCTGCCCTTCGTGTACGGCTGGCACCGCCTGATCGTGTCGGCCCCGAACGAGGACATCTGCGTGCAGCGGGTCGAGGCGGTCGTCGAGCACTTCCGCGACATGGGCATCGACGTGGTCAACTCGACGGGCGACCAGTTCTCGCTGTTCTGCGAGGCGCTGCCGGGCGAGAAGGTACGCCTCAACGCCTACGCCCAGCGCCAGCCCCTGCGTACGATCGCGGGCGGCATGGCCACCGCCACCGTCGATCTCGGCGACCGGCTGGACGACGGCAACGAGGGCTGGCTGGGCCCGTACATCGGCGAGACCGTCGGCAGGGCCCGCAGCATCGTGCACTTCGACCCGCTGGTGGCGGCCACCCGCAACCGGCCGACCGCCATCGCGATCACCGGCGAGCCAGGCGGCGGCAAGACCACGCTGGCGCTGCTGATGATCTACCAGATGGCGCTGAGGGGCGTGACGGTCGCGGTGATCGACCCGAAGGGCGACGCGGAGTCGCTCGTGCAACTGCTGGACAAGCGGGGCCGCAAGGCCAGGATCATCCCGCTCGGCTCGGCCGCTCCGGGGCTGCTCGACCCGTTCTCGTTCGGCGACGACATCGCGGCCAAGAAGACCATGGCCACCGAGACGCTGCGGCTGCTGCTGCCCCGCATGTCGGAGGAGCGCGAGTCGGCGATGATCCAGGCGGTGGCCGCGGTGTCCAACGCCCCCGACCCCTCGCTCGGCAAGGTCGTCGACTTCCTGGAGCAGGCCGACGACCCCGCCTCGAAGAACCTGGGCGCCGTGTTGCGCTCCATGTCGGAGATGCACCTGGCGACGCTCTGCTTCGACCCCTCTGGCGGCGACCAGATCGACACCGAGGGGTGGACGACCGTGTTCACGCTGGGCGGGCTGACGCTCCCCGACGTGGCCACGACCAGGGACGACTACTCCTACGAGCAGCGGCTGTCGGTGGCGCTGCTCTACCTGGTGTCCCAGTTCGCGCGCAGGCTGATGAACGGCCTCGACCGGCGCGCCCCCAAGGCGATCTTCCTGGACGAGGCATGGGCGATCACCTCCACGCCCGAGGGCGCCAAGCTGGTGCCCGAGGTCAGCCGGATGGGCCGCTCCCGCAACACCGCTCTCGTGCTGGTCTCGCAGAACGCGGGAGACCTGCTGAACGAGCAGGTGACCAACTGCCTCTCGTCCGTCTTCGCGTTCAGGTCCACCGAACGGGTGGAAGTGGACCACGTCATGTCCCTGCTCGGGGTGGAGTCGTCGGAAGAGCACAAGGCCGCGCTGCGCTCACTCGGCAACGGCGAATGCGTATTCCGCGATCTGGATGGCAGGGCGGGGCGCATCGGAGTAGACCTGATCTCCGAGGAACTGCTCCGCTGGCTGGACACGAACCCAACACACGACAAACCCGACGGCGCCGGGCATGATGATCTTCAAGGGGGCGTGGGCAGAGCGCAGGAGGTACGGTCATGAAGATCCGGCTATCCCGACGACTCGCGCTGGCTCTCGCGTTCGTCACCGGCATCCTCGTGGTGCCGATCGTCGTGGGCGGGGTGTCGGCGCCGGTCGCCGCGGCCCCGTGTGACCTGTCGGGCCCGCTCGCACCCGAGATGGTCGGCGGAGGCACCGACGGCCTGATCCAGCCGCCGCCCCCCGAGGGCGGGGCGCCGGCGGCGACCACCAACTACGCCCAGTTCGGGATGAGCGGCCAGTTCTGGCACACCCACGAACTGGGCTGCTCCGACTACGTCGCCGTGCTCGGCAACATGTGGGCCAACGGCGTCTTCACCGCGGCCAAGGCCGTCGACCGGCTGACGATCACCACGTACCAGGCCGCGGCGACAGAAGGACCGCTCCAGTCGATCAAGGACGTGGTCGACGACATCATCACGAACCTGTCCAACGCCATGTACTGGCCGTACCTGCGCCCGATCGTGATCCTCGGCGCGATCTGGCTGGCCTGGTACGGGCTGATCCGCAAGCGGGCCACCACGACCGCCGAGGGCGTGATCTGGATGGTCCTGGCGGTCACCGTGGCGGTGTGGTTCTTCAGCAGGCCCGGCGACTTCACCGGCCTGGGCAAGGTCGTGACCGACAAGACCGGCGAGGTCGTCAACTCCGCCTTCTCCGGCCTGCCCGGCGCGGGCGGGGCCTCCTGCCTGCCGCCGCCCGGTGAGGCCAGCCCGCAGGTCAAGGCGGGCGGCTACGCCCAGACCGGCACGCCGGGCGTCGACCAGAACGCCGACGCGCTGTGGTCCACGCTGGTCTGCAAGCCGTGGCTGGTGGGCCTGTTCGGCACCGCCGACCCGCAGCAGCCGATCGTGCGCGACTGGGGTCGCAAGGTGCTGGAGATCCAGTCGATCCCGCCGGTGACCGCCGGCCAGCCGGCTCCCGACGTGGGGGCCCGCCAGTCCGAATACGCCTCGCTGGCCGACAAGCTCAGGAACGACCCCCGCTACACCGTCTTCTCCGGCAGGGACTGGTCCAACAGACTCGGCGTGGCCGTCGGCGCGTTCATCGCGGCCCTGGTGGCGGGCACGCTCATCTTCCTGGTGGCGGTCTCGCTGCTGGTGCTGAAGGTCGGCTTCCTGCTGTTGCTGATCCTCGGCCCGGTGTTCCTGCTGATCGGCGTACATCCGGGCAGCGGCCGGATCGTGGCCATGCGCTGGGTGGAGATGCTCATCGGCACGCTGCTCAGGCAGGCCGTGCTGACGCTCGTGCTGAGCGTCCTCGTGTACGGGTACGCCCTGATCATCTCCACGGCCATGCCATGGGGGCTGCAGGTGCTGTTCATGGCCCTGCTGACGATCGCGGTGTTCTTCTACCGGCGGCCGTTCCAGCACCTGTTCGCCTCGATGAGCGGCCACACGGTCGCCACCCGCATGCTCGGCGAGGCCGCGAGCTCGTCGGTGCTCGAACGGTCGGCGGGCGTGTTGCCGCCGGTCGCCCAGGCCAGGATCGGCCGCTGGGGCCTGCGCAAGGCCGAGCCGCTCATCAGGGCGGCGGGCGTGGCCAACCCGGCGGGAGCGGCGGCGGTGGCGGCCACCGGTCAGGCCCGGGTCCGCGGCGAGGAAGGCGAAGGCGCTCCCTCGGGCGCCAGGATCCCGGCCACGGCGGCGCCGCTCGACACCGACCAGCAGGGCGGCAGGGCGGCCGGCCGGCCGCCGCTGGAGCCGCGCAGGGGCACGGCGCCGCCGCTCAACCTGAGCGGCACGCCCACCCGCACGCGCGGCGCCGGGGGCGGCCCTCGGATGGCCAGCGCGTCCGGCTCGGGTAGTGCGGGTGGCTCCGGCGGTTCGGGTGGCTCTGGCTCGGCAGGCGGCTGGTTCGGCGGACGGTCCGGCGGTGGCTGGGCCTCGCGTGGCGGCTCGTCGGCAGGCTCGCGCGGCGGCTCTGGCGGGTCGCGAGGGTCGAGGTTCGGTGGTACCGGCGGCTCGCGGTCGGGCGGCTCGCGTTCGCGCGGCGGGTCCGGCGGCGGGCTGTTCGGCGGCGGCTCAGGCGGTGGGTCGGGTGGCGGCTCCGGTGGCGGGCTGTTCGGCGGGGGGTCCCGATCAGGCGGGGCCCGGTCGAACGGCGCTCCCAGGTCCGGCGGCGGCACCTCGCCCGGTCCCCGGATCTTCGGCTCCGACGAGCCGTCGTCCCGCACCTCCGAGGCGCCACCGCTCTGGCTGCGCAGCAGCCGCAACGGCGGCGGCTCCGGAGGTGACAACCCCTCCGTGCCGTTCTGGCTCAAGCCGAACAACCCCGACAAGGACTGAACATGGCGCAGCCAGGTGACAGGCGCGGGGTGGCCTTCGCCGCCATCGTGGTGGTCATCGCCGCCGTCGGCATCTACCTGACGATGTGGCCGGACTCCGGAGAGGAGCCCGCGCCCCCGCCGCAGGAGACCCGGGTCGCCAGCGCGCCCGCCGCGTCCAGCAGGCCGCTGGCGACCGCGAGCGCGGCGCCGTTCGACGTCTACTCCTACCTGCCGATGAAGAAGGAGCAGCTCGCCGCGGCGGCGGACCTGGCCGAACGGTTCACCGCCGTGTACGGCACGTTCAGGTACGACGAGGATCCCGCGGCCTACGCGGCCCGGGTGAAGGCGTACACGACGGCCGAGCTCGGCAACATCCTGACCAGGACCATCACCTCGGCGGGCACCGTCGACCAGAACCGCAACGACCAGATCGTCTCCACGGCCACGGCCAAGCTGAAGGAGATCAGGCAGATCGAGAAGACCTCCATCGTCTTCGTGGTCACCGCGACCAGGCAGGTCACCGCCAAGAGCGGCGACAAGCTGCTCACGGAGGAGCTCGCGGTCACGGTGAGCCAGCTCGGGGCCGACTGGCGGATCTTCGAGGTGCTGCCGGCGACCGAGGGCCAGGACGGGGACACGACGGGGTGAGACTCTCACGAGCGCGCCTCGCCCTGCTGATCGGCTTGGCAGGGGCGCTACTGCTGGTGGCGGTCATCGTGTCGCCGATGTTGCTGATCTCGATACCGTCCTTCATCACCGACGGAAGCACCTCCGTCGACTGCGCGGACACCACTCAGGTGGAGGAGGTCTCGGAATCGGGCACCTCCGACATCCCCGCCGAATACCTGGACCTGTACCAGGAATACGGCAAGAAGATCGGCGTCCAGTGGAACATCCTGGCCGCCGTCGGCAAGCGCGAGACCGACCACGGCCGGTCCAGCCTGCCCGGCGTCAAGAGCGGCACCAACTCCGCGGGCGCGGCGGGGCCGATGCAGTTCCTCATCTCCACCTGGGGCGGCAAGGCCCGGATCCCGATGTCGTCGCAGTTCAACGGGTACGCCTCGGACGGCGACGGCGACGGCGTGGCCGACGTCTACAACCCGGCCGACGCCATCCTCGGCGCCGCCAAGATGCTCAAGCGCAACGGCGCCCCCGAGAACGTCCGGGATGCGCTGTTCGTCTACAACCGGGCCTGGTGGTACGTCGATCAGGTCGAGGAGATCGCCAGGAAATACGCCAAGTCCGGTGACGTCAAGGTGCCGCCGCAGGCCTCGGAGGAGTGCGACGACCCCCTGGTGGAGGCCGCGCCCAGCGACGTCGTGGCCAAGATCCTCCAGTATGCGCTGGCGCAGCGCGGCAAGCCGTACCTGTGGGGTGGGACGGGGCCCGACTCGTTCGACTGCTCGGGGGTCATCTATGCCGCATACCGTTCGGCCGGGCTGTTGATTCCCCGTACGACGTTCGGGCAGTGGCCGTTCGGGGCGAAGATTTTAGACGGCGAGGAGCAGCCGGGGGACCTGGTGTTCTTCAACGCCGGCCCGGGCACCTCCGCCGCCAGCCCTGGGCACGTCGGGCTGGTCGTGGCGAAGGGCAAGATGCTGGAGGCGCGGTGCCGGTTGTGCGGTCCGATCAAGGTCACGAGCTACCAGGCCCGCGGCAACCGCGTGGGCTTCACCCGTCCCATGCAGAACCCCGACGTGCTCGACCAGCTCAAGAAGCTGCAGAATTCGTCCCTATGAGGATTCTCAACATATGAGCGCGATCGTGGTCGTGGCCGCGGTGATCGTCGCCCCTGGCGGCCGGGTGCTCGCCGCCCAGCGCGCCGAGCCCGCCTCCCTGGCCGGCGGCTGGGAGTTCCCCGGCGGGAAGGTCGATCCCGGCGAGAGCGAGGTGGCGGCGCTGGTCCGGGAGTGCCGCGAGGAGCTCGGGGTGCAGGTCGCGGTCGGGGCGCGGGTCGGCGGTGACTGGCCCCTGTCCGAGGGGTACGTCCTGCGCGTCTGGCTGTGCTCCTTGGCCTCGGGCACTCCGGAGGCCAAGGAGCATCTGTCGCTGCGGTGGCTGGGGCCCGGCGAGTACTACGACGTCGAGTGGCTCGCGGGCGATCTGCCCATCATGAAGACCGTGGAGAATCTGCTCCAGCGGGATTAGGACATCTCTCTCTGTGACATACTGGTTACTACGTGTGATATGTCGCAGTGGGGGAGTGGACGTGATGCGTCGTGGCTGGATCATCGCCGGGGCCCTGATCCTGGCGGCGGTCCCCTCCGTGCCCGTGGCGGCGGCCGGGGTGTCGCTGGTGCTGGAGCGGGTCAACGGGTCGGACGGCGCGGGTAAGTGGGTCAGGACCGGGGACACGCAGCGGTTCCGGGTGCGGTTGAACGGGATGGCCAAGGGGGCGAAGGTGGCGGTGGCCGCCAGCCCGGTGGAGGCGCTGTCGGAGGTGGCGTGCGCGCCGTCGCGGGCCACTCGCCCGGCGGCGACCCCCGCTCCGGCGAGCGCGGCCGCAGCGGCTCCTTCAGCGACCGCCGCGACCGCCGCGACCGGGGCGACGGGTGCCGCGCCTGCGACTGGGATGGGCGCTGCCGTCACAGCCGGGGCGGCGAAAACGGCTCCGTTGAGCGCGATCGGCTCGGCTGGGAGCGGGTCCGTCGCGAGCGGGGCGGCAGCGGGCGGGGCGAGGGTCGGCGGTGCCACGGCTGCGGCTGGGGCGCTGGCCGTGCATGCGCTGGCCGTTGTGGGCACCCCCGCGTTCACCAGCACCGTCATGCCGGGAACGCGGGTGTGCACGCTGGGGAACGTCTCCGGGGAGCAAGCCGTGGACGTGACGCTGACCGCGCCGGCGGGGGCGAAGAAGGTGGTGCTCGCGGCGGCCGCCAGGATGCGGAGCGCCTCAGGCGACGGGCTGACGACCATGAGCAAGACCGCCGTCAGCCGGGTCAGGGGCGCGGTTACAGGTGAGGCGGCGACGTTCACCGGCCAGGCGGTCCGCGTGCAGCCCAAGCACGGCAACAGCGCAGGGGCACAGGCCGCGAAGGTCAGCCAGTCGGCTGGCGCCGGGTCCGCTGGAACCGGGTCCACCGGGATCGGGTCTGCTGGGGCCGAGTCCGCCGGGACCGGGTTGGCGGGGCAGGAGTCGGCTGGGGTGGCGGACAGCGGTGGCCTGACGTTGCCTCGGGCCGCGCCGCAGCAAACCCTTCCCGCCGTGTCCCCGCAGGCCCTCACCGGTGCACCTGAGGCCGTGGGCACGCCCGGCGTACCCGAGGCCGGGACCATGGCCGGCGCGCCCGCGGCAGGGAGTGCGCCCAGCGTGCCGGCGCCGCTCGATGCGGAGGCGGCGCGGGGGATCGCGCCGTTGCCGTGGGAGGTGGCCGCGTCCGCGAAGCGGATGGTCCGGCCGGCCGGAGGGGCGAGCCCGTTGGAAGGGCCCAAGGGGTTGCCGGTGGTCGCCGGGGGGATCGGAGTGCTCCTGGGGGCCCTGTGGTGGATTGGCACGGTACAACGGGGCCGTAAAGGTAGAAAGGTGTTGTAATACCGTCTTTACTGTTACTTTTACCCGGCTAGTATTCCCTTGACCATGGATCTGGGACTACGCGGAGGGCACCGGTGGCACGCAGGCGAGCGACAGCCGTGTCTGCAATCGTCCTGGCGCTTGGCCTGGCCGGCGCCGGAGCGACACCGTTCATCGTGCAGAGCGCGAGCGCGTCCGCGGTGGCGTACGACCCGCCGGTCGAGCCCTGCGACGTCGGGGACGTGTGCGACACCACGCCACAGACCACTGTGACGGAGACCGTGACGGGCACGCCCACGGACGTGCCCGAGACGACGATCACCAAGACCGTCACCGCCTCTCCGACGAAGAAGACCAAGTCCCCGACGCCGACGAAGACCACCACACCCCCGTCGAGCACTCCGCAGAACACCACCTCGCAGAACCTCCAGCCGCTGCCCTCGCAGAGCGCCGAGGTGCCCTCCAGCACCCCGACCACCGAGTCGTCCGTCCAGATGCCGACCGTCGCGCCCACCGAGACGGTCGCCACCGCGCTGCCGAGCGAGACGCAGTCCGCCTCGTCGGAGGCGATCCTGGAGTTGCGTCAGGCGGCGCCGGAGTTCGACCAGCGGACGCTGACGCAGAAGCTCAGCATCCCCGCGCTGGTGCTGGTCCTGCTCGCCCTCTTCGCCGTCCTGATCTTCGAGGGACGGCTGCGCCGGATGGCCCACGCGGCGGCCGTGCGCAAGGCGGGGCCCCAAATGGGCCGCCCCGACGCGCCGCTCCCGGGTGCGGGTTACCCCGCGGGTCCCGGTTATGCCACGGCGGGCTTCCCGGCCCCCGGGTATCCGGGCGGCACGGCGTACGCGCCGATCATCAGCTTCGTCCCCGTGCAGACCTATCCGAGCGGCCAGGTCCAGTACGGCGCCGTCTACCAGGAACCGGGTTACCCGTACCCGCACCAGGGGTCCGCACCTGAGCCCCCGTCGGAGCCCGTGGTGCTGCACCCGGACGAGTTCGACTCCTACAGTCACGAGCCGCCGCCCAAGGAGCCCGAGTACCGCGACCCGTTCGAGCCGGTGATCCCGCCGACGGACATTCCGCCGGGCGGCGCGAGCCCCTTCGAGAGCGCTGGCCAGGAGCATCCGTTCGGCCCGGCCTCGTCGGCGGAGTCGGGCGACTCGGAGCCCTGGCAGCCCACGGGCCCGTCGCTGTTCGATCCGGCCGCGAAGGATCTCCTCAACGGCGGTCCACGGGATGAAGGCGGTCCAGGGGATTACGAGCCGCCTCCCTACGTGCCGGCCGACGAGGACGCGACCACCGTCCAGCCGCTGCCGCCTCAGATGTATCAGCAGGAGGAGAGCGGTTCCGAGCCCACCAAGGAGATGCCGGACTCCAAGCGCAAGCGCTGGGGCCGCAAGAAGTAACACGAAAGGGGGCTGGGATCCACCGGATCCCAGCCCCCTTCTTCGCGTTCAGAGACCTACTTGGCACGCTTGAAGATCTTGTTGCCCAGCCACACCAGCGGGTCGTACTTCCGGTCCACCACGCGCTCCTTCATCGGGATCAGCGCGTTGTCGGTGATCTTGATGTGCTCCGGGCAGACCTCGGTGCAGCACTTGGTGATGTTGCAGTAGCCGAGGCCGTGCTCCTCCTGGGCCGCCTCCTGGCGGTCCGCCACGTCGTACGGATGCATGTCCAGCTCCGCGATCCGCATGAGGAAGCGGGGACCGGAGAAGTTGGTCTTGTTCTCCTCGTGGTCGCGGATCACGTGGCAGATGTTGTTGCACATGAAGCATTCGATGCACTTGCGGAACTCCTGGGAGCGCTCGACATCGACCTGCTTCATCCGGAATTCGCCGGGCCGGACGTTGGCCGGCGGCGTGAACGACGGGATCTCCCGGGCCTTCTGGTAGTTATAGGAGACGTCGGTGACCAGGTCCTTGATGACGGGGAACGTCCGCATCGGCGTGACCGTGATGGTCTCGTCCTCCTCGAAGGTGGACATCCGGGTCATGCAGCCCAGCCGCGGCTTGCCGTTGATCTCCATGCTGCACGAGCCGCACTTGCCGGCCTTGCAGTTCCAGCGCACCGCCAGGTCGGGCGCCTGGGTGGCCTGGAGCCGGTGGATGATGTCGAGGACGACCTCGCCCTCGTTGACCTCGACGGTGAAGTCCTCGAGCTTGCCCTCGCCGCCCTCACCGCGCCAGACCTTGAACTTCGCCTTGTAGCTCATTTCGAAATCCCGTCGAACTCGGTCATCTCTTCGTCGGTGAGGTACTTGTTCAGCTCGTCCCGGTCGAAAAGGGTGATCAGGTCGCCGCGCATGGACGGCTGGACCTTCTCCTCGACCTGGACGGCGGAGCCGTCCTCGGTGGAGCAGGCGAGCAGCTTGCGGCGCCAGTCCGGATTCATCCCCGGGAAGTCGTCGCGGGTGTGCCCGCCGCGGCTCTCCTCGCGCAGTAGTGCGGCGCGGGCCACGCACTCCGACACCAGCACCATGTTGCGCAGGTCGATCGCGAGGTGCCAGCCGGGGTTGTAGATGCGGGATCCGGCCGCCCCGATCAGCTGTACGCGCTCCCTGAGCTTCTCCACGACCCCCAGGGCCTCGGAGACCTCCCCGGCTTTGCGGATGATGCCGACCAGGTCGTTCATGGTCCGCTGGAGCTCGTGGTGGACCTCGTACGGGTTCTCGCCCGTGCGTCCCAGCGGCGCCAGTGCCTCCTCGCGTGCCTCGTCCACGAGCTCCTGCGCCACCTTGGGCCTGGCGGCCAGCCCGTCCACGTACGCCGCCGCGCCCGCGCCCGCCCGGCGCCCGAACACCAGCAGGTCGGACAGCGAGTTGCCGCCCAGCCGGTTGGAGCCGTGCATGCCGCCGGAGACCTCGCCGGCCGCGAACAGCCCCGGCACGGCCGCGGCCCCGCTGTCGGCGTCCACCTCGACGCCGCCCATGATGTAGTGGCAGGTCGGGCCCACCTGCATGGGCTCGGCGGTGATGTCGACGTCGGCCAGCTCCTTGAACTGGTGGTGCATCGACGGCAGCCGCTTCTTGATCTCCTCGGCGGGCAGCCGGGTCGAGACGTCCAGGAAGACGCCGCCCTGGGGCGAGCCGCGACCGGCCTTCACCTCGGCGTTGATCGCGCGGGCCACCTCGTCACGCGGCAGCAGCTCCGGCGGGCGGCGGTTGTTGGCCTGGTCGGTGTACCAGCGGTCGCCCTCCTCCTCCGTGGTGGCGTACTTGTCCTTGAACACCTCGGGGATGTAGTCGAACATGAAGCGCTTGCCCTCGGAGTTGCGCAACACGCCGCCGTCACCGCGTACGGACTCGGTGACGAGGATGCCGCGCACGGACGGCGGCCAGACCATCCCGGTGGGGTGGAACTGGATGAACTCCATGTTGATCAGTTTCGCGCCGGCGAGCAGGGCCAGGGCGTGGCCGTCGCCGGTGTACTCCCAGGAGTTGGAGGTGACGACGTACGACTTGCCGATGCCGCCGGTGGCCAGGACCACGGCCGGGGCATCGAAAAGCACGAAATTTCCGGACTCGCGCCAGTAGCCGAACGCGCCCGAGATCTTGTCGCCGTCTTTGAGCAGGCGCGTGATCGTACACTCGGCGAAGACCTTGATGTAGGCCTCGTAGTCGCCGTGCGTCTCGTAGTCCTCCTGCTGGAGCGCGACGACGCGCTGCTGCAGCGTACGGATCATCTCCAGCCCGGTACGGTCGCCCACGTGTGCGAGCCGCGGGTACTCGTGCCCGCCGAAGTTCCGCTGGCTGATCTTGCCGTCCTTGGTGCGGTCGAACAGCGCGCCCCAGGCCTCGAGCTCCCAGACGCGGTCGGGCGCCTCCTTGGCGTGCAGCTCGGCCATCCGCCAGTTGTTGAGGAACTTGCCGCCCCGCATGGTGTCACGGAAGTGCACCATCCAGTTGTCGTCGGGGTTGACGTTGCCCATCGCGGCGGCCGCGCCGCCCTCGGCCATGACGGTGTGCGCCTTGCCGAACAGCGACTTGCACACGATCGCCGTCTTCTTGCCCTGCTGGCGGGCCTCGATCGCGGCCCGCAGGCCGGCGCCGCCCGCGCCGATGACGACGACGTCGTACTCGTGACGCTCTGTGTTAAGCGAGTTTTCCACTGAAGCTGGTCCTTACGCGTACGGGAAGGCGATGAGGCCCTTGGCCACCAGGCGGACGTACAGGTCGGCGCCCATGACGGAGAACATCGAGGCCCACGCGAGGGGTTGGTGCTTGGCGTTGAGCTTGGAGACGAAGGTCCAGGCCCGATACCGCAGCGGGTGACGGGAGAAGTGGTTGAGCCTGCCCGCCGTGATGTGCCTGCAGGAGTGGCACGACAGCGTGTAGGCGTTGATCAGGACGGCGTTCGCGATCAGGATCCAGGTGCCCAGACCGAGCGGCTTGTGGATGAGCGCCAGGACCGCGTCGTAGGCCAGGATGAGGCCGATGACGATGGCCGCGTAGAAGAAGTACCGGTGGATGTTCTGGATGATCAGCGGGAAGCGGCGCTCGCCGGTGTACTTGCCGTGCGGCTCCTGTACGGCGCAGGCCGGCGGCGACAGCCAGAACGAGCGATAGTAGGACTTGCGGTAGTAATAGCAGGTCAGCCGGAACCCACCGGGCAGGCCGAGGATCAGCAGCCCCGGCGACAGGGTGTACCAGTCGCCGATGGGCGCCCAGCCGAACAACCGCGCCCCCGGGGGGCAGAGCGCCTCCACCAGGCAGGGTGATGCGAACGGCGCAACGTAGGGATCGACGAAAAAGCTGTTGTCGATGATCGCCCACACGCCGTAGACAAGGAACGAGCTGAGCCCGAGGAATGTCAGTAGCGGGACCAGCCACCATCTGTCCGTGCGCAGGGTGCGCACCTTGACTTGCGCACGCTGCCTTCTGACCGGAGCGTCGGGCGTCGTCTGGGTCATCAGGGACCTCTCCACCTCCCGCGGACCCTTCGCGCAGGGGGTCCGTGGTTTCGTTTTGCTGGGCGCGCGGGCGGTATCCGCTCAGGCGCGCATTGGTGGGGGATACGTTACGACGACCGCATCGATATTTGTGAGCGGGATCACTCACAATTTCGATGACCGGCTGTGATTCCTGTCACGTACGCCCGTCAGGTGCGTTGCCCCTGCGCCGGCAACTTAACCACCGTTACGAAAAAATCATCAATCTGCCGGACAACCCGGATAAATTGCTCAAAGTCTACCGGCTTGGACACGTACGCGTTCGCGTGCAGCCGGTAGCTGTGCAGGATGTCCTCCTCCGCCTCGGATGTCGTCAGGATCACCACCGGGATCGTCCGCAACGCGGCGTCGGCCTTGACCTCGGCCAGCACCTCCAGACCGCTCATCCTGGGCAGGTTGAGGTCGAGCAGGATGAGGTCCGGGCGTGGCGCCTCGGCGAAGTCGTTCTCCCTGCGCAGGTACGCCATCGCCTGCTCGCCGTCGTTGACCACGTTGAGCCGGTTGCGCACCTTGTTGAAGTCGAACGCCTCCTTGGTGAGCAGGATGTCCCCCTGGTCGTCCTCCACCAGGAGCACCTCGATCGGGCGCCAGTCATTCATCGTCGTCTCCAGCCGCGGGCAGCGTCCAGCGGAACGTAGCACCATGGCCCTCCGTACCGCCGTCGAGCCACAGCTGTCCGCCGTGATACTCGACGATCTTGCGGCACAGTGCCAGGCCGATGCCAGTCCCTGGATACACGTCACGGGCATGGAGACGCTGGAATATCAGGAAGATGCGGTCGGCGTACTTCGGCTCGACCCCGATGCCGTTGTCCGAGCAGCTGAACTCCCACATGGCGCCGTTCCGCGTCGCCCCGATGTGGATGCGCGGCGGCTCCTCGGAGCGGAACTTGACGGCGTTCTCGATCAGGTTCTGGAACAGCTGGGTGAGCTGCAGCCGGTTGCCCGTGACCTTCGGCAGGTCGTCCCTCGTGACCGTGGCCTCGGTGTCCTCGATCGTGGCCGACAGGTTCTCCAGTGCCGTGTCCAGCGCCGCGCCGGTCTCGATCGGGGTCTTCTCACCGGTGATCCGGCCGACCCTGGAGAAGTCGAGCAGGTCGTTGATCAGCAGCTGCATGCGCTTGGCGCCGTCGACCGCGTAGTGGATGTACTGCCTGGCCCGCTCGTCGAGCTCGGAGCCGTAGCGCTGCTCCAGCATCTGGGTGAAGCTGGCGACCTTGCGCAGCGGCTCCTGGAGGTCGTGGCTGGCGACGTAGGCGAACTGCTCCAGCTCGCTGTTCGACCTGCGCAGCTCCTCGGCCCGGTCGCTGGTCTCGCGCCAGGCCGACACGATGCGGTCGCGCATGGAGTCGAGGTGGCTCGACAACTCGGCCAGCTCCGCCGGGCGGTCGACGTGCAGGCCGTGGTCGAAGTCCCCGGCGGCGACCGCGCGTACCTGCTCGGTGAGCTGGTCGATCGGCTTCAGCACGGCGTAGCGGACCATGAACGCCAGCCCCGCGCCGAACGCGAGCATCACCGCGCACAACACGATCAGGGCCATGTTGAGCCGGTCGAGCTGCGCGGCCACGGCGGGCGGCTCCGTCAGCTCGCGGGCGCGCGCGCTCATCATCATCGCGACCACGATCCCGGCCAGGAACACGACCCCGGCCACCGAGCCCATGACCAGGAACCAGCGGGCGACGGGCAGCCGGCCGAGCCCGGTCGGCTCCTTGGGGGGAGGCAGCGGGTGGATGCTCATGCTCTCCTCCTCCGCACCAGGACCACGGCGAGGTCGTCGCTCAGCGTGCCCACGTGGGTGATGAGCCGGTCCAGGTCTATGCCGCCGTGCTCGCGTACGAGGTCGAGCAGGCCGTCCACGCCGAGCAACTCGTCGCGCTCGCCCACGGTCGCCTCGATCAGGCCGTCGGTGTAGAGCATCATCGACCACTCCTCGCCCAGCGGCACGTCGATCACCGCCCACTCCGCGTCGGCGAAGATCCCGAGCGGCGGGCCAGACGGGGTGTCGTGCACCACCTCGACGACGCCCTCGCGCACCAGCACGGGCGGCGGGTGGCCGACCACGCGCATCATGGCGTGGCTCAGGTCGGCGGTGATCGTGGCCATGCAGAGCGTGGTGAAGATCTCCGGGGCCTTGCGCTCGGCCCGCAGCAGCGCGTCGAGCGTACGCAGCAGCGTGTCGCCCGTCTGCCCGGCCAGCACCAGCGTGCGCCAGGCGATGCGCAGCGCCACGCCGAGCGCGGCCTCGTCGGGGCCGTGCCCGCACACGTCGCCGACCACGACGTGCACCGCGCCGTCCGGCGTCTGGACGGTGTCGAAGAAGTCGCCGGCCAGCGTCCCGCCGCTGCCCGGCAGGTAGCGGGTCACGTGCTCGATCGCATCGGTACGCAGCAGGGCGTCGGGCAGCAGAGCGCTTTCCAGCCTGGCGTTCTCCTTGGCCGTCAGCTCAGCCTGGACGAGCCGGAGCTGGGCCAGGTCGGCCCGCTTGCGCTCCATCGCGTACCTGATGGCCCTGGCCAGCAGCCGCGCGTCGGTGTCCCCCTTGATCAGGTAGTCCTGAGCACCGGCCTGTACGGCGGCGACGCCCATGTGCGCGTCCCTGAGCCCGGTGAGCACCAGCACGGCGGCGTGCGGCGCCAGCGCCAGCACCTCTTCCAGAGCCTCCAGCCGGTCGGCGTCGGGCAGCGAGAGATCCACCAGCACACACTGGATCTTCGGGTTCAGCTTGGCCTTGGCCTCCTGCAGGCTCTTGGCCCAGAAGATCCTCGGCGGCGCCTCGGCCTCCTTGAGCAGCTCTTCGACGAGGAAAGCGTCGCCGTCGTCGTCCTCGATGAGGAGCAGCGTCAGCGTTTCTGAGAGATTTGCCGTCACAAACGCCTCTTCGGGGAGTCGGATCGTTCTTGCTCATTCTGCGATGAGCTCTACCCCTTGTGGAAGCGTGCCCTCGTGTCCGGCTTCTACGACAAATGACAGCAGGCTTTCCCTGAACGCCTGCGCGGCCCGGGTCGGCTCGACGTCCTTGCGGTGGGCCAGCGCGATCGTACGGCTGAGCCCCGGCGGCGCCAGCGGTGTGCCAGACAATCCCGGCCGCCCGTCGAGCACCATCGACGGCACCACGGCCACCCCCAGCCCCGCCTCCACGAACCGCAACACCGCGTCCATCTCGCCGCCCTGCACCGCGAGCCTGGGCTCGAACCCCGCCTGCCGGCACGCCGCCAGCGTCGCCTCCCGCAGGTCGTAGCCGGGCCGGAACATCACCATCTGCCGGCCGCGCAACTCCCCGATCTCCATGTACCGGCTTCTCGGCGGCTCATGGGAGGGGGAGACGACCACGAGGTTCTCCTTGAGGATCTCCTCGGTCACCAGCGAGGGGTCGTCGCTCTGCAGCGGCATGATGATCAACGACAGGTCGAGGTGCCCCCGGGCCAGCGCCCTGACCAGATCACGCGAGCCGCCCTCCTCGACCAGCAGCTCGATGCCCGGGTACGCGCGATGGAAGCGGGCCAGCGCGTCGGCCAGCAGCCCCGCGCACAACGACGGGGTTGCCCCCAGTCGCACCCGGCCCCTTCTGAGCCCCGCCAGCTCGGCCACCTCCTGCCTGGCGGTGTCGGCGTCGGCGAGCATCCTGCGGGCGAGCGGCAGCAGCGCCTCACCGGCCGGGGTCAGGGCCACGTTGCCGCGCGCCCGGGAGAACAGCGGGGCGCCCAGGTCGCTCTCCAGGGCCTTGATCTGCTTGCTGAGCGACGGCTGGGCCACCCTCATGCGCTCGGCCGCCTGAGTGAAATGCCGGGCCTCCGCCACCGCGACGAAGTACGCGAGCTGCTGCAACTGCATGTGATATTCCTCGCACCGGCGGGCGCTCTCGCCTCATGGCGACCGTCAAACCACGGATTATAGCCGCTGGCTATCGAAACCAGGCTCTCCATGACTTGGACGGATCATCCCTGGATATCTAGCTTTTGAAGACGTGACTGCCACGATAGAACGCGGTGCCGCCACCGCGCCTGTTACTCCCCCCGCTCCTAGGCGAACCGGCGGATTCCTTGGCTCGTCTAACGGCAAGAAGGTCGTGATGGCCGTCACGGGCGCCGTGATGGTGCTCTTCCTCGTCGGCCACATGCTCGGCAACCTCAAGATCTTCTTCGGCCGGGACTCCTTCAACGAGTACGCCCACGCGCTGCGCACGCTGCTGGAGCCGATCGCTCCCTACCGCACACTGCTGACGATCGTGGAGGTCGTGCTCGTCGCCTCGGTCGTCCTGCACATGTGGGCCGCGATCTCGCTGGCGCGCCGCGCCGGTAAGGCGCGGCCGGTCAAATACGTCGCCAAGAAGTCGCAGGGCGGCGGCTACACGACGCACATCATGCGGTTCGGCGGTGTCACGATCCTGCTCTTCGTGATCTGGCACCTGCTCGACCTGACGTTCGGCGTCGTGAACCCCAAGGGCTTCGACTCCGCCCCCGCCGACCGGATGATCGCCGGGTTCGACGCGTCCCGGTGGTGGGTCACGCTGATCTACCTGGTGGCCGTCGTCATGGTCGGCCTGCACCTGCGGCACGGCATCTGGAGCGCGTTCCAGACGCTCGGCTGGGCCAACCGCGCGCGCAACCGCGGTCTTCGCCTGGTGTCGGGGCTGCTGTCCGCGGTGCTGGTCGTCGGCTTCCTGGCGCCGCCTCTCGCGATCACGTTCGGAGTTGTGAAGTGAGCGAACCCGACGCAGTGAGCGGAATGGACGCGCGACGCCCGCGAGCGGAGCGAGCAAGTCCGCAGAGTACGTCGCGAAGCGGGTCCGCGGAGCGAATGAGGAGCGGTGAGCGACCAATGAGCGCGAAATATGCGGAAGGTCCTGAGATTCAGGACACCAAGGCTCCTTCCGGGCCCATCGCGGAACGGTGGGAGCAGCGGAAGTTCAGCGCCAAGCTGGTCAACCCGGCCAACAAGCGCAAGCTGAACGTGATCGTGGTCGGCACCGGCCTGGCCGGCGGTTCGGCCGCCGCGACGCTGGGCGAGCTGGGCTACAACGTCAAGTCGTTCTGCTACCAGGACACGCCGCGGCGGGCGCACTCGATCGCCGCGCAGGGCGGGATCAACGCGGCGAAGAACTATCGCGGCGATGGTGACTCCATTTATCGGCTTTTCTACGACACGGTGAAGGGCGGCGACTTCCGCGCCCGCGAGTCGAACGTCTACCGCCTCGCCCAGGTCTCGGTGAACATCATCGACCAGGCCGTGGCACAGGGCGTCCCGTTCGCCCGCGAATACGGCGGCCTGCTGGACACCCGGTCGTTCGGCGGCGCCCAGGTCTCGCGTACGTTCTACGCCCGCGGCCAGACGGGCCAGCAACTGCTGCTGGGGGCGTACCAGGCGCTGGAGCGGCAGATCGCGGCCGGGACCGTGACCATGCACACCCGGCACGAGATGCTCGACCTGATCGTCGCCGACGGGCGGGCGCGCGGCGTCATCGTGCGCGACATGGTGACCGGCGAGATCGAGCGCCACCTGGCCGATGCCGTGGTGCTGGCCACGGGCGGCTACGGGAACGTGTTCTTCCTGTCCACGAACGCCAAGGGCTGCAACACGACGGCGATCTGGCGGGCGCACGAGCGCGGCGCGTACTTCGCCAACCCCTGCTACACACAGATCCACCCGACGTGCATCCCGGTGTCGGGCGAGTACCAGTCGAAGCTGACGCTGATGTCGGAGTCGCTGCGCAACGACGGCCGGGTGTGGGTGCCGCTGCACAAGAACGACACGCGCGCTCCCGGCGACATTCCGGAAGAGGAACGCGACTACTATCTGGAGCGGATTTATCCGGCCTTCGGGAACCTCGTCCCTCGGGACATCGCCTCCCGCGCCGCCAAGAACGTCTGCGACGAGGGCCGCGGCGTCGGTCCCGGCGGGCTCGGCGTGTACCTGGACTTCAGGGACGCCATCGGGCGTTTGGGGCGCGACGCCGTGGAGAAGAAGTACGGCAACCTGTTCGAGATGTACGAGCGCATCACCGGCGAGAACCCGTACGACGTGCCGATGCGCATCTACCCGGCCGTCCACTACACGATGGGCGGCCTGTGGGTGGACTACGACCTGCAGTCGACGATCCCCGGCCTGTTCGTCATCGGCGAGGCCAACTTCTCCGACCACGGCGCCAACCGCCTCGGCGCGTCGGCGCTGATGCAGGGCCTGGCCGACGGATATTTCGTCCTTCCGACCACTCTCGGCGACTATCTCGCGAACGGTCCCTACGGGGACGTGGACGATGAGGCCGTGGCCGAGGCCGAGATCCGCGTCCGTTCGAAGATCGACCGGCTCCTGTCCGTGAACGGCACCCGTACCCCCGACTCCTTCCACCGCGAGCTGGGCAAGCTCATGTGGGACTACTGCGGCATGGAGCGCACGGAGGAGTCGCTGCGCAAGGCGCTGGAGCGCATTCCCGAGCTGCGCCAGGAGTTCTGGCAGAACGTCAAGGTGTCGGGCACCGCCGAGGAGCTGAACCAGGTCCTGGAGAAGGCCGGGCGGGTGGCGGACTTCTTCGACCTGGCCGAGCTCATGTGCCTGGACGCCCTGGTCCGTACGGAGTCCTGCGGCGGCCACTTCCGCGCCGAGTCCCAGGACGCCGACGGCGAGGCGCTGCGCGACGACGAGCACTTCGCGCACGTCTCGGCCTGGGAGCACTCGCCGTCCGGCGAGCCGGTGCTGCACAGGGAAGCGCTCGAGTACGAGTACGTCAAGATGACCCAGCGGAGCTACAAGTGAGCGAGCGAAGCGAGCGAACCATCAGACGCAGCAATCTGTTCATGCCCGGGTTCGGGCGACTGAGCGAAGCGAAGGAGCCCCGGGCATGAATCTGACCCTTCGCGTCTGGCGGCAGAGCGGCCCTTCCGATTCCGGACGGATGGTGAAATATCAGGTAGAGGATGTTTCCCCGGACATGTCCTTCCTGGAGATGCTGGACGTCCTTAACGAACGCCTCATCCTGGAGGGCGACGACCCGATCGCCTTCGACCACGACTGCCGCGAGGGCATCTGCGGCATGTGCGGCATGGTCATCAACGGCGTGGCGCACGGGGAGCAACGCGCGACGACGACGTGTCAGCTGCACATGCGCCACTTCGAGGACGGCGCCACGATCACCATCGAACCGTGGCGCGCGGCCCCGTTCCCGGTGGTCAAGGACCTGGTGGTGGACAGGAGCGCGTTCGACCGCATCATCCAGGCGGGCGGCTTCGTCTCGGTCCCCGCAGGCTCGGCCCCGGACGCCCACAGCATCCCGGTACGCAAGGAGGACACGGACGCGGCCTTCGACGCGGCGACGTGCATCGGCTGCGGCGCCTGCGTAGCGGCCTGCCCGAACGGCTCGGCCTCCCTCTTCACCGCGGCCAAGATCACCCACCTGAGCCTGCTCCCACAGGGCCAGCCGGAGCGCTTGTCGAGGGCAAAGGCCATGGTGGACCAGATGGACGCGGAGGGCTTCGGCGGCTGCACGAACACGGGAGAGTGCACGGCGGTATGCCCCAAGGGCATTCCCCTGGACACGATCGCCCAGATGAACAGCGACTACCTGAAAGCCAACGCCAGGTAGGCAGGTCGACCGCCTGACACCCACCCCGCGCAAAAGGGCTTCGCCAGGGGCGCTTCGCGGGGTGGGCTCAGACCGACGCGAACGGAGGACGCCATGGCGGAGGATCGCGACGGGGTGGTCGTCTACTGGCGGCCTATGTGCACGTACTGTATGAAGCTGTTCGTCAAGCTCCTCTTCACCCGGCTGCGCTACACCAAGGTGAACATCTGGAAGGACCCCGAGGCGGCCGCCTTCGTTCGCTCGGTCGCGGACGGAAACGAGACCGTGCCCACCGTGACCGTGGCAGGCAGGCCCATGGTGAACCCGTCGAGGCGCCAGCTGCTGGACGCGGTCGCTATGTACGCCCCGCACCTGCTGTGAGCAGGCGTTCAGCTGTGGGGTCAGCACCAGGCCGGTGATGCCGCCCTACCGGCCGTGTCTGGTCGGAACGCGCGGTGCCCGTGCCGGTCCAGCCGATTAGGACCTGGTCCGGCGAGCCGACGGTGTCGTCTGAGGAGTAGAGCGAGTTGCACGAAGTCGTCTGAGAGGTCTGCGGGGACTCAGCTGTCCAAACAATGATAGTTCTGGTTATCATAGTTCTGCCTATCATTGTAAGGAGAACCATGCTCAGCAAGCCGCAGCGGCTGTTCGGCCGTGATGTGGAGTGGGGAGAGCTGGCTGACTTCGTCTCCGCTTCAACCACGGGTGCCACTTTGGGACTCGTGTACGGTCGCCGCCGCCAAGGCAAGACCCTCATGCTCGAACTGCTGGCCGAGGAGACGGGCGGCCTGCTTTTCGCCGCCACTCAGCAGACCGAGGCGCAGAATCTGGCCGATCTGGGCGCCGCCTACGCCGCCTACCGCGG
Source organism: Nonomuraea marmarensis (assembly GCF_043197025.1). NCBI lineage: Bacteria > Bacillati > Actinomycetota > Actinomycetes > Streptosporangiales > Streptosporangiaceae > Nonomuraea > Nonomuraea marmarensis. The sequence goes on from NZ_JBICRM010000006.1 coordinate 233,206, forward strand.
GCTGCGTCAGGCGGTCTCGTTCGGCAGCTGGCGAGAAGGGCTTGACGAGCTGCTGCGCCTCGGCGAAGAACGCGCCACACCGGTGATCATCGATGAATTCCCCTACCTGGTCTCCGCCACGCCGGCCCTCCCGTCCTACCTTCAGCAGGCGCTCAGCCCGATGGGGCATGCGAAGGAGCGCACTCGTACGCGCATGATCCTTTGCGGTAGCGCTCTCACCACGATGGCCCAATTGCTCGGCGGAGGTGCTCCGCTACGGGGGCGAGCGGTGCTCGAACTGATCGTGCGTCCCTTCGGATTTCGCGATGCGAGTGTTTTCTGGGGTTTGACCAAGGACCCGGAGTTGGCTTTCCGGGTGCACGCGCTCGTTGGCGGCACACCCGCGTACCTGGAAATGTGCGGCGGGTCGGGGCCCGCGAATCTCGATGGATTCGATCGGTGGGTTCAGCGGCGATTGCTGAATCCCGCGTCGGCGATGTTCCGGGAGGGTGGACTGTTGCTACGTGAGGAGCCGTCGATTTCCGATCCCACGTCATACGCCGCCACCTTGACCGCCATCAGCGCCGGTAACCACCGGCGTTCTGAGATCGCGGCAGCCCTTGGCCGTCCGACCAGCGCGATGGCTCACCTCCTCTCTGGTCTGCGGAGCATCGGCCTCGTCGAACAGGTCGATGACGCGCTCAGGGAGAAGCGGAGCGTGTTCAAGATCGCCGAGCCGATCGTCCGGCTGCATCAACTGGTCACGCAGCGCCGAGAGCCCGAGCTGGTCAGTGGCCAGGCCGCCCGGGTCTGGCGGGCCAACGCCGACACGGTCGCCGCCAAGATCTACGGTCCTCATTTCGAGGATCTCGCCCGGGAGTGGTGTTTCCTGCATGCTTCCAGCGACACGCTCACCGGAACGGCGAGCGCCGTACGCCCCAGCGATATCTCATGTCCCGCGCACCGTCAGGGGCATGAACTCGACATCGTCGTAACGGAAACGAACTCTTTCGCCGCCGACCGGATCATCGCGATCGGGGAGGCCAAAGGCACCATTGCTCCCGTGGATGTTCCTCAACTGCAAAGGTTGGAGCATCTGCGCGCTCTGCTTCCCGACGCCCGGATCGACAGGCAGCCCAAGTTGCTGCTGTTCGCCCGATCGGGGTTCACCGATGATCTGGTGGAGGTGGCGCGAGGCCGGGCTGATGTGGAGCTTGTCGACCTGGAGCGCCTGTATTCGGGGGAATGACCCGACGCGAACCACAGGCCGGTGGTCGTACCCGGGTCCAAAGAAATTTCGGGTGGGGTGTAACAAGGGGAGGGTTCGGCCCACTTCCTGGTGTCAGAAGAACGCATCCCGAACGAAGGGGCTGGGCGGTGACGGAAGATTCGCACCGGTTCACCCGCATGTACGACGAATGTCGGCAACGCGTGTGGGCCTACGTGGTCAGCCGCGCGGGGCGGCAGGTGGCCGACGAGGTGGTGAGCGAGACGTTCGCGATCGCCTGGCGGCGGCTGGACGATGTGCCCGAGCCGGCGCTCCCGTGGTTGCTCGGCGTCGCCCGCAACGTCCTGCGCGACAACGTACGTGCGGAGGTGCGCAGGGAGTCGGTCGCCGCGGAGTTGCGGGCCTGGACCGAGGGGGACGTGGCCGATCAGGTCACCGAGCGGATGGGCGTGCTGCGGGCGCTGGCCGCCCTGCCGGAGGACGATCGGGAGATCCTGATCCTGGTCGCCTGGCACGGGCTGTCTCCGAAGGAGGCCGGTCAGGTCGTCGGTTGCTCGTCCGCGGCCTTTCGCGTACGGCTGCATCGGGCGCGTAAGCGGCTCAAGCAGGCTATGGACGTCGGGGAATCGGCGCTGAGCCCTGCCGAATCGCCCGAACCGTCCCTGCCCCACGTCCGGAATCTCAGCGAGGAGTGGTCATGAACCCCATCGACGAACTCCGGGCCGCCCGGCCCGCGCATCTCGATGATCGGCCGGTGGACGAGCGCACCAGGTCGGCCGAGATCTCCTACGCCATGTCAGGGCCGCGGCAGGCGCGGTCCAGGCGGAAGGTCGTACGGCCCGTGTGGGGGCTCAGTTTGGTCGGGGCCGCCGCGGCCGTGACCGCCGTCGCCGTGGTCCTGTCCGGGAACGGGGCCGCGCCCGCGCCGCGGGCGCCCGACGACGGCGGGCCGATCGCCGCGAGCGCCGCGCCCAGGGTCCAGTTGTCGGCGCGGGACGTGTTGCTGGCCGCCGCCGAGAAGGCCGACCGGCAGCCCGGCGGCAGCGGCGCGTACTGGCACACCGTGTCGGTGACCCGGTCGCTGCTCACCGCGAAGCAGGGCGGCTACCTGGTCATGGACCAGTCGCGGAGCGAGGGGTGGACGCCCAGCGCCATCGGCGGCGACCAGTGGGGGAGCAACCAGTCGCTCGGCGCGCGGCCCGCCACGGAGGCGGACCGGAAGGCGTGGGAGCAGGCGGGTTCCCCGCCCGAGATCGAGGTCGTGGTGCCGGGCAAGGGCAAGGGTGCACTGGCCTTGCCGACCTCTGAGGGCCGGGCGAAGACCAGTCACACTCCGCTGGTGGACGGGGACAAGGTGTTCTGGCTGGGCCGTAACGTCACCATGAAGGACCTGCGGGGATTGCCGAGCGAGCCGGGCAAGCTCAAGAAGTGGCTGGTGGCCTCGTACGCCGGGCATGACACCGAGTCCTCCAGCGAGCCGATGTCGCAGGACGCGTGGTTGTTCCGGGTCAGTGTGGGATTGATCACCGACATGCCCGTCACGCCTGAGGTGCGCGGCGCCGCGTTCCGCATGCTGGCCGACCTCGACAGCGTCGAGCTCGTCGAGAACGTGACCGACGCGGAGGGCCGCCAGGGTACGGCGGTGTCCGTCGAGGAGCACACCAAGGGCGCGGGCGTCTTGGAGAACCGGCTGGTCTTCGACGAGTCGACCGGCCGGGCCCTCGCCAACGAGAGCGTCGTGGTGAAGCCCGGCGGTTTCCAGGCCGGCTTCGAGCCTGGCACGGTGTGGCACTCCATCGCCCTGATCGAGGCCGGGTGGACTGACTCCAAGCCGTCCTGACCTGGTACGACGGCCCGCGGGGGCATGCCCCCGCGACCCCCCACAATCAGGGAAGAGACGCCTTCCCGCGGGGGCAAGCCCCCGCGACCCCCCACAATCAGGGAAGAGACGCCTTCCCGCGGGGGCAAGCCCCCGCGACCCCCCACACACACACAAACAAGGAATAGACGTCTTTCTTTGCGGGTGAGCGAAGCTCACCCGCCGGACTGGCGGGCCTCGTCGTTGGTGTTGGTGCGGATCTGCTGGATGCGCTGCTTGGTCAGGCCGAGCAGTTCGCCGATGTCCCCGTCCGACAGGCCGAGCTCGTGCATGTGCTTGACGCGCTTCTTGAGCGTGCGTGTGTAGTCCTCGGCGATCGCGGCGGCCTGGCGCTGGAGGGCGGCGAAGTCGTCGAGGTCCTGCTCCGACAGGCCGGGCAGTGCGTAGTGGTAGACGGGCGCCGGTGGTTCGGCCCGGTCGGCGAACAGGAACGGGATCCCCTCCGCCACATCCCCGTGCAGCTCCTTCAGCGAACGTGCGGACATGCCGCCGGCCACGCCGTCCACCTCGGCCAGCCACAGGCTGCCGGCCATGGTGACGTGAACGTCGACGCGGTCTGCGGTCATCGGTCCTCCAACCTAGCCAGGGTGTGCGTCCTCCAGCCACTCGTCGCCGAACAGGTGTGCGAGCCCATGTTCGAGGGAATCCACCAGGTGCGGTGTCTCTCCTGGGTAGAGCGGGACGATCGCGCGGGCCGCGACGCGGCCCTCGGCGTCCCACAGCAGGAGGAAGCGCTGCCGCCTGGTCGTCTCCGCCCAGTCGCAGCGCAGGCCGTGGGAGTGGGAGAGCCTGATGATCCGATCGCGGATGGCCGCGTAGTCGTCTCGTTCCACCACACGCGGCAGACTATATCCCTTGCCCATCATCGACAAGGGGTCTTGTCGCCACTATTCGCTATGGCGTGTCGGGCCGGTCCGGGCCCCACGCCCGCATAAATGTCTGTACGGCGGCGCACGCCACAGTGCGTAGCTCGGCGTCCTCGATCGTCTGGGTGCCCATCCGCGTACGAGCCTCAAGGGGAGCGACGAGCAGAGACGTGAACTGTTCGGCCGCCAGGCCGGGGTCGCTCGCGCGCAGGCGGCCCGCCAGGGTGAGCCGGGCCAGCCGGTCGGCGAGGGCCTCGTTGAGTCGGTGCGGGCCGCGTTCTTTGACGATGTCTAGAGCATCGGGAAACGTGGTGATCTCCGTGTAGAGCAGGCGGCGCAACGCGCAGGCGCGCTCGTCGGTGTGCAGGCGGATCAGGGTGTACGCGACGTCGTCCAGCGTGGCGCGCAGGTCGTCGCCGGGATTGGCCAGCGGTTCGAGCGCGGCAAGCCGCTCGTTGAGCACGGTCTGCGCGGTGGCCTCCAGCGCATTCCTGAACAGGGTGGCCTTGTCGGTCATGTGGTTGTACACCGTCGGCTTCGCCACGCCCGCCTCGTCGGCGATGTCCTGCACGCAGGACTGGGCGTAGCCCTGCCGGGCGAACACCGTGAACGCGCCCTCCAGGATGGCCTGCCGCTTGTCGATCCGTCCCCGTGAGGTCATCCTCTTATTTTACTAGCTGGTTCAACTTAATGGATAGGCGGGTTGCGTAAGGACTGATGAGGTAACTACGTTGAACCAATGAGTTCAAATGACCGTCTTGATTCACGGTTGCTCGGGATGATCGGCGTGATCCTGCTCGGCGGGCTGCTGGGCATCCTCAACAGCACGATGGCCGCCGTCGCCACCGGCACCCTGGCCACGGCCTTCGACACCTCGCTGAGCACGATCGGCTGGACGTCCACCGGCTTCCTGCTGGCCGTCACGGCCACCATTCCGTTCACGACCTGGGCCGTCGACCGGTACGGCGGCAAGCGGTTGTGGCTGGTCGGCCTGGTGCTGTTCCTGGCGGGATCGCTCGCCGCCGGACTGGCCTGGAACGTCGGGAGCCTGATCGCCTTCCGCGTGCTCCAGGGGTTCGGGGCGGGATTGCTCGATCCCCTCGTGCTGATCCTGCTGGCCCGGGCCGCCGGTCCGCACCGGGCCGGACGGGTGATGGGGCTGATGGGGGTGGTGCTCTCCCTCGGCCCGGTGCTCGGGCCGATCGCGGGTGGCGCGGTGCTGGACAGCCTGTCGTGGCGTTGGATGTTCCTGCTCAGCGTGCCGGTCGGCGCCGTCGCCTTTCTCCTCGCTCTGCGCATGATCCCGGCAGACTCCCCGGCCGGCAGCCCTCAAGGGCGGCTCGACGTACTGGGGCTGGCACTGCTCGGTCCCGGGTTCGCGGCGGTTGTCCTGGCCCTGTCGCAGGCGGCCGAGCAGGGAGCATTCTCCGCCTGGCAGGCCCTGCTCCCGCTGGGCGCCGGCGTCGTACTGATGATCGGGTACGGCCTTCGCGCGGGACGGGTTCGCGCACCGCTGATCGACCTGCGGCTGTTCGTCAACCGGGGCTTCACCGCCAGCGTCACGATCATGGGGCTCGGCGGGATGGCCGTCTACGCTTCCCTGTTCGTCCTGCCCCTGTACTACCAGCAGGCCCACGGCCATGGCGTCCTCGCCGCCGGGCTGCTGATGGCGCCGGTCGGGCTCGGTGGCGCCATCGCGATGCCGCTGGCCGGACGGCTGTCGGACCGGATCGGCGCGCGCGGGCTGGCGGTCGGCGGCGCGGTCGTGGCCGGCCTGAGCGCGTTGTCCTTCACGCAGATCGGGGCCGGTACTTCCGAGGTCTGGCCGGTGGTGGCGGCGCTCACGGTCGGGCTGGGCATGGGGTGCTTCAGCGCGCCGACGATGGGCTCGCTGTATCGCACGCTGCCGCCGTCGATTGTGGCGCAGGGCAGCTCGGTGCTCTACATGCTCAACCAGCTCGGCGCGGCGCTCGGAGTCGCCGTCGTCACGCTCATCCTCCAGACCTCGGGCGATGTGATCACCGGCATGCACGGCGTCTACTGGTTCGCCGTGGCCATGATCGTGATCGTCCTGGCCGCCATCCCGCTCCTGCCCGGTAAGCCGCAGGCGCAGGCCGTACCAGAAGAACTCGCGAGGACCTCATGAAGAAGACGCTAGTGATCACCGGTGGCACCGACGGGATGGGGAAGGCGCTCGCGCGCACCTACCTCGATCGGGGCGACACCGTCGTCGTCGTGGGCCGGGATGGGGCCAAGGCGTTGCCCGGGGCCACGTTCATCCGGGCTGATCTGAGTCTGATCAGCGAGAACAGGAGGGTGATCAAGGAGGTCAACGCGGGGTTCCCCGTGGTGGACGTGCTGGTGTTGTGCGCGCGGTTCTTCCGTACGAACCGGTTCGTCACGGGAGAGGGGGTGGAAGGGACGTTCGCGCTGGATTATCTGAGCCGGTTCCTGCTCAGCTACGGGCTCCACGAGCCGGGGGTGATCGTCAACGTGTCGGGGCCCGGGCAGCCGACGGGGCTCGTCCAGTGGGACGATCTCATGCTGGAGCGCGGGTATGACGGTATGACCGCCCAGTTCCAGGCGGGGAAGGCGAACGATCTGCTGGGAGTGGGGTTCGCGGCGCGGCGCGGTGACCGGAGCAAGTACGTGCTGATGCATCCAGGCGGCGTGTCGACGAGCGTCGCCGGGGAGTACGACGCGGCGACCGCCGCGCACGTGGAGGCGCTCAAGCGGCACGGGCTGCCGGTCGAGGAGGGCATCAAGCCGATCGTCGCCCGCATCGACGAACCGCCTGCCGAGCCGCTCAGCGCGTTCATGCGGGAACGGCGGATCAGCGTGGACACGCCGGCCTTCGACGCGGGTGCGGCGGACCGGTTGCACGAGCTCACCATGGAGGTGATCGGCACTAATTAGGTTGCGGCCAGTAGGGGAACTCTGGCGTCATAGATCAAGTTCGGAAGTTCGGGAAGGGGGCGATAAGAGATGACGTACAACGAGGTGACCGGGACCAGGCGTCCGCTCAGGATGTGGGCGGAGCCGGAGTCGGTCGATCCGCAGGCGATGCAGCAGCTGCGCAACGTGGCGAACCTGGAGTGGGTCCATGGTGTCGCCGTCATGCCCGACGTGCACCACGGCAAGGGCGCGACGGTAGGGTCGGTCATCGCGATGAAGGACGCCGTGTCGCCGGCCGCGGTCGGTGTGGACATCGGGTGCGGGATGACGGCTGTGAAGACCACTTACAAGGTTTCGCAGCTTCCCGACAACCCGGCCTACCTGCGGGGAAAGCTGGAGCAGGCCGTTCCGGTGGGGTTCGGGCACCACAAGCGGCCGGTCGATCCGGGCAAGGTCCACGGGATGAAGACGGCCGGGTGGGCGGAGTTCTGGAAGGGCTTCGACGACCTGACGCCCGCCGTGCACGCTCGGCGTGAGCGGGCCGAGGTGCAGCTGGGCACCCTCGGCGGCGGCAACCACTTCCTCGAGGTCTGCGCCGACGACGAGGGCGTGGTGTGGATCGTGCTGCACTCGGGGTCGCGCAACATCGGTAAGGAGCTTGCGGAACATCACATCGGTGTGGCTCGCAGGTTGTCGCACAACCAGGGGCTGGTGGATCGGGATCTGGCGGTGTTCCTGGGGAAGACGCCAGAGATGGACGACTACCGGCGCGACCTGTTCTGGGCGCAGGACTACGCGCGGCGCAACCGTTCGCTCATGATGGGGCTGGTCTGCGACGTCCTGCGGCGGCACCTGCCGAACATCGCATTCGAGCAGCCCATCTCCTGCCACCACAACTACGTGGCGGAGGAGCGGTACGACGGGGTCGACGTGCTGGTCACCAGGAAGGGTGCCATCCGGGCCGGTAGCGGTGACCTGGGGATCATCCCTGGCTCGATGGCCACCGGCACGTACATCGTCAAGGGGTTGGGCAACAGTCTGGCGTTCAACTCGGCCTCGCACGGGGCCGGGCGGAAGATGAGCAGGACCAGGGCCAAGAAGACGTTCACCGTCAAGGATCTGGAGGCGCAGACGCTGGGCGTCGAGTGCCGTAAGGACTCCGGGGTGATCGACGAGATTCCAGGGGCGTACAAGGACCTGGAGTCGGTGATGGCCGCCCAGACGGATCTGGTGCAGGTGGTCGCGCACCTGCGGCAGCTCATCTGTATCAAGGGCTGAGGTCCTTTCACGCCGACTCCCGTACGACCAGGTCGGCGGGGAGGACGGCCGGGGTGGTGTCGAGATCGGCTTCGATGTCGTCGAAGCCGATCTCTGCGGGGTCATCCGGCACTCTTTTGGTTCCTGTGGACGCAAAGATGATCCAAGCCAGGATGTAGCGTGGTGCCGATTCAGGCATCCACCCTGGGAGCAGCCGCATGCGCTGGCAGGTCCACTCGGAAGAACCGCTCTACTCCGACCGCTGGCTTGACGTCCGTGTCGCCGATGTGGAGCTGCCGGACGGAAGGCATCTCGATCATCGGCTCATTCGTACTGCGCTCGGAGCCGGTGCGATCGTCACCGACGAGGAGAACCGTGTCCTGCTTATCTGGCGGCATCGTTTCATCACCGACACCTGGGGCTGGGAGATCCCGATCGGCAAGGTGGAAGAGGGGGAGGAGCCGATCGTCGCCGCGGCTCGAGAGGTCGAGGAAGAGACAGGCTGGCGACCTGGTCCCTTGCGTCCGCTGCTCTACACCCAGCCGACCAACGGCATCTCCGACTCCGAGCACCACATCTTCCGTGCCGACAGCGCCCAGTACATCGGCCCGCCCACCGAGGGATGGGAGGCGGAGCGCATCGAGTGGGTATCGCTCACGGACATCCGCCGTCTGATTGACAAGCGCGATCTCGTCAGTGGGACGAGCATGAACGCCCTGCTCTACGCCCTCACGGAGGTGTAGCCGTCCACGGCCGTGGTGCCGCCGGCCCCCACCGCTTCGCGGCCCTTCGGGTGTCTCGCCGGAGTCGTATGGGCCCGCTCAGGGCCGGACATGCGCGGCGCGCTCATGGGTCGACGGGGGTGTGCCGCCGGTTTTCAAGGGTCCACGGTGTTGCTCGATGTTTCTCGAGGACCCTCGCAACATCCCCTTTTGATCAGCTCTGTCCGGCCCACTGCCGCCGCGCTGATGCGAAGAGTCCGCGTGCTTCGTCGCCGTAGACGGCCGACTCCGACAGCGCCTGGAATGCCTTCTCATACAGCGCGACGTCGCCGGGAGCCTTGATGCGGACCTGCCCGGGAACCGTGTCCATGCGCACCTGTTCGGCGTCGTAGATCCAGAAGTTCTCTGGTGGCCAGATGCCGGTGTCGGGTCGCCAGATGACCACGCCGAGACTGACGTTGGCACGCCGGGTCAGTTCGGTGAGCTTGTCCATCTGCGCCGCCATGTCGGCCGGCGCGCAGTACGGCGTGTGCAGGGCTTGCTCGCCGATCAGGAGCGCGAAGCGGCGTGCGCCGGTCGTGATGACCTCCTGTTGCTTCAGGCGCGCCGTAACGGCTGTGTCTACGTCGTCGGGGATTCCCCGGAAGCCGACGATCTTCGACAGGTGCCCGCGCGCGTACGCAGCCGTCTGGACGAGTCCGGGGATCGCGCTGTGCTGGAAGATCCGGAAGTGGCTGGTCCGCTCGTACAGCGGGAGGAATGATCGTTGCACCTGGCCGATGCCGGTCTCTTCGAGCCGCCGCCACTGGGTGTAGAAGGCGTTCACGTTCCGGACGCTGGCGATGAGATCTGTCGTCTGAGAGTCGGCTCCGCAGATTCGGCACCACTCTCGGACGTCGGTCTCGGTCGGAAGTTGCTTGTTGTTCTCCAGTTTCGAGACCTTGCTGAAATGCCATCCGGCCTGTTTTGCTAGGTCGCGACCGGTTATCCCGGCCGAACTCCGGATCTCGCGCAGACGGGCCGCGAGGATTCCTCGCGCTTCGTCTAGGCGTTGCTGAGGGCTGGACATGCGCGTGACCTCCATGTTTGCCGTGTGGTCAAGGTCTCTGACCACCATAGCCGCGATGTTGCGTCTTGTTCCTTGCCTTTGGGAGATGCATTCGTGCCCCTCTGAGACGGCCCTGGCGCGCCATGCTGACGGGCCCCAGGGGAATGCCCTCGGATTCGCCTTCGGATCCGCCTGAGCCTCCGTCCCTGGCACCTCTGGATCCGTAACAAGCCCCCCGTGAGAGAGCGCTCCCTCACGGGAGCCTGGTCCGTGGACGATGGTGGTCAAGACGGCGTCGATTCCTTTGTTTCTTGGGGGTCGGGTGAGTGGCAGGCCGCTTTCGGCCCTTTGTTCATGTCGTCGCTGTTCAAGGGTCAGGTCGACTCGCCAAAGACGATAGAGAGAGCGCTCTCTAGGCGTCGTAAAGGTTTCATGCGAGTTAACCGGGACCTTGACAGCAGTAAGAGACGCGAGCAGTCTCCATCTCAGGGAGCGCTCCCCCAACCCCTCGCCCCTCACCTGACGGAGACGTCGTGAGTCCACCCCCCAACCCAGGCATACGACGCCTGGGGACACTCCTCGCGCTCATGATCAACCTGTCGCTCATGGTCGTGTTGCCCGCGACCGCCGCCGCCGACCCCCTGCTGTCGCAGGGCAAACCCGCGACCGCCTCCTCCGCCGAGAACGTCGCCACCCCCGCCTCCGCCGCCGTGGACGGGAACACGGGCACCCGCTGGTCCAGCGCCTTCTCCGATCCGCAGTGGATCCAGGTGGACCTCGGCGCCACCGCCGCCATCAGTCAGGTGCAGCTGAGCTGGGAGGCCGCGTACGCGACCGCCTTCGAGGTGCAGGTGTCGGCCGACGGCACGTCCTGGACCAGCGTGCACTCCACGACCACCGGCACCGGCGGCGACCAGACGCTGAACGTGTCGGGCAGCGGCCGGTACGTCCGGGTCTACGGCACCCAGCGCGCCACCCAGTACGGCTACAGCCTCTGGGAGTTCAAGGTCTACGGCACCGGTGGCAGCACCGGAGGTGGTGACAGGCTGCTGTCGTACAACAAGCCCGGCGTCGCCTCCACCTCGCAGCACGACGGCAACTGCTGGGAGTGCACCGCGGCCAGGGCGTTCGACCTCGACCCCGCCAGCAGATGGGCCACCAGCTCCACCACCGGCTGGGTGGACCCGGGCTGGATCTACGTGGATCTGGGCGCGACCGCCCAGGTCAGCAAGGTCGTCCTGCAGTGGGATCCGGCCTACGCCAGGTCGTACCAGATCCAGGTGTCGCCCGACGCGAATATCTGGACGACGATCTACAGCACGACCACCAGCAACGGGTTCAAGCAGACGTTGAACGTCAGCGGCTCGGGGCGGTATGTCCGGATGTACGGCACGCAGCGGGCCACCCCCTACGGCTACAGCCTGTGGGAGTTCCAGGTGTACGGCACCGGGGGCAACCCCACCGATCCGCCCGCACCGCCGAAGGATCCCGCCAACCCGCCGGCGCTGGTGTGGAGCGACGAGTTCAACGGCGCGGCCGGGGGCAAGCCCGATGCCGCCAAGTGGCGGGCCGACCCGGGCACCGGGCCGAACAACGAGCTGGAGTACTACACCAACCACGACAACGCCTCCATGGACGGCCAGGGCCACCTGGTCATGGAGGCACGCAAGCAGGCCACGCCCGGTTCGACCTGCCCGACCGACCCGCTGACCGGCAGCGGCACCTGCCAGTACACCTCGGCCAGGATGAACACCGGCACCAAGTTCCACTTCACGTACGGCCGGGTCGAGGCAAGGATCAAGGTGCCCAAGGGCAACGGGTTCTGGCCGGCGTTCTGGATGATGGGGGCCGACTTCCTGACCGGGCGGCCGTGGCCGTACAACGGCGAGGTCGACATCATGGAGGTCCTCGGCAAGGACGTGAAGACGTCCTACTCGACCGTGCACGCGCCCGCGTACAACGGCGGCGGTGGCATCGGCGGGCCGTACACGCTGCCGAACGGCGCCGACTACTCCGACGACTTCCACGTCTGGGCCGCGAACTGGGACAGCAAGGGCATCGTCTACACGCTCGACGGCCGGACGGTGTTCACGCTGAGCAAGGAGCAGGTGGAGCAGACGCGCGGTCCCTGGATCTTCGACCACCCGTTCTACCTCATCCTCAACCTCGCGATCGGCGGCGACTGGCCGGGGCCGCCGAACGCGGCCACGCCGTTCCCGTCCCGCATGCTTGTCGACTACGTGAGGGTCTACCAATGACGACCAAGACGAACGCACTGCTCGCCCTCTTATCCGTGCTGATCGGCCTGTTCGCCGTAGCTCCGCGTCCGGCGCAGGCCGAGCCCGTACGGGTGGCGGAGTTCCTCGCCGACTGCCCGTTCAGCCACCGGCTGCCCGACGACCCGATCGTCTTCCCCGGGCTGCCCGGCGCCTCGCACATGCACAGCTTCTTCGGCAGCCGGGTCACGAACGCCCACACCCAGCTGGCCGACCTGCAGAACGGCGCCACGAACTGCAACCCGGCCGTCGACAAGTCGTCGTACTGGGTGCCGACCCTCTACCGGGACGGCGCCCCGGTGGAGCCGGCCATCGTCACGTTCTACTACCTCGGCGAGGGCGTGCGTGACGACATTATCGCCAGGATCCAGTCGTTGCCGCTGGGGTTGCGGATCGTGGCGGGCAACGCCAAGGCGACCGGGCCCGACAACACGACGATCTCCCGGTGGTCGTGCCTGCATGCCGGGCAGGTGGGCGCCTCGAAGGACTTCGTCAACTGCCCGTCGGGGACGATGCTGGAGTCGTACCTGGACTTCCCGCAGTGCTGGAACGGGCGGGACCTGGATTCCGCCGACCACAAGAGCCACATGGCCTATCCGGTGGCCGGTGCGTGTCCCAGCACGCATCCCGTTCCGGTGCCGAAGTTGCGGCAGGTGATCCGGTATCCGGTGAGCGGTGACCCGTCGCACTTCCGGTTGTCGTCGGGAGGCGGGTTCACGATGCACGGCGACTTCTTCAACGCCTGGCCGGTGGCGGAGATGGAGCGCCGGGTGCGTGACTGCATCCGGCCGATCATCAAGTGCGGCGCCGACGGCCGTCCGTCGTAAACGAGTTGCCCGGGCGGCTCGGCCGCCCGGGCCCGATCAGGTGGGACGCCGGTGGTACGGGTCTTCGTGTTTCTGCTGTTGTCCGTTCTGGTCCTGGGGTGTTCGGCTCCCGCCCCCGAGGAGCCGGCTGAGCGTTTCAGCACCACCGACGTGGCCTGGCTGCAGCTGGCCGAGGCCCTGCACACTCGCGCGTTACCGTTGCTGGAGCTCGTTCCCGAGCGTTCGGGCAGCCGGTCGCTCGCCGACCTGGCCGTCCGGCTCGGCAAGAAGCACGAGAACGAACGTGGCCGGCTGCGTTCCCTCCTTGCCCAGGCCCGGGTCGGCGGCGAGAACCCGCATGCCCAGCACGACATGCCGGGCATGCCCACCGCCGAGGACCTGCGAGCGCTGAACGCGCTGCGGGACGACGCCTTCGACCGGCGGTTCGTCGCGTTGTTCCGGGCGTACCTGGATCAGTTGGTGCTGGTGGCCGAGGGAGAGCAGAGCTCGGGCGCCGCGCCCGAGGCGCGCGGGCTGGCGGCCGCGATGGCGCGTGATCACACGGCCGATCTGGCCGAGCTGGGCCGGGTCGACGGTCGGTAGGTTGGGCGGCATGGAGATCGGAGAGCTGCTGGGGTCGGGGCGGAGTGCGGATGTGTACGCGATCGACGGGGAACGGGTGTTGCGGCGCTACCGGACCGCCACCGATGTCGGGCGGGAGGCCGCGGTCATGGTCTACGTGCGCGAGCGCGGGTTTCCCGTCCCCGACGTCTATCCCGGCGACGAGTCGGACACCGATCTGGTGATGGGGCGGTTGTCCGGGCCGACCATGTTGGAAGCCGTGATCGAGGGCTCGATCACGCCTGAGGAGACCGGGGACACGCTCGCCGGGTTACTGCTCCGGTTGCACGAGATCCCGGCCCTGGCCTCCGCCGATCTCGGAGATCGGGTGCTGCATCTGGATCTGCATCCGGACAACGTGATGCTGACGGTCCGGGGGCCGGTGGTGATCGACTGGGCCAACACCGAGGAAGGGCCGCCAGGGCTGGACTGCGCCATGTCGGCGGTGATCCTCGCGCAGGTCGCGGTCGATCCGGAGAGCGAGCTCGCCGCGCTGGCGCGATCGGTGCTCGTCGCGCTGCTGGCGGGACTCGGTGCGGCCATGGACTTCGGGGGTGGGCTCGACCAGGTCAAGGCCAGGCGGGGTGTGGATCAGGGCGTGAGCGAACGGGAGAAGGGGTTCCTCGATGCGGCGGTGGCGCTGGTACGGGACCTGCGGGCTCGGTAACGGGCTTCCGCCCCACCGGGAACGTGCGTCTTTACATCCGCCAGACCCTCTTGGATGCCGCTTCCGCGACGTAGGTCTCGAAGTCCTTGGCGGGCCGGCCCGTCACCTGGGGCACGGTCTCCGAAACCGGCTGGTCGCCGAGGTCGCGCAGGGCGGCGAACGTCTTGGCCTCGCTGATCGCCGCGCCGGAGAACCCCTGGGCCGCGATGTAGTCCTCGTCCCCGCCCAGGTAGCGGATCTCGCGGCCGATCGCCGCGCTGATGAGCTCCACCGCCTCCCCGAACGTCAGCGAGCGTGGCCCCGTGACCTCGTAGGAACGCCCCGCGTGACCGTCTTCGGTGAGGGCCGCGGCGGCCACGGCGGCGATGTCGCCGGCGTCCACGAACCCCTGGCGGACGTCACCGAGCGGCACGATCACCTCTTCCGCCATGATCGCGGGGCGGAAGAAGCCCTCGTCGAAGTTCTGGTCGAACCAGCTCGGGCGGAGGATCGTCCACTCGGCGCCGGAGTCGCGGACCGTGCGCTCGGCCGACATCAGGCGTTCGTCGCCCATGGTCTCGATGGCCGTGCTCGACAGCAACACGATGCGTTCGACGCCCCGCTCCACCGCCAGCGACACGAATGACGGGTCGACCGGGGTGCCGTCGGGGGCCATGAGATAGACGGCCGACACGCCGGACACGGCCGCCTCCCACGTGTCAGGGCGGGACCAGTCGAACCTGGTCTCGCCACTCCTGGAGGCCGCGCGCACGGGATGACCGGTGGCGCGCAACAGGTCTGCCACGCGCCGGCCGGTGGAGCCCGTCGCGCCGAGAACTAGGATCACTTGCCGGGTCATGCCCCGAGTCAAGCAAAGGGCACCGACAGAACTCGTCAAAGGCGGCCGTTGGGCTACTCCGTCCAGGCGGTCGTGGCGTCGAGGCGTTCGCGCCAGAGCTTCTCGCCGCCCCCGCCCGGCTCCCAGCGGGCGCAGAAGTCGAGCAGGCCGCGGCAGCGTTCCACCATGGCCGCCTGGCGTTCGGGCCACTCGGGGACGGGGTCGCCGTACGCGGAGAAGAAGTGCGGGAGCAGCGGGACGTGCTCGGGGTGGTGGCTGCGGACGATCCACTCGCACCACGCCAGGTCCTCGACCGGGTGGCCGGGGTGCGCCCACTCCCAGTCCAGGATCGCGGTCGCCTCGAACGTGGCCGGGTCGAACAGCAGGTTCTGCGGGCCGTAGTCGCCGTGCACGATGCCGAGCCGGTGGATGCGGGCCAGGATGCGGCCGCACTCGGTGAGCACCTCCACGGCGCGGCCCTCGTCCAGGAGGTCCTGGCCGTGGGCGCCGGAGACGAAGCGGGTGGTCAGGCTGGTCGAGGTGACCTGGTGGACGCGGGGAACCGGGAGGCGGCCGCGCAGGCGGCGCAGGTATCTGCTCTCCGTGCTCAGCCTGAACGCCGCCTCGGGACCCTGGTAACACTTGACCACCAGGGCGCCGTCGCCGACCGTGCTGTTGGTGTACCCGTGCTTCACAAGGGTCGATTCTGGCCTACCCACACCCCTGCCGGGCACCTCGGCGCGCTATCGGGGGCGGGACCGATACACGATGTAAGGACGGAACAAATAGCCCAACGGGGCGGTAAGCGCGTGCACCAGGCGGCTGAACGGGAAGAGGACGATGAGCGCCATCCCGATGAGGGTGTGCGCCTTGTAAAGAACGCTCGCGCGGCCCATCGCCTCGGCGTCCGGTTGGAAGGTGAAGACGCCGCGGAACCAGGGTCCGACCGTGATCCGGTAGCTGACCTCGCTGGGCACGAAACCCGCGACCGTCGTCACCACGCCCGCGACGATGGCCGCGGCCAGCACCGCGTACATCGTCTTGTCGTTGGCCGTGCTCGCCAGGAACACCGGGCCGCTGGTGCGGCGGCGGTAGATGAGCAGGGCCAGCGCCACGAGGATGACCAGGCCCGCGAGCCCGCCCCAGATGAGGGCGTTGACGTGGTAGGCGTCGTTGGACAGGCCGATGGCGTCGGTCCAGCTCACGGGGATCAGCAGGCCGGTCACGTGGCCGACGATCACGAAGAGCAGGCCGTAGTGGAACAGGGGGCTGGCGATGCGCAGCAGCGGGCCCTCGTAGAGCTGGGAGGAGCGGGTGGTCCAGCCGAACCGGTCGTACTTGTGGCGCCAGATGAGGCCGCCGATGAAGATCACGATCGTGACGTATGGCGAGATCACCCAGAGCAGGCTTTCGGCCGAAGTCACAGGTATCCGCCCACGGTCTCGGCGGGTGGCCCGTCCCCGGCCAGCCGCATGGCCGCCGCCCGTTCCGCGGGGGTGATCGGCGGGAGTCCCGCGCACACCGTGCCGATCACGTGTGCGTACGGCGAGTCGCGGTCCTTCAGGGCCGCCAGCAGTAGCTCCAAGCCGGTTCTGTGCTCTCTGAGCAGGGCCGCGCCCGAGGGGTCGAGGGCGGCGAACTCCAGCATCACCGGGAGGAAGTCGGGGAGCTCGTCGTCCATCAGGTCCCAGCCCGCCGTGCGGTAGCGCTGTTTCAGTGCGGCCAGCGACTGGCCGCGACGGCGGGTGTCGCCGTCGGTGTAGTAGGTCAGGTAGAGGCAGCAGCGGCGCTGGAGGTCGAACGTCTCGACGTAGTGGGCGGCCAGCTCGCCGGGGCCGAGGTCCGCCGCTCGTACGAGGAAGTCGCCGAAGTGCGGCTGGGCGGCCTCTTTGATGAGCGGGAGGCGGCGCCAGAAGCGTTCGTCGGGGTAGGCGAGCAGATGGGCGGCGGCCTGCCAGATGACAGCCTTTTTCATGATTTTCCCCTTTTTGGCGGGAACAGCCCGGCTGGGGTGCCCCGGCCGTCCCAGTTGAGGAGGTTCACCCGGTCGCGGGTGACCTCGTCGCTGGTCTGGCGGTGTTTCAGGCCGTGGAAGCTCTCGATCGAGACCGGGGTCGGCCTGCCACACGCCTCGCCGAACGGGCCCTGCATGCCCGGCCCGGCGTCGTAGTCCAGGCTGCAGCCGGCCTCCTCCACGACGCCGGGGACGTTGCCGTAGGCGGTCGGGATCACGTAGCGGTCTTCGTACTTGGCCAGGGCCAGCAGCCGGTACATCGCGTGTATGTCGTCCTCGGAAAGGCCCGCGTCGGCCAGGACCGGCTGCTCGCCCAGGTTGACCGAGCGCATGTACGACCGCATCGCGGCCAGGCGGCGCAGCGCGGCGGTCACGTGCACCGGGTCGCCGGCGGTGAACAGCTCCGCCAGGTAGCCGATCGGGATCCGCAACGACTCGATGGCGGCGAACAGGTTGCCCGCGTCCTCGCCGTCGTGGCCGGTGCCGGTCAGGGCGTCCACGACGGGGGAGAGCGGCGGGACGTACCAGACCATGGGGAGAGTGCGGTATTCCGGGTGCAGGGGGAGCGCTATCCGGTATTTCGTGATCAGGTCGTATACGGGGGATCTGCGGGCGGCCGCCACCCATTCGGCCGGGAGTCCGGCGGTGGCGACCGCGGGGTCGTCGGGGTCGACGAAGATGTCCAGCTGGGACTCGTACAGGTCGCGCTCGTTCCGCGCCGAGGCGGCCTCTGTCACGCGGTCGGCGTCGTACAGCATGACGCCGAGGTAGCGCAGCCGCCCGACGCAGGTCTCCGAGCAGACCGTGGGCAGGCCCACTTCGACCCGGGGAAAGCAGAAGTTGCACTTCTCGGCCTTGCCGGTCTTGTGGTTGAAATACACCTTCTTGTACGGGCAGCCCGTCACGCACATGCGCCAGCCGCGGCACCTGTCCTGGTCCACCAGCACGATGCCGTCCTCGGCCCGCTTGTACATGGCGCCGGACGGGCAGGAGGCGACGCACGACGGGTTGAGGCAGTGCTCGCAGATGCGCGGCAGGTAGAACATGAACGCCTGCTCGAACTCCAGCTTGACCTGCTCCTCCATCTTGGACAGCACCGGGTCGGGCGAGGGGTCGCCGCCGAGGTTGTCGTCCCAGTTCGCGCTCCAGCGGATCTTCGTCGGCTCGTTGCTGATCAGCGAGCGCGGGGGCGCGACCGGGATGTCGCCGGAGAGAGGGGCGCTGGTGAGGTTCTCGTAGTCGTAGGTCCAGGGCTCGTAGTAGTCCTGGATGGAGGGCATGCGGGGGCTGGCGAAGATGCTGAGGAGTTTGCGCAACCTTCCGCCCGCTCGCGGTTTGAGCCGGCCTGCGGGGGTCAGCGTCCAGCCGCCCTGCCAGCGGTCCTGGTCCTCGTAGCGTCTGGGGTAGCCCTGGCCTGGCCGGGTCTCGACGTTGTTGAACCAGACGTACTCGACGCCTGGGCGGTTGGTCCAGGTCTGCTTGCAGGTGACCGAGCAGGTGTGGCAGCCGATGCACTTGTCGAGGTTCATCACCATGGCGACCTGGGCCATGATCTTCATCAGAACTCCACCTCCTGGGATCTGCGGCGGATGGTGGTGACCTCGTCTCGCTGGTTGCCGGTGGGGCCGAAATAGTTGAAGCCGTACGAGAGCTGGGCGTGGCCGCCGATCAGGTGGGTGGGCTTGATCAGGATCTTCGTGAGGGCGTTGTGGATGCCGCCTCTCTTGCCGGTCGCCTCCGACTTCGGCACGTCGATCAGGCGGTCCTCGGCGTGGTGCATGTAGACGGTGCCCCGCGGCATGCGGTGGGAGACGACGGCCCTGGCCACGACCACGCCGTTGCGGTTGACCGCCTCGATCCAGTCGTTGTCCGACACTCCGATCCTGGCGGCGTCCTGGGTGGACATCCAGATCGTCGGGCCGCCTCTCGACAGGCTCAGCATGAGGAGGTTGTCCTGGAATTCGGAGTGCAGGGACCACTTGCTGTGCGGGGTCAGGTAGCACAGGGTGTCGCTTTCGCCGTACACGAGCGGGGGGCGGTAGATGGGGAGTGCTTCGCCGTACTCGTGCATCCAGTCGTGGTCGAGGAAGAAGTGCATGCGTCCGGTGAGGGTGTGCCAGGGTTTGCCGTGTTCGACGTTGATGGTGAAGGGGGAGTAGCGGCGGTTGTGCGCCTCCTTGCCGGACCATTCGGGGCTGGTGGCGATATGGGTGGGTCCGGCCTGGGTGTCCGAGAAGAGGATGCGGTGGCCCTCGTTGGCCAGGCCGTCGAAGCTCGTGCCGGTGCGCTGGGCGAGTTGCCGGAAGCCCTGGGCCGCCAGCCTGCCGTTGCTCACACCGGAGAGGGCGAGGATGGTCTCGCACGCCTTGGCGTCGGTGTCCAGTTCGGGCCTGCCCTTGGCGACGCCGCGCGGCACCAGGCCGCAACGCTCGCCCAGCCAGGTCACCTCCGCGTCGGGCATGAACGTCACGCCCTTGATCTGGAGGCCGAGTTTCTCCGTCAGCGGGCCCAGCGCCGCCAGTTTCTCCGCTGTCGCGCCGTAGTCGCGTTCTACCAGCTCGAGGATGGGTTGCCGGTGCTGGTCGGGGATCTCGTTCGGGGTGTCGTGCTGGTACGGGACCGCCACCACGTCCCTGCGTATACCCAGGTGGTGTTCGGCGAGGGCGCTGAAGGCGCAGGCGATGGCGTGAAAGGCGGAAAAATCGGTCTTTGTCTCCCAGGGTGGGTTGATCGCCGGGTTGAACGCGTGCACGAACGGGTGCATGTCCGTGGATGACAGGTCGTACTTCTCGTACCAGGTGGCTGCGGGGAGGACGATGTCGGAGAAGATCGTGGAGGACGTCATCCTGAAGTCGAGCGTCAGGAGGAGGTCCAGTTTGCCTTTCGGGGCCTGCTCGTCGGGGTGTTCCAGGTTGGAGTCGGCGCCCAGGAGGTGGTGCAGGAAGTATTCGTTGCCCTTGGCCGAGGAGCCGAACAGGTTCGAGCGCCAGAGGGTCAGGATGCGGGGCCAGTTGCGGGGGTTGTCGGGGTCTTCGGCCGCGTGGCGGAGCCTGCCTGAATTGAGCTCTTCGCGGGTGTAGGCGATGGGGTCGTCGGCGTCGCCCAGGTCCAGGGGGTTTCTGTCGAAGGCGGGCGACATCGGCAGCCAGCCGTTTCGCACCGACTCCGTTACCAGGTCGGCCGTGTGCTTGCCGGCGAAGAGGCCTTGGGCGAGCGGTGACGTCAGCTCCGAGGCGTCGAAACGGTCGTAGCGCCACTGGTCGGTGTGGAGGTACCAGAAGGCCGTGCCCGGGGCCTGTCTTGGTGGTCGTGACCAGTCCGATGCGCCTGCGAGGAGTGCCCAGCCGGTGTGCGGGCGGCATTTCTCCTGGCCCACGTAATGTGCCCAGCCGCCGCCGTTGCGGCCCTGGCAGCCGGTGAGCAGCAGGAGGGACAGGAACGCCCGGTAGATCGTGTCGCCGTGGAACCAGTGCGTGGTGCCCGCGCCCAGGATGATCATGCAGCGGCCACGGGTCGCCTCCGCTGTCTTCGCGAACTCTCTGGCGATCTTCATAGCGCGGTGGGCGGGCACCCCGGTGATCGGTTCCTGCCAGGCCGGTGTGTACGGCTGCGCCGAGTCGTCGTAGCCGGTGGGCCACGTCCCGGGTAGTTGTGCGCGTGGCACCCCGTACTGGGCCAAGAGCAGGTCGAACACCGTGGTGACCAGGTGGTCGCCCACTCGTACGACCGGTACGCCGCGGCGGATCGAATCGCCGTTGTCGAAGCGGGGCAGCCGGATTTCTACGGATTTTTCGCCATACAGGGTGAGTTTGGGGTTGGTGTCCTGGTTCAGGTTCCAGCGGCCCTTGCCGGAGTCGGTCCAGCGGAAGCCGACCGAGCCGTTCGGCACCACGGGCTCGCCGGTCTCCGCCGAGAGGAAGACCGTTTTCCAGGCGGCGGCCTCCTCCTGGGAGCCCAGATCCTGCGCCGTCAGGAAACCGCCGGGCACGTACGCGTCCTCATGCTCCTTGAGGCGGACCAGGAAGGGCAGGTCGGTGAAGCGTTTGACGTAGTCGGTGAAACAGGGCGTCTCGCGGTCCACGAAGAACTCCTTGAGCAGCACGTGCCCCATGACCATGGCCAGCGCGCCGTCCGTGCCGGGGCGCACGCTCAGGAACTCGTCGGCGAACTTGGCGGCGTCGTTGTAGTCCGGGCTGATCACCACGACCTTCTGGCCCCGGTAGCGGGCCTCGGCCATCCAGTGGGCGTCGGGGGTGCGGGTGACGGGGACGTTGGAGCCCCAGATCATCAGGTACGCGGCGTCCCACCAGTCCGCCGACTCCGGCACGTCCGTCTGGTCGCCGAACACCTGGGGGGAGGCCACGGGCAAGTCGGCGTACCAGTCGTAGAAGGAGAGCATGGTGCCGCCGATCAGCGACACGAACCTGGACCCGATGGCGTGGGAGACCATCGACATGGCGGGGGTGGGGGAGAATCCGGCGATCCGGTCGGGGCCGTACGTCTTGATGGTGTGGACGTGGGCGGCGGCGATCATCTCGGTGGCCAGGTCCCAGGTGATCCGGACGAGCCCGCCATGGCCTCGGGCCCGCTGGTATTTTTCCCTTTTTTCCGGATTTGTCGTGATTTCGGCCCAGGCGGCAACGGGGTCGTCGAGCCGTCGCTTCGCCTCGGCGTACATCTCGACCAGGACGCCCCGCGCGTACGGATGGCGGATCCGCGTCGGCGAGTAGGTGTACCAGGAGAAGGCGGCGCCGCGCGGGCAGCCGCGCGGCTCGTACTCCGGGCGGTCGGGACCCACGCTCGGGTAGTCGGTCCCCTGCGTCTCCCACGTGATGATGCCGTCCTTGACGAACACCTTCCACGAGCACGAACCCGTGCAGTTCACGCCATGCGTGGACCGGACCACCTTGTCGTGACTCCACCGGTCGCGGTAGAAGGTGTCGCCTTCCGTGCCGCCCGTCAGGTAGACGGTACGCAGGTCGCCGCTCGTGACCGACCTGCGCAGGAACCGGCCGGTCTTCAGGAGGAGGTCCTCGGGGCTCATGCCCCCCACTCCATCACAGATGGTGACCCTCTGTTACACAGGGTGTATGTCTGAGCTTCGTAAAGGTCAGGTGCGGAACGTGATCCTGGTCACGGCGGCCTGCTGTCGTGCAGATAACGGCTTTTCGGACGCTCTACCTGGGCGAAAACCGTTTGCCGGGCACAGGGGCCACAGGCCAACCTTGTCTGGCTATGCGCTCCCTTCCTGAGGCCGATCCCGGCATGCCCGACATCCGCAGCCCGTTCCGCTACCTGTGGTGGAACGCGCGGCGGCAGGCGCGATCCCTGCTCGCGGGCATCGGCTTCGCGACCCTGTGGTGGCTGGTGCAGGCGTTGATGCCGGCGGTGCTGGGGAAGGGCATCGAGGCCGTCACCGCCAAGGACTCCGGGGCCCTGCTGATGTGGGCGTCGATCCTGCTCGGACTGGGGCTGCTGCAGGCGTTCACCGGGATCATGCGGCACCGGATGGCCGTCTACAACTGGCTGGCCGCCGCCTACCGCACCGTGCAGGTGACCACCCGGCAGGCCACCAGGCTGGGCGCCACGCTGCCGAAGCGGCTCTCGACCGGCGAGGTCGTCAGCGTCGGCAACTCCGACATCGCCCATATCGGCAGCTCCATGGACATCCTGCTGCGCGGCACCGGCGCGGTCGTGGCGATCGTCACCGTCACCGTGATCCTCATCTCGACCTCGCTGCCGCTGGGGCTGCTGGTGTTGTTCGGGGTGCCGCTCATGGCCGTCGCCGTCGGGCCGCTGCTGCGGCCGCTGCACCGGCGGCAGGGCAGGCAGCGCGAGCTCACCGGTGAGCTGTCCACCAGGGCCGCCGACATCGTGGCGGGGTTGCGGGTGCTGCGCGGCATCGGCGGCGAGCAGGTGTTCGCCGAGCGCTACCGCCAGGAGTCGCAGCGCGTGCGGCACGCCGGTGTGCGGGTGGCCGGGGTGGAGTCGGTGCTCGAAGGCGCGCAGATCCTGCTGCCCGGCCTGCTCATCGCCATCGTCACGGGGGTCGGGGCCTCGTTCGCCGTCGCCGGTGAGATCCCGACCGGGCAGTTGGTCGCGTTCTATCTCTATGCGGTGTTCCTGATCGGGCCCATGCGCACGCTCACCGAGGCCGCCGACAAGCTCACCAAGGGGCACGTGGCGGCCGGGCGCGTGATCCGGATCCTGGCCATCGATCCCGAGGTCACCGGCGGCACCGCGAGCAGCGAAGGCGGCGTGTTGCGCGACTCGTACAGCGGCGTCACCGTCCAGCCGGGCTCCCTCACCGCCATGGCCGCGAACGCCCCCGAGCATGCCATCGCCATCGCCGACCGGCTCGGCCGATACGCCGGCGGCGACGTCACCTTCGGCGCCTCGGAGCTGGCGACGTTGCCCATCGACGAGGTCCGCTCCCGGATCCTGGTCGCCGGCAACGACGCGCGGCTGTTCACGGGGAAGCTGCGCGACGAGCTGGACGTACGCGGTGACGCCTCCGACGAGCAGGTGTGCCAGGCCCTGCACGCGGCCTGCGCCGAGGACATCGTGGAGGCCCTGCCCGACGGGCTCGACGCGCGGGTGACCGAGTCCGGGCGGGAGTTCTCCGGCGGGCAGCAGCAGCGGTTGCGCCTGGTCAGGGCGCTGCTGGCCGATCCCGAGGTGCTCATCCTGGTCGAGCCCACCAGCGCCGTCGACGCCCACAGCGAGGCCCGCATCGCCGAGCGGCTGGCCAAGGCCCGCGCTGGCAAGACCACGCTGATCTGCACGACCAGCCCGCTGGTGCTCGACCGTACCGACCACGTGATCTACGTCGAGGACGGGCGAGTGCTGGCCGAGGGAGCACACCGGCACTTGCTGGACAACTCGCCCGAATACTCGGCGACCGTGACTCGTGGGGAGGACTGACTCATGGCCCGCGAAATCCTGCCTGTCGCCGATCGGAAACAGGTGCGTGCCTACGCCAGGCGGCTGACGCTGAAATATCCGCGCCGGCTCGCCTTCGCCCTGCTCCTGCACGGGCTGGCCGCCGTCGCCGGGCTCGTCGTGCCGTGGCAGCTCGGCGAGCTGGTGCAGGACCTCCAGTACGGCCTCGAGGTCAACGTCATCGTCGTGGCCGCCGCCATCGGCGGCTTCCTGCTGCTGCAGGGCGTCCTCATGCGGTACGCGGTGCTGGCCTCCGCCAGGCTCGGCGAGAAGGTGCTGGCCGAGCTGCGCGAGGAGTTCGTGGACCGGGTGCTCGGGCTGCCGCTGTCCACCGTCGAGCGGGCCGGGGCCGGTGACCTGATCACCCGGACCTCCCGTGACGTGGACTCGCTGTCGCGCACCGTGCGGCACGCGGTGCCGGAGACGCTGATCGCGCTGGTCACCTTCGTGATCACCATTGGCGCGTTGTTGCTGGTCAGCCCGTTGCTGATGCTGCCGATGCTGATCGCCGGCCCGGTGATCTACGTCTCCACCCGGTGGTATCTGAGGCGGGCGCGGGACGGATATCTCCGGGAGAACGCCGCCTACGCCGACATGACCGAAGGACTGGCCGAGACCGTCGAAGGCGCCCGGGCCGTGGAGGCGCTCGGGCTCCAGGAGCGACGCTGGTCGCGGGCCGATGCCGACATCGGCCGGTCCTATGCCGCCGAGCGGTACACCCTCGGGCTCCGAACCATCTGGTATCCCGCGGTGGAGCTGGGCTATGTCATCCCGGTGGTGGCCTCGCTGCTGGTCGGCGGGCTGTTCTACACCAACGAGTGGGTGACGCTGGCCCAGGTGGCCAGTGCCACGCTCTATGCGCAGCAGTTGATCGATCCGCTGGACCGGTTCCTGATGTGGATCGACGAGCTGCAGGTGGGCGGGGCCGCGATGGCTCGGCTGCTCGGGGTGGCCAACGTGCCCGACGATCGGGCGGCCTCCGCTTCGCAGCCCACGGGCGAGCTGCTGGAGGCTTCCGACGTCCGGTACGCGTACCGGGAGGGACGCGACGTGCTGCACGGCGTGTCGCTGACCGTGCAACCCGGGGAACGGCTGGCCATGGTGGGGCCTTCCGGGGCCGGGAAGTCGACGCTGGGGCGGCTGTTGGCCGGGATCCACGGGCCGCGCACCGGATCCGTGTCCGTCGGCGGGGTGCCGCTGGTGGAGCTGCCGCTGGACGACCTGCGGGGGCATGTCGCGCTGGTCACCCAGGAGCACCACGTGTTCAAGGGAACCCTGCGGGACAACCTGCTGATCGCCCGGCCCGACGCCGACGACGCGGCCGTGCTGACGGCGCTGGAGGCAGTGGACGCGCTGGACTGGGTGCTGGGGTTGCCGTCGGGGCTGGAGACCGAGGTGGGCTCCGGTGAGCTGGCCGTGTCGCCCGCTCAGGCGCAGCAGCTCGCCCTGGCGCGGCTGGTGCTCGCCGATCCGCACACCCTGGTGCTGGACGAGGCCACCTCGCTCATCGACCCACGGGCGGCCAGGCATCTGGAGCGGTCGCTGGCCGCCGTGCTCGAAGGGCGGACGGTGATCGCGATCGCGCATCGGCTCTATACGGCGCACGATGCTGATCGGGTGGCTGTCGTGGAGGATGGTCGGGTCAGCGAGTTGGGGTCGCATGATGAGCTGGTGGCGGAGGGAGGCTCGTACGCGGCCCTCTGGGCAAGCTGGCACGGCACCCCGACCACCACCCGCTCCTGAGCCGTCTCCAGGTCTCCAAAGGCGTCGTCGTGATCGGACCGGCCGGGGTCACGGTTGCTCGACGCGCTGCACCCCCAGCGATCTCTTCAGGAAGTCCACCTGGAGTAGGAGCAGGTTCTCGGCCACGACCTCCTGCGGCGTCATGTGCGTGACGCCGGAGAGCGGGAGCACGCTGTGCTGGCGCCCGGCCGCGAGCAGGGCCGACGACAGGCGGAGCGTGTGCGCGGCCACGACGTTGTCATCGGCCAGGCCGTGGATCAGCAGCAGCGGGCGCTCCAGCTTGGCGGCGTCCGCGAAGAGCGAGGAGTTCTCGTACACGTCGGGCTGCTCGTCTGGATGGCCCAGGTATCGCTCGGTGTAGCACGTGTCGTACAGCCGCCAGTCCGTCACCGGCGCGCCCGCCACCGCCGCGTGGAAGACGTCGGGACGGCGCAACACCGCGAGTGCGGCCAGGAATCCGCCGAAGGACCAACCCCGGATGGCCACTCTCGTCAGGTCGAGATCGTCGGGATATTGCTCCGCCACGCCCTGCAGGGCGTCGATCTGGTCTTCGAGCGCCGGGGACGCCAGGTCGTTGAGCACGGCCCGCTCGAAGTCGACGCCCCTGCCGGGGGTGCCGCGGCCGTCGGCCACGATGACGGCGAAGCCCTGCTCGGCGAACCACTGGCTCTCCAGGAACGCGCCGCGCCGGTTGAGCACCCGCTGCGCGTGCGGGCCGCCGTACGGATCCATGAGGACCGGCAGCCGCCCCGAGCCCTGCTCGTGCCAGGACGGGAGCACCACGGCGGTAGCGAGCTCGCGGCGGCCTGAACGGCCGAGCGAGACCCGCAGGTCGAGGCCGGGGCGCTCGGCGAATGACGGGATCGGCACCGCCATGCCGTCCCGCCGCACGACCGTGGTCGACACGCCTTCGGCGTCGAGGCTCTGCTCGGTCAGTACGCCGACCCCGCCCGACATCCGCCCCGAGAACACCCCGGACCGGGTCGAGACGGGCAGCAGCGAATGCCCGTCCCACGTCCACAGGTGGACCTCGGTCGGATCACCGCTCGCGCTGAACAGCACGCTGTCGTGATCGACGTCGAGCACGGCCCGCACCTGCAGCGTGGGCGGCGTGACCGCGCGGTCGCCGACGAAGAGACGGTGACCGCCGTCGGAATTGGCCACCCAGACCAGCGAACCGTCGTCGAGGTGCGCGGGGACGCCGGTGACGATGTCGACCCAGGCCGGATCCGTGTCCTCGCGGACGAGCGTGGACGCGCCGGTCGCCGGATCGACCGTGGACAGCCGCATCGTCTTCTGGTCGCGCGTCAGCGTCACGATCGACAGCGCGTGGGAGTCCCAGGCCGCCGTCGTGAGGTATTCCTCGTCGTACGGCACCGCGACCCGCGACCCGTCGAGCCCCAGCACGTACAGCTCGGTGACCGCGTTGGGCGTCCCGGCGGCCGGGTAGCGCTGGGCCGTCGCGGGACGGTCCGGGTTGGCCGGGTCGGCGATGTGCCAGGTGCGCACCGGGGCCTCGTCGGCGCGTTCGACCAGCAGCGCGTCGCTCGACGGCGCCCACCAGTGGCCGCGCATCCGGTCCATCTCCTCGGCGGCGATGAACTCGGCCAGCCCGTACGTCACCGTCTCCGACTCCGGCACGGCCAGCGCGCGGTCCTGGCCCGTGACCAGGTCGTGCACGCGCAGAGCGCCGCCGGTGACGTAGGCGACATGTCGCCCGTCGGGGGAGATGCGGGGATCGATGACCGCGCCCGGCGTGTCGAGGCGCTGAGTCTGACCGCTCGGCAGGTCCACGACGTGCAGGCCGCCTGACAGGGCGAAGCAGGCCCTGGTCATGCTGGAATCGGTGGCGTAGGCGACCACTCCGCCCGCCGCCTCGCGGCTGCGCTCGCGCCTGGCCCGCTCCTCGGGCGGCAGGTCCTCCTCGTCGGCACTGAGCGCACGCGGGTCGACGACCAGGCGTTCGACGTGCGTCTCCGTGTCGAGCTCCCACAGGCAGGTCACCGGATCGGTGCCCGACTTCGTCCGGAGGAAGATCACCCGGCCGCCGTCCGGGGAGATCGTGAAGCTCCTGGGCACCCCGAGGGTGAACCGGCGGGTCCTGGCAGACAGACGGGGGAAGCTCTCGCTCATGGATTCAATCCTGCCATTGCTACCCTCGTGGCCATGACGGATCGACGGCTCCTGCTCGTGCACGCCCATCCGGACGACGAGTCGATCGGCACCGGCGCGACCATGGCGAAATACGTCGCCGAGGGGGCCCACGTCACGCTGGTGACCTGCACGCTCGGGGAGGAAGGGGAGATCATCCCCGGGGACCTCGCCCACCTGGCCGCCGACCAGGACGACGCGCTCGGGCCGTACCGGATCGGGGAGTTGGACGCGGCCTGCCAGGCGCTCGGCGTCGAGGACCACCGCTTCCTGGGCGCGCCGGGGCGCTGGCGGGACTCGGGGATGATGGGCGTCGCGTCCAACGACCACCCGGACGCGTTCTGGCGCGCCGACCTCGACGAGGCGGCGGGCGAACTGGTCAAGGTCATCCGCCGGGTACGCCCCCAGGTCCTCGTCACGTACGACGGCAACGGGTTCTACGGCCACCCCGACCACATCCAGGCGCACCGCGTTTCGCGCAGAGCGTTCGAGCTGGCCGCGAAACCGGACTTCGGCGAGGGTGAGCCGTGGCAGATCGCGAAGTTCTACCACACAGCCGTCGCCAGGTCCGTTCTGCGCCGCGCGGCGGAGGCGCTGCGCGTGGCCGACGTCGACTTCATCACCGAGGACGTCGACGACATGCCGTTCGGCAGCCAGGACGAGGACATCACCACCGAGATCGACGCCCGCCCGTGGATCGGGAACAAGCTGGAGGCCATGCGCGCGCACGCCACCCAGATCAGCGTGGCCGACCCGTGGTTCGCCCTGTCCAACAACATCGGGCAGGAGGTGATGGGGGTCGAGCACTACACCCTGGCCATCGGGGTGCCGGGGCCGCCGGTCCCCGGGCCGCCCATCGAGGCCGGGGGTCTCGGCGGACCGCATACCCGCGAGAACGATCTCTTCGCGGGGATCCACTAATCTCGTTCGACATGGAACATCGCAGCCAGGCCGAGTCGGCACTGGGCGGGGCGGCGTACGGCATGCTGTTCGTGCTGGGGGTCGTCATGGGGGTCGTGGGCGGGTTCACGCATCCGGTGTGGCAGATCGGCCCGCTGCCGCTCGCGGCGGGGGTCTGGGTGCTGGCGTTGTTCGGGGTGTGCCTGGGGGCGGGCAAGCTGATGCGGGCGCGGCTCGGGGTCTTCGTGACGGCGGTCGGGTGGCTGCTGGTGACGATGCCGTTCACGCTGCAACTGGGGTCGGGGGATCTGGTGATCGCGCAGGGCGCTCCCGGATACATCTACCTGTACGGAGGGTTGGTGGGACTTGTGGCGGCCTACCTGCTTTCGCCCTCGTCGGGTGGGGGGTCGTGGCTCTTGAAGGGGTACCCTCCGAAAAATCCGACGTAGCGGCATAAAGTAACTTCGTGCATTCCATAGAGCGGCATGAAGACCCGGGAACGTACCGCAAGGTCGTCGGCCGCTTCGCCACCGGAGTCGCGATCGTCACGACCAGGCTCGGCGAGGTCGATCACGCGATGACGGTGAACTCCTTCACCTCCGTGTCGCTCGATCCGCTGCTCGTGTTGTTCTGCGCGGAGAAGGTGGCCCGGTTTCACGACGCGGTGATGGAGGCCGGGGTGTGGGGGGTGTCCGTGTTGCCCGCCTCCATGGAGGACGCCTCGCGGTTCTTCGCCCATCGGGGGCGGCCCTTGAACGGGCAGGTTCAGCGGTGGCCGCATCATCGGGGGGAGTCGGGGGTGGCGTTGTTCGACGGGGCGATCGCCACCGTGGAGTGCGCTACCACGGCCGTACACGATGGTGGGGATCATTCGATCGTGGTGGGCGAGGTGACCGGGTTGGGCACGCCGTCGGACGGGGCGCCGCTGCTCTACCACGAGGGCCGGTACAGGACCCTTTAGCTTCTTCCGGCACGGGTGAACGGCCTATGGGCCTTGGCGCGCCGGCGGCAAGATCTGCCCGGGCATGAGTCGGGCCAGGCGCCAGGCCTGGCCCGCTCATTGGTCGCATCCCGTGTCACTGGGCGGGAGTGCTGGCCGTTTCCGTCGGTGTGGTCGTCGCCGTGTCCGTCGGGACGCTGGTGTCGGTCGGGACGCTGGTGTCGGTCGGGACGCTGGTGTCAGTCGGCGTCGCCGTGTCTGTCGGAGGCTCCGGGGGAACCTCTGACGGCGGCGGGCAAGTGGGGATCTCCGTGGGGCTCACCGTTGGGGACACGGTGTCGGTCGGGGTCCCAGTCGGAGTTTCGGTCGGAGGCTCCGTGGGAGTTTCCGTCGGGTTCTCAGTCGGTGTCTCTGTGGGGGTCTCAGTCGGTGTTTCGGTTACCGGTGGGCTCGTGGTGGCCGGCGGGGATTCCGTTCCCGTCGCCGTCGGTGTGGCGGTGTCCGTGGGGACGTCCGTCGGGGGGAGGGTCTCCGTCGGCTCGACACTCGGCTGACACGTGAACGTCTCCGTTACGGTCGGGCCGGGCTCCGTGACTGTGACGGTGACCTGCTCAGTCACTGTCACCGTGGGGAGCGGCGTCACGCCGATGGACGCTTTGCCCCTTTTCTTGTACGTGCCCCGGCCGATCCTCGTCGTGGACTCTGCCGCGCCCGTGGTGACCGGAATGTCGACGCTGGCCGTCTTGCAGGTTCTGCCCCTGCACACTCGCTGCTTGACCAGGAAGAGGGCCGCTTCGGAATTCGTGATGGATACGTCTAGGTAGGAGATGCCTCGCCGCTTGACTACCTTCGTGGTGGCGGTGTACTCCCCGTCTGTGGGGGTCGCTGTGGGCGTCGCCGTTGGACTCGGACTCGTGGTCGGGTCGGTGGTTAAAGCCACCTGCGCGCCTAGTGCGCCTCGAGAGGTGTCAGTGGATCGTAGGGGACCGGTCGCTGACGTCTGGGTGATCGCGACTCCGCCGGCTCCTGCCAGTGCAACGGTGCCGAGCAGCGCGCCCAGGATGGAGAATCTCATAATCCTGCTCTTGTGGAGGTTTCAGGACGGGGATCATTATTCCGACTTGTCAAGATTGGTCAAGACTGAGACGCATGGACAGGCGCTTCCGGTTCCGGCGCGCGGCGAACTACCTCAATCTCGCGACGCCGCTCGGTCTGCTGATCTCGATCATCGGTGGCGCGGCCAGGCAGCCCGGTCCCAACGGGCTCATCCTGGCCTTCGGCTACCGCTACCGCTTCCCCATCGCGGGGGCGTTCACCGTCGGAAACGTCGTCCTGACCAGGTGGGATGCGCTGGACGACCGGCTCGTCCGGCACGAAGGGCGGCACGCCACGCAGTGGGCCTGGTGCGTCGGGCTGCCCATGTTGCCGCTCTACCTGCTGGCCATGCTCGTATCGGTCATCGTCTGCGGCCACCAGGCGTCGTACAACGTGTTCGAACGCCTGGCCGACTTGGAGGACGGGGGTTACCCCCGAACCCCGCTGCGGTGGAGACGCTCCGCGGGCGGGTGACCGTGCCTGGGATTCGTGTCGGTCAGCGACCCCGGAACTTGGTCGGTCATGTGCTGGAGTGGGGCACTGCGCGAAGGAGAACCGCCTCACCCAAGCCGAGTTCCGATGCACGGCCTGCGGGCATGCCGCGCATGCCGACGTGAATGCGGCGATCAACATCTGGTAGGTGGGCGGGCGTCACAACGCTCAGGGCGTCAGCCTGAGCGTGTGCGCGGCCGCCTTCTTGATCGACTCGGGCTTGGCGTACATCGGCAGCAGGCCGCCCCTCGTCCAGGCCTCCGTCTGGTCCCAGTAGTTCTCGTGGAAGGCGTGGCCGGAGGCGCCCGTCAGGTTGATCCATTGGGACTTGTCCAGGTCCGACAGATCGACGATCATGCGCATCGAAGGCACGGCGGTGATCGCGTAGTCCCGCTGAACGTTCCAGCCCGTGGCGTTCACGGCGTCCTTGTTGCCCGGAACGGCGAACGGCCCGCGGTTGAACAGGGCCTCGACGGGCGCTATGCCGGACGTGCCCAGCGAGCCGTTGACCAGCTCCAGCTGGTGCAGGTCCCCCCACCGCCACGACTTGACGTCCGGCCCCAGGCGTTCCGAAACCTCCTGGTACGCCGACGCCATCGCCTGCCGGAGGATGTCGTCCCGGGTCTCCTTGCGGTTCTTCGTGGTCACGTCATCCCAGAAGGGGTCGTCCGGAAGGTCGAGCAGGCGCCTGATCACGTCATACCAGCGGTCCCCTCCGCTGGGCCTGGCCCCCTCCGGCAGGTCGTCGTTGAACGTCAGCACGAGCACCTGACGCCAGACCGCGTTGAAGTACGCGGCGGCCGCCGAATCCAGCCCCTGCGTACGGTCCCACGTCTTGAGCAACTGCCTGGCCTCGCCGCCCGGCCCCGCCAGGTCCACCCGCATCAGGGCCGGGACCAGCGTCTCCGCGAAACCGTTGGAGGTGTCCTGCTGGATGCCGGACATGGTCGCCGCGTCGATCTTGCCCTTCCCGATCGCCTCCTTGATGCGGTCACGAATGCGCTCGGAACGGTAGCCGTACGCCCAGTCCTTGGTCAGCAGGGGCTGATAGCGCCTGGGGTCGATGACGGCGTTGTTCGCCGTGACGATGAACCCCTCGGCCGGGTCCTCCACGGAAGGCAGCTGGTCGTACGGGATGGGCGCGGTCTTCCAGTCGTACTCGCCGGTCCAGCCAGGGACCGGCCAGGTGCCGTCGCCGTTCTCGCGGACGGGGATGCGCCCGGGCGCCTGGTAGCCGATCTTGCCGGAGGTGTCGGCATAAATCAGGTTCTGGGAGGGCACGTCGAACAGCGCCGCCGCGGCCTTGAACTGCTCCCAGTCGCCCGCCTCGTTCAGCGCGAAGATGGCGTCGGCGGTCCGGCCCGGCGTCAGCGCCGTCCACTGCAACGCCACCGCGTTCGCCTCGCCGCTGGGCTGGGCGCCGTCCATCACCTCGTTGATCAGCGGCCCGTGCCGGGTGCTCTTGACGGTGATCGTGACGGGCGCGCCGCCCGCCACCTTGATCTGCTCCTGCCTGGTCTCCAGCTTGACCTGCTCGCCCCTGTACAGGTACGTGTCCCCCTCCACCTGCTCCAGGAACAGGTCGGCCACGTCGGGACCCAGGTTCGTGAAGCCCCACGAGATCTTGTCCGTGTGCCCGATGACCACGCCGGGCACGCCGGAGAACGTGAACCCCGTGACGTCGTACGGACACTCCTCCGTGATCTTCCGGCAGTGCAGCCCCGCCTGGTACCAGACGGACGGCAGTTGCGGGGACAGGTGCGGGTCGTTGGCCAGCAGGGGTTTGCCGCTCGCGGTGTGCTCGCCGGAGACCACCCACGAGTTCGATCCGATGCCGTCGCGGTCCTCGGTGCCCAGCGTCTCCGGCACGTCGTCCAGCGTCTTGGCCGCCTGGGTGAGCGCCGCGGTGGCCCGCTGCCTGGGCACCGCCAGCTGGTCGAAGCGGCCGTGGTCGATCGCGCCCTCGGTGACGATCGGGGAGTGCCTGTCGTACGGGTAGCCGGGGTAGAGCTGCTCGACCCGCTCCCTGGGCAGCTTGGTCAGCGCGAGCGCCCGGTCGATCTCGTCCTCCATGTTGGAGCGCAGGTCCCACGCCATGGCCTTCAACCAGGCCAGGGAGTCGACCGCGGTCCACTTCTCCGGGTGGTAGTCGCCGTTCTGGAGCTTCAGGATGGAGTATTCGAGGCTGCGGTCAGAGGCGTTCGGGTTCGCGCTGAGCCACGCGTTCACGCCCTTCGCGTACGCGTTCAGGAAGTCCTGGGTCTTCTGGGCCAGTTCGGGCAGCTCCTGTTCGGCGACCCGGCGCCAGCCCATGGTGCGCAGGGCCTTGTCGTTGTCCAGCGTGGACTTGCCGAAGAGCTCCGAGAGGCGGCCGGCGGTGGTGTGGCGGCGGAAGTCCATCTCGTAGAAACGGTCCTGGGCGTGCACGAAGCCCTGGGCCATGAACAGGTCCGCGGCGCTGTCGGCATAGATGTGCGGAATTCCCGATTTATCACGATAAATCTCTACGCTCCCGGTCAAACCGGGTAACCGCAGCGATCCATCCAGCTGCGGGAACGACTTCCGCACCGTGTACACGAGGACCCCTGCCAGCACGAGCGCCAGCACGAGAAGCACGGTCAACACCCGAGCGAACCACCGCAACGGCCACGGCATCCACGCATAGGGCCTCACCGACACCTCCATCTTGCCGAACTGGCACTAAGTCTGACAGCCCGGGATCACTCCTCCGGCCGCCTTCACCGCCTCCCCAGGCAACCGGAGCCCCCGCCGCACGGGGCTGGGGTCCCCTTGGGTGGATGGCGGGGACGTGGGTCCTCTTGCGGAGGAAATGACTCAGGACCAGGTCTGCCCCTCCGGGGTGTCCGACACGCGGACCCCGAGCTCGGCCAGCTCGTCCCGGAGCCGGTCCGCCGCGCTCCAGTCCTGCGCCTCCCGCGCCCGAGCCCGCGCCTCCAGCAGCTCACCGGCCCCGGCGGGCAGCACGGGCGTCTTCCCGATCTCCGTCGACAGATCCAGCCCCAGCACCTGGTCCACGTGCAGGAACGCCTCGAACTTGGCCCCCGGCGGCACCGACTCGTCGCGTTCGAGCTCGCGCAGGATCCGCAGGGCCGACGGCGTGTCCAGGTCGTCGTCGAAGGCCGCCTCCACCCGTTTCACATAGTCACCGGCCATGGGCGCGCTGATGGACTCCGACCACTCGGCCACCCGCGCCCGCCACCTGCGCAGCGTGCGGTCGGCCGCCCGCAACGTGTCCCACGTCAGGTTCAGCTGCTGCCGGTAGCGGTGCTCCAGGAACGCCAGGCGCACCGCGAGCGGATCCAGCCCTTCCGAGACCACATCGGACAGCAGCACCACGTTGCCGGTGGACTTGGCCATCTTGCGGCCGTCGAACAGCAGGTGCTCCCCATGCACCCAGTGCCGCACCACCTCGTGCCCGACGGCCGAGTCGGACTGGGCCCGCTCGTCCTCGTGATGGGGGAACCGCAGGTCGATCCCGCCGGTGTGGATCTCGAAGCGCGAGCCCAGGAACCGCAGCGACATGGCCGAGCACTCCACGTGCCAACCGGGGAAACCGCGCCCCCACGGCGTCTCCCAGCTCAGCTCGCCCTCGGCCGGCTTCCACAGGGCCCAGTCGGCGTGGAAGCGCTTGCGGGGGTCGACGGCTTCGATGCGGTGGGCGGGTTTGAGCGCGTCCAGCCGATTTCCGGAAATCTCGCCATAAGAGGGAAATGTCCGTACGTCGAAGTACACCGACCCGTCCGGCACCGCATACGCGTGCCCCTGCTCGATCAGCTTGGCGATCAGCTCGACCATCAGGTCGATGGTCTCCGACGCCCGCGGCGTGTGCTCCGGCGGGCGGAGGTTGAGCGCGGCGGTGTCACGCACGAAGGCGTCCTCGTAGAAGCGCGCGAGCTCCCACACCGAGCGGCCCTCCAGGCGCGCCTGCAGCAGCATCTTGTCATCGGAGCCGGAGTCGGACTCGTCGACCAGGTGGCCGACGTCGGTGATGTTCTGGCAGACCAGCACGCGCACCCGCCGCAGCTCCAGCACCCGTCTGATCAGGTCGGACAGGACGTAGGTGCGTAGATTGCCCACGTGCGCATAGCGATAGACCGTCGGCCCGCACGTGTACATCCGCAGCGCCCGCCCGGCGGCGATCTCCTCGACCTGCCGGGCGCGCGTGTCGTAGATCCGCAACATCTCCCGAGCTTAGCCCGGCGTCATCCGCCCAGGAAACCGAGTATGTCCCGGTCGCCGCGATCGCGCAGCCTGCCCAGGATCTCCTCGCGGGTGGCCAGGTCGGACAGTCCGATCCTGGCCCCGATCAGCCGCAACCCCTCGATCTCGGAGTTGACGGGAGCGGTGATCCCGATGAGGTAGAGCGCCCGGTTCACCGGGGGGATCCCGACGGCGGCGGCGGGCAGGTAGCGGGTCAGCAGCTCGCCCCCGTCCGACACGGTCAGGAACACGTGGTCGCCCTCGCTCGCCTTGAAGTCGGCCAGCACGTTGCGGATCGATCCCATGGTGGGCTGGTTGTGCCAGCTGATCACCACGTCGCCGGACGGCGTCGAGGCGGTGAGCTGCCCGCCCGGCGCCATCCCCAGGTAGGCCGCGAACCCCGTGGGCAGCGGCGACCCGGACCCGCGCAGGTGCTCGGCGTTCACGTCCACCCGGTGCCACCAGCGCCCGTCGCGGGAGCGGAAGCTGCGCCGGGTCAGCGACACGTCCTTACGCGGCTGGTACGGCTCCGCCTCCCCGCCAGGAGAGGTGCCCGCCACCCGGATCCAGCCCCGCTGCGTACGCTCGAACCCGGGACCGCCCGAGTACGCCCGTACCGAGCTCTCGCTCACGTCGTAGCGATTGGTCAGGTTCGTCACGATCGTGCTCACGGACGCCTCGCCGCCCGCCCGCTCGATCTCCCTGGCGATCATCTCCCTGATCCCCAGGTACTCGTCGCCGCCCCACCGGGTCAGGCCGTACTTGTTCCGGTCGATGCGGCGGAAACGCTCGTCGGCGGTGAGCTGGTTGCGGATGCCGACCAGGCTGTAGTCCTCACCGATGCGCTCCTGGATCTCCTCGGGCGACAGCGGCGCGCCCGCCACCGCCAGCACCGCCTCCGCCTTCTCGTTGATGCTGCGCGGCCACGGCACCACGTGCTGGCCGAGCACGCGTAGCTGCGGCACGGCCAGGATCCACCGCTCGGCCACGTCCTCGCGCACGCCGAGCTGGGCGACCATGGCCACGGCCTCGCCGAGCGGGCGCGGCCCGTCGGTGAACAGTTGGCGCGTCTTCTCCCTCAGCTCGTCGGCTCCGCCCGACACCAGCCACCCGTCGGCCTGCTCGTAGCCGGTCAGCAGCGTGCGCACGAACCGCCACACCGGGATCCCCAGCGAACGCAGCTCGGCCCCGTGCCACGGCACCGCGGCCTGCAGGTCGTCGGCCGGCACGGCCGAGCCCAACCGGCCGCGCAACCAGGTCACGTGCGCGACCAGCGCGGCCGCTTCGGGACCGCCCAGCCAGGACTCCACATGGTCACGCAGGTCGCGCTCGATCTGCCTGATCCGCTCCCGCGTCACCGAGAAACGCTGCGCCAGCTCGTCCAGCGTGGCCCGCTGGGTCGCGTACAGCCGGTCGCGGGCGATGGCCCGCTGCCGGTCGTCCAGCGCCGCGAACAGGTCGTCGATCAGCTCGGGCAGCGGCTTGTCCGGCCTGGACGGCGCCGGCACGGACTCGGGCGCGGGCTCGAGCAGCCGCTCGAACACGCCGGTGAACAGCTTCTGCACCACGTCCCTGCCCAGCATCTCCGGCGTGCGCTCGGCCTCGGCGGGGTCGGAGAAGCGCAGCAGCGGCAGGATGTCGCCGAGCAGCAGATGACCCCAGCACGCCACCGCCAGGTCGGCGAGGTGGCCGGAGACGGTCTGCGTTCCGACGGTGGCGCACGCGCGGTCGAGGGGAATCGCCTGCCACCAGGCCTCGGGCAGCTGTGGCTCCTCCACGATCGGCGCGATCTGACCAGGGGAGGTCCAGCGCAGTGGTGGCGCGACGTCGCTCAGGCTGAGGTTCATTGAGGTCCAACCGGCAAAGGGACGATATATCCGCAGTTCAGACTATGTGATCAGAGGGGCAAAAAGGGGCTGCCTCTTCCGGAATGGGAGATATAGAGGATCGCGCGTGCGCGAGTGCAGGCGACGAACAGTATGCTCCGCTCGCGTTGCAGGGCACGAGCCCGCGCGTTCGGCTCGTCCGGCGGCGGCTCGGGCACCACGCCCTCAGCCACACCGATGAGGGCCACCCGCTCGAACTCGAAGCCCTTGAGATGCTGGAAGGTCGATGCCCACACGTCCAGCCCGGCCAGCGCCTGCCTGGCGTCGCGGACGAGCCGGGGATTGCGGGCGCCGACGGCGATCTCGCCCGGGGGCACGCCGTCGGCCAGCCACGACTCGATCGTGGTCCGCAGCCCGGCCAGCTCCGACTCGAGGCTGTCATACTCCCTGATTATCGGGCGTTCGCCGTTGTGCGTCGCGCGGAATCCGTACATGCCTGTCGTGCCCCTGACCAGGCCGCTGGCGGGGCCGCCGCCGCGCAGCCGGACCACGAAGGACAGCAGCTCCTGGGGCAGGCGGTAGGAGAGTCTGAGCGTGTGCTGGGCGGCGGGGATGCCGACCGCGCCGAGCGCCACTCGCGTGTCGGTGACGCGCTGGTGCGGGTCGCCGACCACGAACAGGTCGTCGTGCGCGCGCGGCGCCGCCGCGCGCAGCAACCGCCACTGCGCCGGGCTGACGTCCTGCGCCTCATCCACAATGATGTGACGGTACGGCTTGCGCCCCGGCTCCACGTCGTCGAGTAGATCTCCTGTCGCGATGGACAGCAACCTGATCGCCTCATCCGTCAGCTCGCCCAGCGAGCGCGCCCTGGGGCCGACCAGCGCGGGGCGGCGGCCCTCCGAGGCGGTCACGATCCGCATGGCCAGGCGTTCGGCGTTGTCCACCTCGACCCGCTTGCGGACGACCTCGTCCTCGATCAGCACGTCCAGCCGCCGGGTCAGCTCCTCGGCCAGCCCCTGCGAGAACGTCACGAGCAACACCGGACCGCTGCCGTGCGCGGCCAGGTGGGCGGCCCGGTGCAGGGCGACGACGGTCTTGCCGGTGCCCGCCCCGCCCACGACCAGCACGGGGTGCTCGTAGCGGGCGGCCCTGGCAAGGCGGTGTTGCGGCGGATGCGGGAACGTGCACCAGCCCGGCGCCGCCAGCACCCGGTCGAGCGCCAGCT
Organism: Nonomuraea marmarensis; assembly: GCF_043197025.1. NCBI lineage: Bacteria > Bacillati > Actinomycetota > Actinomycetes > Streptosporangiales > Streptosporangiaceae > Nonomuraea > Nonomuraea marmarensis. Next base: position 271,816 of record NZ_JBICRM010000006.1, read on the forward strand.
TGTCGGGCACGAACACCGCACGGTCGGGGCTGCGCCGCAGCGCCATGTGCAGGTCCTCGGTGTCGATCGGGCCGGTCTCCTCGTCGGACGCGCGCCAGGCGTCCAGCTCCCGCCACGCCTCCGAGAGCGAGCCGCCGCGGGCCAGCACGGCCAGGGGGACGTGCTGGGTGGGCGGCAGCAGCGGTTCGAGCGCGGCGACGTCGGCCTCGGTCGTGATCAGCCGGAACAGCGGCAGCGCGTGCACGTCCAGGCCCAGCCCCAGCAGATCGCCGTCGCAGATCGGGTCGAACAGCCCCGGTGACCGGACCGATCTGCGTAACGCGGGCTCCACCCGTTCCAGGCTCTCGGCGTCCCATTCCTCGACGACGCCTATGACGGGATTGACGCCGTACCTGTGGCGTTGGGCGTACGACCAGGCGTCGGGGTCGGGCAGGACCGTACGCAGCCAATAGACGTCCCGGTGCCGCACCACCACCCCGCGGTGCCCCTCGGCCAGCCGCAGCGTCGCGACCCGCGGATCCCGGCCGCCCCTGACCTTCTCGGGGTGCGGGGCGCCGGACACGTTCAGCAGGAACCTGCGCAGCGCGACCACGGCGTCCCTGCGCACCGGCTGGGCCAGTGCGCTGAGCTCCCTGGGAAACTCAGGGCCGATCGCGAGCCGCGGCACCGGCTCAGTCCAGGAGGGCAAGCAGGTCGCGGTCCCCGCGTTCGCGGAGCCTGGTGAGCAGCTCGGGCAGGCTGACAGGTCCGGTCATGCCGATCCTCGTGGCGATCACCCTGGCCGCCTGGTCCCGGGTGCCGCCCGGAGCCGTGTACCCGACCAGGCGGAGCGCCTTGGTGATCTGCTCGGCGCCCTGCGCGGCGACCGGCAGGTGCCTGGCCCGCAACACGCCCTCGTCCGACAGCGTTAAGAACAGGTGCCCGCCCTCGCGCGCTCCCACGTCGACGAGGAGGCGTTCGATGGACTCGAGCACCGGCCTGCCGTGCCAGACCATGGTCAGCTCGCCCGCGGCGCTCCTGACCGTCCTGCTGTCGCCCGGCGACAGCCCCAGGTACGACGCGAACCCCGTCGGCAACGCGCACTCGCCCCCGGCCAGTTGCTCGGCGGTCACGTCGACGCGCAACCACCACCGGCCGTCGGGCTGCCTGAAGCAGCGCCTGGTCTGGGAGACGTCCTTCAACGGCTGGTACGGCTTGTCCTGCTGCTCGCCGGAACCCCCGTTGGACTCCCCGACCGGCGGCGTGACCGGCGTGAACGCCTGGAACTGGGGTGGGCCGGGAGGCGGCGACTGGGCGGGGCCGAACGCCGACTGCGGCTGGGGCGGCGGCGGGAGGGTCGCCAGCACGAACTGCCAGGCGGGCACCTCCAGCGCGCGGATCTCCACGTTGTGCCAGTCGGCGGCGCCGATGAGCTGGTCCTTGGGCGCCGCCGGGCCCAGCGTCCTGCGCAGCTCGTCCAGATGGGCCCGGTACGGGGCCGCCTCCTCGCTGGCCAGCCAGTGATCGAGGCGGGCGCGGAGCTTGTGCTCGGTGGCGGAGATCTCGGCCGGGGGGACGGCGAAGAGCTTGGCGAGCTGATCCACGGCGGACGGCTGGTCGGTGAAGACCCGGTTCTGCGCCACGGCCCAGCTCTTGTCGTCGAGCCCGGCGAACGCGGCCTCGATGAGCTCGGGCAACTCCTGCTGCCCCGCCTGGTCGAGCTCCGGCGCTTCGCCCGCCGACACGGCTTCGGCCGCGACGGGCTCCGGGGTCTCGGCGGGTGCCTGCTCGGGTGTGGCGGCTTCGCCAGGCTCCGGTTCGGCCTGCTGGACCACGTCCTCTGCCGCCGCTGCCACCTCCAGCGCTGCCGCCTCTTCGGATGCGGGCTCAGGAGCGGGCTCGTCGGCGGTGTCGAACCCGCGCTCGGACACGAGCTCAGGCATGAGCTCGGGCTCGGGCTCGGGCTCAGGTACGGGGGCCTGCTCGGACACCGGCCCGGCGTCGGCGTCCAGCACCGGCTCGACGGCCTCGGGCGCGCCCTCATCGGTCGGAGCTGCCTCGGGCTGGCCCTCGTCGGTTGGGACGGCCTCGGGCTCGCCCGCGCCGGTCGGGTCGGCCTCGGAAGCCTGCTCCGCCGGCGCCTCCGCGTGCGACGCCACGGCCTCGCCGGGCGCGGCCACGGCGGGCTCCTCTGCGGCAGGCTCGGCGATGGCCTCGCCCGCGAGCGGTTCCGGCTCGGCGGCGACCGGCTCGGCCGCGACCGGCTCGGACGCGTCGGCGAGTGGTGCGGCGGCGGCGAACTGCGCCACAGGCTCGGGCGCGTGCTCCTCGGCGACCGGCTCCGGCGTGGCCTCGGCCACCGGCTCGATCTCGGCCGAGGCGGCGGGTGCGGTCGCGGACGCCTTGGCGGGGGCCGCGACGTGCGGGGGTGCCGGGTGCGGGTGTGCGAGACGTACCAAAACTGCTGAGAACAGCGTGTTCAGCACCGGACGCGCCTGGATGAAGGGCTGGTCAGCCAGCTCCCTGCTGGTCAGCGCCATCAGCCCGGCCCACGACCCCGCCCGGTCGAGCGCGATCGCGACGGCGGGCTCGTCCGCCTCCTCCGGGTCCAGCACGTACAGCGCCGGCAGGACGTCGCCCACCGCCGCCGCGGGCCAGTGCTCCAGGGCGATCTCCGTGAGCAGCTCGCCCAGCGACTCCGGGCCGATGGCGGCGAGGACGCGCGGCATGGGCAGGCTGCGCCACCACGCATCCGGCAGATCCGGCTGCCCGGTGAGTAGCGTGATCGTCGACGCGTCGCTCCACCTCAACGGTGGTACGAGGTCGCTCAGGCAGAAGTTCATCCCGTTCCGTTCACCAGCCCCTCACGCCGCCGCAGCGGTGCAGCCATAATCTCGCCGCCCACGGAACAGACCATAGTCCGGCAAATCAGCCCTACGCATCCCGCACGACGCATCAACGCCGAACAGCGGCAAAGCGTAGACGCACGTAGTCGGCCATCCAGCCAGTCTCCCTGCGAAGTGCGGGCGCGGCCAGTTCGTTGACGCGACGGAGCAGGGGTTCCACGATGTCCGGCGGGAGCCCTTCGAGCACCGAGGCGGCGAACATGCGCACCCAGTCGGCGGCCCCGCCGGGGCACTCGTCGAGCGGGGTCGGCCGGTCGAAGTATTCGAGCAGCCGGACCACGAACCCCTCCTGCTCGAGGCGGCGGGCGTACTCGGCAGGCGTGGGAAAGTACCACGGCAGCTCGGGTTCGCGCAGGCCGTACTCGCGCCAGGCCGTCAGCATGGCGGCGGTCAGTTCGGCGCAGTTGCCCGACCCGCCCATCTCCGCGACGAACCGCCCCCCGGGCGTGAGCGCCTCGCGGACGTTGGCGATCACGGCGGCGGGATCGCGGCTCATCCAGTGCAGCGCCGCGTTGGAGAACACCGCGTCGTACGGGTCCACGACGCTGAAGTCGTGCCCGTCGCCGACGATGAAGTTGATCCCCGGATACTGCGCCAGCGCCTTCTCGATCATCGCGGACGAGCCGTCGATGCCGAGCACGTCCGCGCCCCTGAAGGCGAGCTGCGAGGTGAGCACCCCGGTGCCGCACCCGAGGTCGAGCACGCGCTCGCCGGGGCGCGGATCCAGCAGGTCGACCAGCGGCGCGCCCTGCGTCGAGACGTAGCCGAAGCTGCTGTCGTAGGCGCGACTGTTCCACCGCTCCAAACTCGGTGTGTCATATCGCAAGACGATCAGCTCTCATTCGTCAGACATCGGGCCCCCGTGGCCGTGCTGTCCGTTCACTTTAGAGCCTGAACGTCCCTACGACATATCAAGTCACATCGGACTCATCCCACACTCTTCGCCCATTCCTTCTTGAGGTACGCCTTCGCCGCGTCTGCCTGCGGAATCGTCATGAGGACGGGCGGACCGGGCGCCTTGGGAAGTTTGGCCGCCTGCTCGGCGTCGAGCGTGCGCTTCATGAGCATGGCCTCGCCGCGCGCCGGGCGGGCGTACCCCTTCTGGAGCAGGTTCTGGCCCTCATCGGAGAAGAGGAACTCCTGCCAGAGGCGGGCGGCGGCCGGGTGCGGCGCCGCCTTGTTGATCGCCTGCACGTGGTAGTCGCCGAGCGGCGCGTCCCGCGGGATCGTCACCTTCCACGCGTCGGACTGGTTCGCGCTGCGGGTCGCGTTCAGGTGGTCCCAGGCGATGATCACGTTGGCCTTGGCCGGTTCCGCGAGCTGCCCGGCCTGCTTGAGCTTGGCGAACAGCTCGACTCCCTGCTGGGGTTGCGGCACCCCGGCCCGCATGGAGGCGGCCATGACGCCGTCGAACGCCGACGCCGAGCGCAGCGGGTCGCCGTCGAGCGCCACCCGGTAGCCGGGTTTGAGCAGGTCGGCGAAGGTGGCGGGCGGTTTGACCGCGCGCGGGTCGTACCCGATGGACATGTAGCCGCCGTAGGCGGCGTACCAGGCGCCGGACGAGTCCTTGACGTGGTCGGGCAGGTCCTGCCAGCTCTGCACCTTGTACGGGGCGAACCTGTCGGCGGCGGACACGGCCACGTCCATGGTCAGGTCGAACACGTCGGGCTTGAGCTGGGCGGCGGCGTCCAGTTCGCGCTTGCTGCCGGCACGCGGCTCGAGCTCGTTGACCTTGATGTCGTACTTGTCGGCGAAGGTGTCGATGACCTCGCCGTAGTTGACCCAGTCGCGGGGCAGCGCGATCACGTTGAGCTGCCCCTCGTGCTTGGCGGCCTCGGCGAGCCGCTCCATGGTGGCGAAGCCCGCCTTCATGGAGCCGGCCCGGACGTTGATCGGCGGCAGCTTCTTGGACTCCGGCAAGGAGTCGGTGGACGACGCGCCGCATCCGGCGCTGGCGAGGATGGCTGCTGCGGCGGCGCAGGTACGTACGGTCACAGAACGAATACTTACTGTTACATCCGTTCAGGTCGAGGAGGCGCGACCGGAACAACTTTGGCCGCTACCAGTGTTTCCTCGAAAATCTCCACCAGCGTGCCATCTTTTTTACGAACCTTGAGCACGCCACCCTCCCACGCCTCCAGGATTCCGACGGTGTCGCGAAACCCGCCCTGGACGCGCCTCCGAGTGGTGATCCGTGTGCCTATGTCCTGAGTTGTGATCCTGATGACAAGGCGTGCGGCCACGAGTTTGCCACCCTCCGTTTCGGCCAGCTGGCAAGCACGGCAATACTAGGGCCTAGCAAACCGCGGTCAGAGTCATGCCATGGTGCGGAGAAGAAGGAGCTCGAGGTGACCTACGTCATCGCGCAGCCTTGCGTGGACGTCCTGGACAAGGCGTGCATCGAGGAGTGCCCCGTCGATTGCATCTACGAGGGCGAGCGCATGCTTTACATCCACCCCGACGAGTGCGTGGACTGCGGCGCGTGTGAGCCTGTATGCCCCGTCGAGGCGATTTTCTATGAGGACGACCTTCCCGAGCAGTGGAAGGAGTACTACAAGGCGAACGTGGACTTCTTTGAGGACCTCGGCTCGCCTGGTGGCGCCTCGAAGGTCGGAAAGATAGAAAAGGACCACCCGGTGGTGGCCGTCCTGCCACCGCAGGGTGAGGACCACTAGCGCGCGCCGTTCACGGGGGGCATCCAGGCCGGATGCGCCCCCTATCGGCGTGCGCTGTAGTACGGCAACGCACAACCCTGGAGAACCGTGAACAACCTGCCCGACTTCCCCTGGGACCGACTGGAGCCGTACAAAGAGCGTGCGCTTGCACATCCCGGCGGCATCGTCGACCTCTCGGTCGGCACGCCCGTCGACCCGGTGCCGCAGATCGTCCAGGACGCTCTGGTGGGGGCGGCCAACAGCCCCGGCTACCCGTTCACCCACGGCACCAAGGCGCTGCGCGAGGCCGCGGCGGGGTGGCTGCGGCGCAGGCACGGCGTCACCGTCGATCAAAAGGACGTGCTCCCGGTGATCGGCTCCAAGGAGTTCGTCGCCTGGCTGCCGACCTACCTCGGCGCCGGGCGGGTGGTCTTCCCCGAACTCGCCTACCCCACCTACGACGTGGGGGCGCGGCTGGCCGGGGCGGTGGCCACGGCCGCGGACAGCACGTTCGCACTCGGCCCCGAGCACGTGGACCTGCTCTGGATCAACTCTCCCGGCAACCCCACGGGCCGGGTGCTGCCCGCCAAACACCTGCGCAAGGTCGTGTCCTGGGCCCGCGAACGCGGCACGGTCGTGGCCTCCGACGAGTGCTACATCGAGCTGGGCTGGGAAGAGGAACCGGTCTCGATCCTGCACCCCGACGTCTGCGGCGGCTCCCACGAGGGGCTGCTCGCGGTTCACTCGCTCTCCAAGCGCTCCAACCTGGCCGGCTACCGCGCCGGGTTCGTGACGGGCGATCCCGTCCTGGTCAAGCGGCTGCTGGAGATGCGCAAGCACGCGGGCATGCTCATGCCCTGGCCGGTCCAGGCGGCCATGACTGCCGCGCTCGGCGACGACGCGCACGCCGACCGGCAGCACGAGCGCTACGCCGCGCGCCGCGCCCTGCTCCGTCCCGCGCTGGAGCGGGCGGGGTGGAGCATCGACCATTCGACGGCCGGTCTGTACTTCTGGGCGTCGAACGGGCAGAGCGCCTGGGATCAGGTGGCCAAGCTCTCCGAAATCGGCATTTTGGTCGCGCCGGGCGAGTTCTATGGATCGGCAGGTGGACGGCACATCCGCATCGCGGTTACCGCGACTGATGAGCGGATCAGTGCGGCGGTGCGCCGCCTCCAGTAGGATCGCGCGTCAGAGCCAGCCGCACAGGCTCCCGGGCTAATTGATAGACAAATTGATAAGGGCTTTTGCCGAGGCAGACCGCGAGTGGAGCGAGCTGATCGATGAGCATGACCTCCATGGTCGTTCTCGGGCTGAGCATCGCCACCGTCCTGCTGCTGCTGGGGGCCTTCCTGGCCACTCTGCGGCAAGACAGGAAGGGCCGCCCGAGCGCGCCGCCGGCTGAGGTCGCTCCCATCGAGACCCCGCTGCCGGCACCGGTGAGCGCGGCGGAGCATGCCGGCACCGACTACACCGACCCTCGCACGATCCGGGTCGGGGACCGGATCGAGGTGCACGGGTCGCCCGCGCGCGTGCTCGGCGCCATGCACATCTCCTGGCAGGGCCAGCAGTGGACCGAATACCTCTTACGTGACGCCGCCCGCCGCCTCCAGTGGCTCTCCGTCGAGGTGCTCGCGGGCGATCCGCCCCACCTCGAGGTGCAGCTCTGGACCGACGTGCCCACCCAGGGCATGGTCCCGGCCAAGAGCATGCTGATCATGGAGGGCGTGGAGTTCTTCCCGATCGAGCGGGGCACGGCCGCGTTCCGGAGCGAGGGCGACACCGGCAACCCGGACCGGGGGCTGCTCGACTTCGCCGACTACCGCGCCGCCGACGGACGGCTGCTGTCGTTCGAGCGCATCCAGGGCCGCTCGTGGACGGCCAGCTACGCCCAGCCGCTGCCACCCGGCTCGATCACCATCGTCCGCCGCGCCTCATAGCCCGCACCGCTCGGTGCCACACCGTGCACGCGGCGGTTCAGGAGAGTTCGACCTGGGTGGAGCCTGATTTGCCGCCCGCCTGCCAGCCTTCGATCTCGAGGTCGTTCGACCAGGTGGCGCCGGCGTAGCCGACGTGGCTCAGCGCGTACTTCTCGGCGTGGGCCACCGACCAGGCGGCCACCAGCCACCCGCGTTTCTTCGTGGTGATGGCCGTGCTGCCGAGCGCCCTGGCGAGTTGCTTGCGGGCCTCGGCGGTCCGCGGCTGCGGCGTGGGGGTCTTGCCCGGCGGATACCAGCAGTGGACGGCCTGGGGGACACGCCCGGTGAACGCGGCGGCCAGGATCTTGGCGTCCGCCTCGTGCTGGGCGTAGGCGTAGCCGCCCGCCGAGCGCTGCACGGCCTGTGCCGCGTCCGCCAGCGGGATCTTGCGGTAGTTCTTCACCTTGGCCAGGGCAGCGAAGAACTTGGTGGTGGCGTAGACGGGGTCCATGAGCTGCTTTTTCGGGCCCCACCCCTGCGACTGGCGCTGCTGGAACACGCCGACCGAGTCGCGGTCGCCGTAGTCGAGGTTGAAGAGCTTCGACTCCTGCAGCGCCGTCGCGTACGCGATCACCACCGCCCGCTCGGGCAGCTTGCGCCGCGCCGCGACGGCCGCGATGGTGGCCGAGATCTGCGCCTGCTCGGGAACGAGATCGCGGACGCCGTCAGGGGTGTGAACGGTGCAATGCGCCTCGGGCACGGCCAGCGGCGTCGCTTTCTTCAGCAAGTAGTAGAGACCCACGGAAATGCCCACCGCGAGCACGATGACGATGATCGCGATGGTGATGACTCCACGAGAGAAGCGCAGGCGCACCCTGAAAAACCTACCCGGCCGGATAAGCTCCGTGGCCATGAGTCACGTGAGCACCTCGTCACCGATATCGCCGGTGGTGGACGAGCTGTGGGAGCGCCGCGCGGAGTTGTCGCCGGCCGACGTAGATGCGCGCCACCAGGTGGTCGGCGCGGTGGACCTGCTCGACAGGGGCGTGGCGAGGGCCGCGCGACTGGTGGGCGGCGAGGTGGTCGTGGACGAGCGGGCCAAGCGGGCCATCCTGCTCAGCTTCAAGGTGCTCGGCATGGCGCGCTCGCAGGTCGGGGACTTCCAGCACCACGACAGGCACCCGTTGAAGAGCTCGTTCGACGGGGTGCGGGTGGTGCCGGGCGCGATCGCCCGCTGGGGCTCCTACCTGGCGCCGGGCGTGGTGCTGATGCCGTCGTTCACGAACATCGGCGCGTACGTGGACTCCGGCACGATGGTCGACACCTGGGCCACGGTCGGATCCTGCGCCCAGATCGGCAAAAATGTTCATTTGTCCGGCGGTGCGGGCATCGGCGGCGTGCTGGAGCCGCCCAACGCCGTCCCGGTCGTCGTGGAGGACGACGCGCTGATCGGCAGCAGGTCGATGATCGTCGAGGGCGCCCGGGTCGGCCAGGGCGCGGTGGTCGGCGCTGGAACGATCCTGTCGGCGTCGATCCCGGTGATCGACGTGCAGACGGGCGAGGAACTGGCCCGCGGCCGGATCCCCGACTGGTGCGTGGCCGTCAGCGGCACCCGCCAGAAGGAGTTCCCCGGCGGCACGTTCGGCCTGCCGTGCGTGCTGGTGCTCAAACGCCTGGAGCCGGGGCAGCGGCACGACAAGGCGGCGCTCAACGAGGTGCTGCGCGAACACGGAGTGAACACCTGATGCTTGACCTGACGCAGGACGTACGCGCGCTGACCGCCGCGATCGTGGACATCGAGTCGGTGAGCGGGGAGGAGCGGGCGCTGGCCGACGCGGTCGAGCGGGCGCTGTCCGCACTGCCCCACCTGAAGGTCGAACGGTCGGGCGAGACGATCGTCGCCCGCACCGAACTGGGCACGTCCGAGCGCGTGCTGATCGCCGGGCACCTCGACACCGTCCCCGTCGCGGCCAACCTGCCCAGCCGGGTGGAGGGCGACCTCCTGTACGGGTGCGGCACGTCCGACATGAAGGCCGGCGTGGCGATCGCGCTCAGGCTGGCGGCGACCGTGCCCGCGCCCAACAAGGACATCACCTACGTCTTCTACGACTGCGAGGAGGTCGAGGCCGAGCGCAACGGCCTGACCAGGGTGGCCAGGGACCATCCCGACTGGCTCGCGGCCGATTTCGCGGTGCTGATGGAGCCGACCGACGGCGTGATCGAGGGCGGCTGCCAGGGCACGCTGCGCGCCGACATCACCGTGCCGGGCAAGCGCGCGCACAGCGCCAGGTCGTGGTTCGGGGTCAACGCCATCCACGGGATCGAGCCGGTGCTGGCCCGGCTGAACGCCTACGAGGCGCGGCTGCCGGTGGTCGACGGGCTCGAATACCACGAAGGACTGAACGCGGTCACCGTGCGGGGCGGGGTGGCGGGCAACGTCATCCCCGATCTGTGCGTGGTGACCGTCAACTACCGGTTCGCCCCCGACCTGTCGATCGAACAGGCGAAGCAGCACGTACGAGAGGTGTTCGACGGTTTCGAGGTGACCTTCGGGGACACCGCGCCCGCGGCCAGGCCGGGGCTGACGCATCCCGTGGCGGCGGCCTTCACCGCGGCCGTCGGCGGCACGCCGCGCGCCAAGCTGGGGTGGACGGACGTCGCCCGCTTCTCCACGCTGGGGGTGCCCGCCGTGAACTACGGGCCCGGGGATCCGAACCTGGCGCACCAACAAGGCGAGTACGTGTCGCTGACGAAGATCGTCGAGAGCGAGCGGGCCATGCTCGACTGGCTCACAATATGAAAGTGGCCTTCCTCGCCGGCCATTTGGCGGGGAAGACCACTTTCAGTCCCGAGCAGCACCCTCGACGTTTAGACGCAGGGTGGTCGAAATTCGGTTCCCTGCTTCTTCCAAGATTTTTCAGAAGCCCGCTTCCCCCGGTCTACCAGGGGTTTCGCGGTCGTCTGCGAGGAGGACTAGCGTGACCCGCATGGAAAAGCCACGTCCCGAACGCCGTCAGGGGCAAGCCGTCGTCCGCGGCAGCCTCGTCCCCCGCTCCACCCACGACGAGCGCCTGCTCGCCCGCCAGGGACCCGCCGACTGGGTGCACATGGACCCGTGGCGGGTGCTGCGGATCCAGGCCGAGTTCGTGGAGGGGTTCGGGCAACTCGCCGCGTTGCCGCCGGCGGTCACGGTCTTCGGCTCGGCCCGCACCGCGGAGGGCTCGCCCGAGTACAAGACGGGCCGGACGCTCGGCCGCGCGCTGGCCGAGTCGGGCTACGCCGTGATCACGGGCGGCGGGCCGGGCGTCATGGAGGCCGCCAACCGGGGCGCGAGCGAGGTGGACGGCGCGGTGTCGGTCGGGCTCGGCATCGAGCTGCCGTTCGAGCAGCACATGAACGACTACATCGACCTCGGCATCGAGTTCCGCTACTTCTTCGTGCGCAAGACGATGTTCGTCAAATACTCGTGCGGCTTCATCGCGCTGCCCGGCGGCTTCGGCACGCTCGACGAGCTGTTCGAGGCGCTCACGCTGGTGCAGACCCACAAGGTCACCTCCTTCCCCGTGGTGCTGATGGGCTCGGAGTTCTGGGGCGGGCTGCTCGACTGGATCAAGGGCACCCTGCTCAGCTCGGGCAAGATCGCGGCCCACGACCTCGACCTGATCACCGTCACCGACGACGTGGACGAGGCCGTGCGCATCATCGTGGACGCCGACCTGGCCCGCTCCCAGCGGCGCGAGGAGGAGCTGGAGGTCGCCGAGGCCCAATTCGCCGAGCCCCAATAGGCTTCCCCGTTGTGAACATCTGCGTCTTCTGCGCCTCGAGCCTGAACATCGACAAGAAATACCTCGATCTGGCCGGACATGTGGGCACCGAGCTGGGCAAGCGGGGCCACACCCTGGTGAGCGGCGGCGCCACCGTCTCCTGCATGGGCGCCGTCACCTCGGCCGTGCGCGCGGCCGGCGGGCGCACGATCGGCGTGATCCCGCAGGTCCTGGTGGACATCGAGGTGGCGGACGAGGAGTCGGACGAGCTGATCGTCACCGACGGCATGCGCGAGCGCAAGGGCCTCATGGACGCCCGCTCGGACGCGTTCCTCGTGCTGCCCGGCGGCATCGGCACGCTGGAGGAGCTGTTCGAGATCTGGACCGCGCGGGTGCTCGGCATCCACGACCGCCCCCTGGTGATCCTCGACCCCTGGGGCCTGTACGACCCGCTCAGGAAGCTCGTCTCCAACATGTACGACGAGGGCTTCACCCGGCCCGACGTCTTCGACGCGATCTCCTGGACCGCCACCGTGGAAGACGCGTTCGCCCATCTGGAGGCCCGCGCCCAGCCGGTCAGGCCCAGCGTCGCCGAGCTCGGTGAGGCCACCGGCTGACCGGCGCGCTCACCGCCCGGAGAAAGACGGGCTGCGGCAAGTGTGGGACCTCGTGCCCCGATGATATGAGTACGATGCCAATGTGCTGGTCATACTCGCCATCGCCGCCATCGCCATCTTGGCGTGCGTGGTCCTGGTCTCCCTCGGTAGGGGCGGTGAGCTGACCGAGTTCCCGCCGGACGTGCCGCCTCTCGACCTGCCCGAGCCGGGGCAGCTGACAGCGGTCGACTTCATGGCGCTCCAACTGCCGGTCAATCTGGTCGGCTACCACACGGGCAGCGTCGACGAGACCCTGCGCAGGGCTGCCGGCGCCATCAGCGCGCGGGACACCCGGATCGCGGTGCTGGAGCAGCGGGTCTCCGAGCTGCTGTCGAGCCGGCTGCACGCGCGCCAGGAGGTCTACGCCGCGCCGGGGGCCGGGCTGCGTACCGACCACGAGCCCGAGGCCCCGGCCGCTCCCCGGGAGCTGCCCGAGTCGGGCGATCCCGTGACGTCGAGCGGGGCGACGTTGTCCTGGGACGGGAGTGCGGAGTGGCGGGTGCCGCCGCGTGACGGCGCGACCGCCGCCGCGCAGCCGGACCCGAGCGAGCCCGAGGACGAGAAACCAGGCGAGCCGGAAGACGAGCTTAAGGACGGCGTCGAGGACAAGTCCGAGGACGGGCCTGAGGGCGGCGAGGCCCGTGACGGACAGGCCCGAGCCGCAGACGTGACCGGCGCCCGGACCCGTGACGAGGAGGAGCGCGTGCGGGCCACGCTGGGCAACGACGGGGACGAGCGCTCGTGACCGAGCGGTCCCCTGAGCCGATCCGCTGCGCGTGGGCGGGCATGGCCGACCCGATGTACCTCGCCTATCACGACGAGGAGTGGGGCCGCCCGCTCAAGGGCGACGACGAGGTCTTCGAGCGGGTGGCGCTGGAGGCGTTCCAGTCGGGCCTGTCGTGGCTGACGATCCTGCGCAAGCGGGAGAACTTCCGGGCCGCCTTCGACCGCTTCTCGATCCCCAAGGTGGCCGCGTACACCGAGCGGGACGTGGAGCGCCTGCTCGGCGACGCGGGCATCGTACGCAACCGGGCCAAGATCGAGGCGGCGGTCAACAACGCCAGGGCCGCGCTCGACCTGCCTGAGGGCCTGTCGGAGCTGGTGTGGCGCTACGCCGAGCCGGACGCGCCCGCGCCCAGGACGATGGCGGACGTGCCCGCCACCACCCCGGGCTCGAAGGCGCTGGCCAAGGAGCTGAAGAAGCACGGCTTCAGGTTCGTCGGCCCGACCACGGCCTACGCGTTGATGCAGGCCATCGGCCTGGTCAACGATCATGTCGAGGGCTGCGTGGCGCGTACACGCTGAGCTCGACGGCGTGGGTGCGCCCGAGCGATCCGCCGAGCTTGACGGTGACGGAGGGGTTCTTCCCCGGTCGCAGCGCGATGGTGTCGTCGCCCCGGGCGATGGCCCGCGCGGGGCGGTCGAGCGTCAGCGTCACGGCGTCCACCGTCCTGCTCGGGTCTGCCACGGCCAGCAGGATCCGCCCGCTGGCCCGCCGCATGAGCACCACGCACGGCGCGTCGGCGGCCAGCCCCGCGACCTCGCCGGGCGCCCAGAACGTGGCCGCGACCAGCCCGCGCGCCTGCACCGCCTGCAACCGCCGGGTGTTGGCCAGCACCCGGACGGGACGCGACCCGCGGAACGCCCGCGTCTGACTGCGCGAGGCGTTCGGCAGCAGGACGTAGGCGTAGGAGGCGTCCAGAGGGCTCACGCCGTGGTCGAACCAGAAGGTCACGTAGCGCCGCGTGACGGGGTCGTAGGCGCCGCTGGTGTCGTCGCCCGCGTTGATGTCGCGCCACCGGCCGGTACGCGTCTCCACGAGGCTGTGCGCCCCCTCGAACACGTAGCCGCCCACCCCTGCCAGATGCGCCCAGCCGTCTCCGAAGTACGGGTCCTCGTCCGTGGCCCGGTTTTCCACCACGGTCTCGACGGTGCGGCCGTCGAAGCTCGTGATGCCGCTGCCGAGCGCCACCACGACGTTGTCCAGGCAGTACCACGACTTGCGCGCCGCCAGGCTCACGCCGTCGACGATCAGCTCCATGGCGGCGGCACCGTACCGGCCTTCGAGCACCGCGCCGCCCGCCTGCGCGTTGGCCGGGCAGTAGGCGCGGAAGGAGAGGTCCTCGCGCGCGCGGGTGTCGACCGTGACCCCGGGCAGCCGGTACGGGTCCACCGTCGGCCAGAAGTCCGCGCCGAACTGGCCCAGGTCGCCGGTGTAGAGGTAGGTCATGCCGTCACCGGTGTACCAGCCGTGCAGGTTCTCGGCGTTGATCGCCTCGTAGGAGGCGATCCGCCGCGAGGACAGGCTGATCGCGAACGACCAGCCGGGCCGCCGGTGCACGACGCGGTCCATCGAGGGGAACACGAAGTGCCCGACGGGCTCGGGCGCGGCCTCGACCGTCTTGTCGTCCAGCACGGCGACCGCCCGCCGGGTCTCCGGCACGTCCGCGTGCTCCAGGTAGGGACGGGCCCCGCCGCGCTCGATCCACCCCTTGGCCAGCTCCCTGAACCGGCTCCGGTACGGCTCCTCCGCGCCCTGCGCGAGCAGCAGCACCGCGCCGATCGCGCCATGACCGGCCACGCTGTCGGAGAACGTCTGCCGGGTGGCCGCCCGCCCCCTGACCGTGTCCATCAGCAGGCCGTCGTGCAGGAACGGCGCGAAGGAGCGTTCCACGGCGTCCAGCACCACCTGCCGTCCCGGGTCGGTCACCTCCCAGGGCGACCCGCGCAGCAGCGCGACCGTCTGGGCGACCGCGGTGAGCAGGGACAGGCCGTAGGAGCCCGTGTAGGCGACGTCGCCGTGCTGGATGAACGACCCGTCGCGGTAGAACCCGTCGCCGGAGCCGACGTAGCCGAACACGCTGTGCCGGCCGCCGTCGCGCACGTCCGACAGGCCGTCGCGGGCCTGCGCCAGCTTGCCGGCGCTGCGCCCGGCCACGCCGCGGAAGGCGACGATGGACGCTTTGTCGGCCCGGTTCGCGCCGCTCTCGCGGGCCGCGGGATGGCCCGCCCGGCAGTCGGCGTCCGGGCAGAACCGGTCGATCGCCCCCAGGTACGCCCCGAGCCTGCCGGCGTCGAGCCGGTCGCCGAGCAGCACGCAGGTGCGGGCCAGTTCGGCCGGCGTGCCGATCTCCCAGAACCACCAGTTGCCCGTCTCGGGCAGCCGCTCGTTGTAGTGGCCCTCGTGGAGCAGGTCGAGCGCGTCCACGACCGTCGCCGCGACGGCGTCGTCGCCGTGCAGCGCGGTGCCCGGCGTGGCCCAGGCGGTGGCGATCAGGCGCAGCCGGCCGTAGCTGCCGGTGACGTTGCCGGGACGGCCTTCGAGCGGGAGGTCGGGCCACATCTCGGCGGGGGTCAGCTGGGCCAGCCAGCCGGCGGCCGTCTCGCTCAGCGTGGCCAGCGGCCTGGCGTAGACCGGGTCGGAGACGTCGATCTCGCCGCCGGTGAGCAGGTCCACGGCGGTCGTGCGGAGCGCTTCGAAGTCGTGCGGGCCGGGCGCGTCGGAGTGGTCCATGGCGCTAGGAATATCGCATGGGAGCGTGGTGGAGTCGTTACTCACCGTTGAAAGTCGGATGTTCTTTGGCGAGGAAGGCCTGCGTGGCGTTCTGATGATCCCTGGTGGCGACGCATTCGTCCTGAAGGTCGGCTTCCATGGCCAGCGAGTCGGGCAGCGAGTGCGTCGCGGCGTAGGCCAGCGCCCGCTTGGTGGCGGCGTAGGCCAGGGTGGGGCCGTGCGCGAGGCGTACCGACAGCTCCTGGGCGGTCTTCAGCACGTCGCCGGGCGGGACCACGCGCGTGACCAGCCCCAGCTCCAGCGCGCGGGCCGCGTCGAGCGGCTCGCCGAGCAACATCAGCTCGGCGGCGCGGCCCCGGCCGACCAGGCGCTGCAGCGTCCATGACGCGCCCGAGTCGGGGGCCAGGCCGATGCCGGCGAACGCCAGCGCGAACTTGGCCTTCTCCGAGGCGATCCGCAGGTCGCAGGCGAACGCCAGCGACGCGCCCGCGCCCGCGGCGACGCCGTTGACGGCGGCCACCACCGGCTTGCCCATGGTGGTGATCAGCTCCACGATCGGGTTGTAGTGCGCGCGGACGGTCCCGGCCAGGCCGCGGCCCGCCGCCAGGTTGTCCGCGTGCTCGCGCAGGTCCTGGCCCGCGCAGAAGGCCCGTCCCGAGCCCGTGAGCAGGACGGCTCTCACCCCCGGGTCGCCGGCGGCGCGGCGCAGCGCGTCGAGCAGGGCCTGCTTGGTCTCGGCGGTGAGCGAGTTCATCGCGTCGGGGCGGTCGAGCGTGATGGTGGCGACGGCGTCGGCCACGTCATAGCGGATCAAATCAACTCCCTGTCGACGAACGCCGCGGCTGCGGGCAGCAGCCGGGCGGCCTCCTGCTCGAAGTAGGCCCTGGCCTTCTCGCCGGGCCAGCCTGCGGGCAGCAGCTCGGGCGGCAGCCCCGGGTCGCGGAACAGGAAGTTTCGCCAGCCGTGCACGAGCCTGCTCCTGGTGGCGAACACCTGGTCCGCCGGTGCTCCCTCGGGCAGCGTGCTGATCAGCGTGACAGCCTCGGCGTGCCAGTGCTCGTACGCCTCGCCGATGGCGGCCAGATCCCATGCCCGGGAGACCAGCTCGCGCGGGTCTCCCTCTAACGCCGCGTCGAACCTGTCGGCCCGCACGCCCTCGCCTTCGAGCAGGTTGTCCAGCTCGATCGAGGAACGTGGACCGATCCACGTCGTCTCGGACAGCGACGCGTAGCCGAGGAATGTCAGGTCGGCCCGGAGCCGTTCCCTGCGCGGCCGCTCCCTGACCGGCTCGAAGACGATCAGGTGCCAGCGGCCGTGCCAGGTCAGTGTTCCGGCTCGGTAAATTCTCAGTGCGGCCTCATCCAGCCGCCTGACACACTTCGGCGTGACCCCGTAGCCGGCTCCATGGGGAAGCCTGATCGGCCGCAGCCACCCCTGCCTGACCATGCGCGAAACCGCCGTACGCACGGCGGGAGCGGCAATTTCCAGGGGTTTCATGAGCCTCACGAGCGCGGCGACGGACGCCTGCCCACCGCGTGAACGCAGGTGGTCTCCATAGAGATCGAACAGAGCGGCGCGAGCGTGCACGAGGTCCAGTTTGGACGTCATCGCCTGCCGCGACAACGCATTCTGGGAGGAGATCGTTACCCATGAGGGCTCTCGATGCGGGAGAATAGGACATCACAGAAGACGTGAATGCGCCGACCACCCCCCATGGGAGGTCGGAAATCGCGGGCCGCGGGAGCCCAAGGCAGGAAGGGATGCACGCATGGCGGCGATGAAGCCGCGGACCGGCGATGGTCCGCTCGAGGTCACCAAGGAAGGGCGCGGCATTGTCATGCGGGTCCCCCTGGAGGGTGGCGGCCGGCTCGTCGTGGAGATTTCCGCCGACGAGGCGAAGGCGCTCGGCGAGGCGTTGAAGAA
Organism: Nonomuraea marmarensis; assembly: GCF_043197025.1. NCBI lineage: Bacteria > Bacillati > Actinomycetota > Actinomycetes > Streptosporangiales > Streptosporangiaceae > Nonomuraea > Nonomuraea marmarensis. The sequence continues at coordinate 289,128 of NZ_JBICRM010000006.1, forward strand.
CGTCGTCGGCTGAGAATTCCCGAGAGACAACTTGATCCACGACCCTGGCGTAGTCCGGCGCCAGGGTCGCTGACGTTTGAGGAGAGATGTGTCGTGCCCATAGAGACCACTGCGTCGGTGGTCGCCGAGGTTCCCGACGACGCCGAGTTCTTTGCCGTACCCTACGCCTCCGACTTCAATCCCGCGCACGCGGTCGAGTTGCACCTGCCGGTGCCCGACCTGCTGGCCCACTACGAGGCCAAGGGGGAGGCGGGCGAGATCGTCGAGGTTCCGGTGGCACGGGCCGGCGGCGTGGGCCGCGTGCTGCTCTACGGCGTGGGCGACGGCTCGCCCCGTGCCCTGCGAAAGGCGGCCGCGGCGCTCACCCGCAGGGCCAAGGGCAGGGACACGCTGACCGTGGTGACGCCCGGCGGCGACCAGGCGGCGTTCGCCGAGGCGGCACTGCTGGCGGCCTACTCGTTCAAGATCGGCGACGCGGGGAAGAAGGCCGTGCGGGCGCTCGTGTTCGTCGGCGCCGACGAGGAGCAGGTGCGGCGCGCGCAGACCGTGGCACAGGCGGTGGCGCTGGCCCGCGATCTGGCCAACACGCCTTCTTCCGTCAAGAACCCGGCCTGGCTCGCCGAGCGGGCCGCCGAGCACGGCGTGCCCGTGCGGGTGTGGGACGAGGAGCGGCTCCGGGCCGACGGGTTCGGCGGCATCCTGGCCGTCGGGCAGGGCTCGGCCAGCCCGCCCAGGCTCATCCAGCTCTCCTACACCCCCGCCGAGCCCGCGGAGCGGCACGTGGTGCTGGTGGGCAAGGGCATCACGTTCGACTCGGGCGGGTTGTCGCTCAAGCCGACCGAGAACATGAAGACGCAGAAGACCGACATGGCCGGCGGGGCCGTGGTGATCGCCGTGCTCGGCGCGCTGGCCGCGCTGGGCGCGCCGGTGCGGGTCACCGGGCTGATCGCGGCCGCAGAGAACATGCCGTCGGGCACGGCCCAGCGTCCCAGCGACGTCATCAAGCACTACGGCGGGCGCACGGTCGAGGTGCTCAACACCGACGCCGAGGGGCGGCTCGTGCTGGCCGACGCGTTGGCCTATGCCGACGCCGCGCTCGACCCGGACGCGGTCGTCGACATCGCCACGCTCACGGGGGCGATCACCGTGGCGCTCGGCCGCAACGTCGGCGCCGTCTACTCCTCCGACGACGTGCTGGCCAAGCAGCTCGTGGCCGCGGGGGAGGCCGCTGACGACCGGTTGTGGCGGATGCCGCTGATCGAGGACTACGCGGCGGCGCTGGAGTCGTCGATCGCCGACCTGTCCAACGTCGAGGCCGGGTCCACCTATGGGGCGGGGTCGATCACGGCGGCGCTGTTCCTGCGGGAGTTCGCGGGGCGGCGGCCGTGGGCGCACCTGGACGTCGCCGGGGTGGGGCGCAGCACGGTGGACGAGGGCACCCTCAGCAAGGGCGCCACCGGGTTCGGCGTGCGCGTGCTCCTGGAGTGGCTCACCCGGGCGTAGCCGTACCCCTCATTGGGCGATCTTGATGGCGGCCAGCAGGCCGTCGCCGAGGGGCATGAGCACCGAGCGGAGGCGGTCGTCCGACTGCACCAGCTTGCCCACCTCGCGCAGCGCGACCGTGTCGGAGTCGCGCTGCGCGGGGTCGGCCACCCGGTTGTGCCACAACATGTTGTCGAAGGCCACGATGCCGCCCACGCGGAGCAGCCGGATCGCCTCGGCCAGGTAGTCGGCGTATTCCTGCTTCGCGCCGTCGGCGAACACCATGTCGTAGCCGCCGTCGGACAACCGCGGCAGCACGTCGAGCGCCCGGCCCGAGATGAGCCGGACCCGCCCGCCGGAGAAGCCCGCCTCCGCGAACGCCTGCCTTGCCAGCCGCTGGTGCTCGGGCTCGACGTCGACGCTCGTCAGCGTGCCGTCCGTACGCATGCCGCGCAGCAGCCACAGACCCGAGACGCCGCACCCCGTGCCGACCTCGACCACGGACTTGGCGTTGACGGCGGTGGCGAGCAAGCAGAGCGCCGCGCCGCCGCCGGGAAGGATGGGCGTGGCCCCCATCTCCAGCCCGCGCTGACGCGCCGCGTGCAGGATCTCATCCTCGTGATGGAACTGCTCCGCATAGGCCAGAGTGGCCTCCACCGGACTGGTCATCGGCCTCCTCCCCCACTTTCATGCTGATTAGTCGTAATGACCGCAGAACGTCGTACACGTGATTGGCACCGATCGCAGCCTAGGGGAGACACGCCGGGACGGGAACTCAGGAGGGCCCTAAGGCGTTGCAGGTTTAAACGGGCTTTGCCGGTCCGGAGGGCAGGCAGTGCGCACGAAGGGACGAAACCAGGCACTATGGCGGTAGCGGTGGTCCCAGAGAGAGGAGTTCTGGTGGACGAAAGCGACCACCAGACGGATACTCCCGTGTCGTCTGACTGGACGCCTCCCACGTGGGAGGAAGTGGTGCGGACTCACTCCGCACGCGTGTATCGGCTGGCATACCGGCTGACCGGCAATGTCCACGATGCCGAAGACCTCACGCAGGAGGTCTTCGTCCGGGTTTTCAGGTCGCTGTCGAGCTACACCCCCGGCACGTTCGAGGGGTGGCTGCACCGGATCACGACGAACCTGTTCCTCGACATGGCGCGGCGCAAGCAGCGCATCCGCTTCGAGGGGCTGGCCGACGACGCCGCCGAGCGGTTGCGCGGCCGCGAGCCGTCACCGGCGCAGGCGTTCGACGACGCCCACTTGGAGCCCGACATCCAGGCCGCCCTCGACGCGCTCGCCCCCGAGTTCAGGGCCGCGATCGTGCTGTGTGACATCGAGGGCCTGTCTTACGAGGAGATCGCGGCCACGCTCGGCGTCAAGCTGGGTACGGTCCGAAGCCGTATTCACCGTGGCCGGGCGCAGTTGCGGGAGGCGCTCGATCATCGAGCCCCCCGTAATTCTCAACTCCCCCCGACCGTGATCCGTGGGGAGGAAGTCTGACATGGCTCATCTTGGAGAACGCGTTTCGGCGCTCGTCGACGGGGAGCTCAACCACACCGAGCGCGAACGCGCGCTGGCTCATCTGACCTTCTGCGCTGACTGCCGGCGAGAAGTCGAGTCGATGCGGGCGCTGAAGTCGCGCCTGCGCTCGCTCGAGAGCCCCGCGATGCCCGCCGACCTGACGATGTCCCTGCTCCGGATGGCGGAGCCGGGCGGGCCGCTGCCGCCGAGGGAGCGCCCTTTTCCCTCCCGCACGTTCGGGGGAGTGCCCATCCCTGGGCCGCACAGCATCGCTCCGCTGGACAACCGCCCGCGCAGGGACGCCACCGGTGGGGTCTCGGGCCCTGGACGCGGTGGTAGGAGGCGCACGACGTACGTCGCGGTAGGGGTGGTCTCCGCGGCCGTCGCGCTCGGCACCTTCTTCGCCGCCACCGGCGTGGGACAGAACAGCCTGGCGCCGCCGGTGGAGCTGTTCCAGCAGGCTCGGAACACCCCGACGAACGCACCCTCCACAGCCACGCCTTGATGCCCGGATATGCCTGGGATGATGGGGTTGGCGTAGTTCATGGCTCGCGGGGCATACGATCTGGGTTCGGGATTTGCCACAAGCGATTCCTGACAAATGCTTTATGACCCTCGTATGCCGCAAGAGCGAGGATTGCGGTGGCCGAGCCAAGGAGTGGTGAGACTTACATGACCGACGAGACGCGCCCCACCGAAGGACGCACGCCGTCGGACTACCCCGAGCCACAGGGGCGGCCGGACTTCCTGCCCGCGGACGACTCGCCCGAGCAGCCGGGCCGGCGGCCTGAGCCGCCCGCCTCGTTCGGCACGTCTTGGGGCGACCCGTCGGGCCGCCCCGAGGTCTACGGCACACCGCCGTACGAGAGCCGCTCGTACGACAGCTCGCCCCAGAGCGGCCCTTCCTACGGCGCCCCCGGGAATCTTTCCCAGACCGGTCCCGTGTACGGCGCCCCCGAGACCGGTTCTGTTCATGGCGGCCCCTCGTTCGGTCCCCCGAACAACTCTTACGAGAGCCCGTCGTTCGGCCCGACTTACGAGAGTCCGTCGTACGGTTCTCCGGACAACGGGACCCGGTCCTATGACAGCCCTCCGTTCGGCGCTCCCGATGGGGGCACGCGTTCCTACGAGAGCCCTTCGTTCGGCGGCCCGCCGTCCTATGGCGGCCCTCCCAGTGGTCCGCCTGGTGGCGCCCCGCCGCCTCCGCGGCAGGCGCTCGGCATGGGCTCGGGCTGGGCGCCGCCGCCTCCCGGCGCACAGGGCGCGGGCGCGGCGCCGCGGCGGGGGCCGGGCACCGGCGTCCTGGTCACGATCGCCCTGACCATCGCCGTGGTGGCCTCGCTGCTGGGCAGCTTCGGCACCTACCTGCTCACCAAGCCGAGCAGCGCCAACGACCCCTCATACAGCCTCGGCCCGGTGCCGACGGGCGCGACCAACCGGGCGCCCGACTCGGTCGCGGGCGTGGCCTCGCGGGTGCTGCCCAGCGTGGTCTCGATCGAGACCGGCAACGGCGCCAACACCGAAGGCGCGACGGGATCCGGCTTCCTGATCAAGAACGGCTACGTGGTGACCAACAACCACGTCGTCGCCCTGGCCGCCAAGGGCGGGGAGATCCGGATCATGTTCAACAACCGGAAGACCACGTCGGGCCGCATCGTCGGCCGCGACCCGGGCTCCGACCTGGCCGTGATCAAGCCGGAGGAGACGTTCGGCACCCCGGAGATCACCCTCGGCAACTCCGACCAGGTCGTGGTCGGCGACCCCGTCATCGCCATCGGCTCCCCGCTGGGCCTGACGGGCACGGTGACGACCGGCATCGTCAGCTCGCTCAACCGCCCGGTCATCGCGGGTGACGAGACCGGCGCCAGCAGCGAGGAGCCCGCCTACATCAGCGCCATCCAGACCGACGCCGCCATCAACCCCGGCAACTCGGGCGGCCCGCTGGTGAACGGCAGGGGCGAGGTCGTCGGGGTCAACTCGGCCATCGCCACGCTGAGCCGCGAGATCAACAGCCAGAGCGGCAGCATCGGCCTGGGCTTCGCGATCCCGGTCAACCAGACGCGCCGGGTGGCCGAGGAGCTCATCACCACCGGTAGGGCCAAGCGGCCCAAGATCGGCATCGTGCTGGACAAGGACTACAAGGGCCAGGGCGTGCGCATCGCCTCGGAGCCCGTCGGGGGCCAGCAGCCGGTGGACGCCAACGGGCCCGCCGACAAGGCCGGGCTGAAGGCGGGTGACGTGATCCTGGAGATGGACGGGCTGGCGCTGCAGGACGGGAACGAGCTGATCGCCCTGATCCGCAGCAAGACGCCGGGCTCCAAGGTCACCATCAAGTACCAACGCGCCGGCCAAGAACGCACCGCCACCCTCACCGTGGTCGCCGTTGACGGACCTACGCCGACGCCGTCCTGAATTTTGGCTGCGGTCGCCGTAGGGGGCTGATGTCTCCTGCGGCGGTCGGCGTGGTTCGTCGGTGCAGGTCCTTTTTGGGCTTGTGGTGAGGTGTGGGCCGCCTTACACAGCACCGCACCGGCTGGCGCGGCAGCGGGCACCGGAGACGGGCGGGTGGCTGGCCGGGTCCGCGTCTCCGTGAGGCGGTGCGACCGGGCTGTTGGTGGTTATGACCCGGGGGGACGACCGACCTACCCTCGGGAGCATTTAGTCTGTGGATAGCCGGGGTTGTCCTCGGAGGGGTTGGACTGCGGTAGGAGCTCACGGTGTTCGGACTCGGGTGGTTGGAGATCGGGGCGCTGATCGTCATCGCGCTGCTCGTCTTCGGTCCCGACAAGCTGCCTCAGGCCGCCTCACAGGCCGGCCAGACGCTACGCAACCTGCGCCGGATGGCGAACAACGCGCGCGACGACCTGCGGGCCGGTCTGGGTCCGGAGTTCTCCAACTTCGACCCGGCCGACCTCAACCCGAGGAACTTCGTGCGCAAGCACCTCCTCGAAGATCTCGAGGACGACTGGAACGACAAGCCGCGGGAGCTGGAGCCGGTCGCCGCGGCTCCGTACGCGTCTGAGCCGGTGGACGAGCTCGGCTACGGTGAAGTGCCCCCCTACGACTCAGAAGCGACCTGACGGGCAGTACAACGCCCTTTAGGCGATATTCCGCCGGTCGCCTCTGTCGACAAATCGCCTCTCAGGTGGCAATCCGCCTGGCGGAAACCAATGCGGGCCCGCTCATGCACAAGAGACGAGAGAGCGGGCCCGGGCGGTTAGCTGCGGGGGGAGAGGTTGAGGTGGAGGCCCTTCAGGCTGGATGAGCGCTTGCTCAGGCCGCCCGCGATCTTGCGGAGCTCGGTGGCCGCGGGCGAGTCCGGCTCCGTCAGGACCAATGGCTTGCCCTCGTCGCCGCCCTCGCGCAGCCGCAGGTCGATGGGCACCTGGCCGAGGAGCGGGACGCGGGTGCCCAGCGTGCGGGTAAGCGCGTCCGCGACCGTCTGGCCACCGCCCTCGCCGAACACCGCGATGCGCTCGTCGCAGTGCGGGCAGGGCAGCCAGGCCATGTTCTCGATGACCCCGGCGATCTGCTGGTGCGTCTGGGCCGCGATCGAGCCCGCCCGCTCGGCCACCTCGGCGGCGGCCATCTGCGGCGTCGTCACGACCAGGATCTCCGCCGACGGCAGTCGCTGCGCCACCGAGATCGCGATGTCGCCCGTGCCGGGCGGCAGGTCGAGGAGGAGTACGTCGAGGTCGCCCCAGTAGACGTCGGCCAGGAACTGGTGCAGCGCCCGGTCGAGCATCGGCCCGCGCCAGACCACCGCCGTGTTGCCCGGCGGCTTGAACATCCCGACCGAGATGACCTTGATGTCGTGGGCCACCGGCGGCATGATCATGTCCTCGACCTTGGTGGGCCGCTCGGCGGCGCCCAGCATGCGAGGAATGCTGTGACCGTAGATGTCGGCGTCGACGATGCCGACCTTGAGGCCGCTCGAAGCCATGGTCGCGGCCAGGTTGACCGTCACGGACGATTTGCCGACCCCGCCCTTGCCGCTGGCCACCGCGAACACGCGGGTCAGCGAGCCCGGCTGGTTGAACGGGATCTCCTTCTCGGGCCCGCGGTCGCCCCTCAGCTTGGTCTGGAGGGTCTTGCGTTGCTCGGTGCTCATGACGTCGAGCTCGATCTGGACGCCGGTCACGCCGTCGACCTTGGACACGGCGTTCTTGACATCGCGGGTGATGGTGTCCTTCATCGGACATCCGGCCACAGTGAGGAAGACGCCTACGCGCACTGCCCCGCCGGGAGCGATCTCGATGCTCTTGACCATGTCGAGGTCCGTGATCGGGCGACGAATCTCGGGGTCGATGACGGTGGACAGGGCGGCCGTCACCAGTTCCTGGGTTGGTGCCATCGAAGTCTCGGCACGAAGGGAGTGCCGTCCCTCCTTTGTCGGTATATGTGTGACAGGCGCTGGACGCCAGCGAGGATGCCCCTCCATCGTATGAACAGGAGGCCCCGCTGGGTTAATCCGTGCTGTTAGATGTCTGTGCAACAAACGTCTTAAGGTTACTCCGTGACTCTTCTGCGCGCCGAGGGCCTCACCGTCGAGGAACTGACGGTCTGGCAGATGTTGCAGCGCGCCCAGGTGCGCGTCACCCGCCATCTGGAGGCGGAGCTGCTCGTCGCCCACGACCTGCCGCTGGCCTCGTATGAGGTGCTCATGCAGCTGGCCGAGGCGCCGCGGCGGCGGTTGCGCATGAACGATCTCGCCGGTCGCGTCCTGCTCTCCCGCAGCGGCCTGACCAGGCTCATCGACCGGTTGCAGCGGGACGGGCTGGTGTCGCGGGAGGCGTGCGAGGATGACGCGCGCGGGTTGTTCGCCGTGCTGACGGATCGCGGGGCCGAGCGCCTGACCGAGGCGACGCCGACCTACCTGCGCGGCATCAGGACCCAGTTCCTCGACCTGCTGGACGCGGAGGAGATCGGCCAGGTGCGGGCGATGCTCGCCAAACTTGACATCACCGGCGCTCCTTGAGCTCCTCCAGGAGTCGTCCGAGCTCCGCACGCAGGTAGTCGCGGGTGGCCATCTCGTTCAATGCCAGTCGGAGGCCGGCGATCTCGCGGGTCAGATATTCGATCTCGGCCTGGTTGCGGTCGGCGGCCTCGCGGTCCTGCTCGTACTGGACGCGGTCGCGGTCGCTCTGCCTGTTCTGGGCCAGCAGGATCAGCGGCGCGGCATAGCTGGCCTGCAGGGACAACGTCAGCGTGAGGAAGATGAACGGGTACGGGTCGAACTTGAGGTGCGGCGGCACCGTCGCGTTCCAGATCACCCAGATCGCCACGAACACGGTCATGTAGACGATGAACCGGGCCGTCCCGAGGAAGCGGGCGATCTGCTCCGAGAGGCGGCCGAACGCCTCCGGGTCGTAGTGCGGCCGCAGCGAGCGGCGCAGGGCCCGTGGCTGGTCCAGCCGTTCAGTCGTCACGGTCGTCCCCCTCGCGGTCGGCTCCCTCGCGCCAGTCCTCGGGCAGCATGTGGTCGAGCACGTCGTCGACCGTCACCGCGCCGACGAGCCTGCCCAGCTCGTCCACGACCGGGGCGGCGAGCAGGTTGTAGTTCGCCAGGAAGTAGGTGATCTCGCGCAGCGTGAACTCCGGCCTGATCGGGTCGATCGAGGGGTCGATCACGGCGCCGAGCAGCGTGGACGGCGGCTCGCGCAGCAGCCGCTGGAAGTGCGTGACGCCCAGGTACGTGCCCGTCGGCGTCTCCGTCGGCGGCCGGGTCACGTAGACCTGGGCCGCGACGGCGGGCGTCAGGTCCTGCTGCCTGATGTGCGCGAGCGCCTCGGCCACCGTGGCGCTGGGCGGCAGGATCACCGGCTCGCTGGTCATCACGCCGCCCGCGCTGTCCTCCGGGTACGTCAGCAGCCGCCGCACCGGCGCCGCCTCCCCGGGCTCCATCAGCGCCAGCAGTTCGGCCGCCTGCTCGTCCGGCAGGTCGTGCAGCAGGTCGGCGGCGTCGTCGGGCCCCATCTCCTCCAGCACGTCGGCCGCGCGCTCGGGCTCCAGGGTGCCGAGGATGCCGATCTGGTCGTCGGGTGGCAGCTCTTCCAGCACGTCGGCCAGCCGGACGTCGTTCAGGGCCCGGGCGATCTCGATGCGGCGTTTGCTGGGCAGCTCGTGCAGCGCACTAGCCATGTCGGCGGCCCGCAACGACTCGAACGCGGCGATCAGCCCGGCCGCCTCCTGGTCCTTCTGCAGCGTGTCGAACCCGGACACCTCGCTCCAGTCCACCGTCCGCGGCTCGCGCCGCCGGCCCCGGTAGAGGGCGACCGTGGTGATCTCCCAGTTGGACGGCCTGGTCTCCTCCATGGCGACGTCGTAGACGGTCATCGGCTGGTCCTCGAAGCGTACGGAGAGGTCGAGCATCTCGCCGATCACCAGCGTCTCGGTGGCGCGCTGCTCGAACCTGCGCAGGTTCAGGCGGCCGGTGAAGACCACGGATCCGGCCTCGATGCCGCGTACCCGGGTGATCGGCAGGAACACCCGGCGGCGCGGCTGCACCTCCACCACCAGGCCGTGCACGGTGGGCCTGCGGGTGAGGCGCAGGCCGGCCACGACGTCCCGCACGCGGCCGATCTGGTCGCCCGCGGGGTCGAAGACCGGGGTCCCGGCCAGCCGGCCCACGAAGATCTTCACGTGGTCAGGCTAACAGTGCTATCCCATTGCGCCCGGGACGCCGATGATGTCAGTATCAAACCCACTCAACGGTGATTACTACGCAGGTGGTGTGCGATGAGGTATGCGGGGCTCGCGCTCGCGTTCGTGTCCTCGTGGTGTTTCGCGTTCTCGGGGCCCATGGCCAAATACCTCATCACGGCCGGGCTGGCGCCGATCGAGGCCGTCTGGACGCGGATGGCGGGCGCCGGGCTGCTGCTGGTGGTCGTGTTAGCCGTGGTCAAGCCGCGGGCGCTGCGGATCCCGCGGTCCAGGCTGCCGTTCTTCGGCCTGTATGCGGTCATGGCGGTGGCCGGGGTGCAGTCGCTCTACTTCATCGCGATCACCCGGCTGCCGGTGGGGATCGCGTTGCTGCTGGAGTTCATGGCGCCGGTGATGGTGGTGGCCTGGGTCCGGTTCGTACGGAAGGTACGGCTGGCGCGGGCCGCGTACATCGGGGCGGTCGTCGCGGTCGTGGGCCTGGGGATCGTCGTCGAGGCCTGGCAGGGGGTGCGGCTGGACGCGCTCGGCCTGCTGCTCGGGCTGCTGGCCGGGGCGTGTTGTGCCGGATATTTCCTGATGAACGATAGCTTCGGCGACGACGTGGACCCGCTCGGCCTGATCGCCTGGGGGCTGGCGGGGGCGGCCGTGGTGCTGATCCCGTTCGCCCGGCCGTGGGACATTCCCTGGGCGGCCTTCACGGTCTCCGCCACGCCCGCGGAGGGCGGCCAGACGTTGCCGGTGCTGGCCGCGTACCTGTGGATGGTGCTGATCGCGACCGTGACCGCGTACATCCTGGGGGTGAACGCCGTGCGGCGGCTGTCGGCCGCCGTGGGTGCCACCGTGGCGTCGCTGGAGGTCATCGGGGGTGCGGTCGTGGCCTGGGCGCTGGTCGGGGAGACACTCGGCGGGTTCCAGATCGTGGGCGGGCTGATCGTGTTGTCCGGCGCGCTGCTGGCCCAGACCGCCACCGCGTCCGCCCAGCCGTCACCGGCGGTGGATCTCGAGGAGCCCGTGGCGGTCAGCGGTCGGGGGTGAGGCGCAGGACGGTGGAGTCGCGGGACCAGCGCTCGGTGAGGTGTTCGCTGTCGGGGGCGTTGAGCCGCTCCTTGGCCAGCACGGCCACGGCGTCGGCCGCCGCGGCCTGGTCCACCACCGAGACCGCCGCCTCGAACTCCACCAGCCGCGCCCCGTTGTCCTTGCTGCGCAGCGTGACGTGCACCCGGTCGAGGGCGTCGAGGCCGGGCAACTGCTGCTCCGCGCCCCCCGTCACCAGGTAGATCGCGCCGTCGTGCCAGGCGTGCCAGGCCAGGCGGGGGCGGTCGAGGGTGAGCCAGAGGATGCCGGACTTCTTGGCGCCCTCCTGGATGGCCGCGATGTTGTCGCTCACAGCTCCGACTGTAGTCCGCGGCGGCAACCAGTAGCGTGTGCGCATGCGCTCACGTCGTTCGGTGCTCGCCGTGCCAGGCAGCAACCCGCGTTTCCTGGACAAGGCCCAGACACTGCCCGTCGACGAGGTCTTCCTCGATCTGGAGGACTCCGTCGCACCGCCGGCCAAGGAGCAGGCGCGCAAGAACGTCGTGACCGCACTGCGTGAAGGCGACTGGTCGGGCAAGACGCGGGTGGTCAGGGTCAACGATCTCACGACGCAGTGGACGTACCGGGACGTGATCGAGATCGTCGAAGGGGCCGGGGAGTTCCTCGACTGCCTGATGTTGCCCAAGGTGCAGGACCCCACCGAGGTCGTCTGGCTCGACACCCTGCTCACCCAGATCGAGAAGACCATGGGGTACGAAGTGGGCCGCATCGGCATCGAGGCGCAGATCGAGAACGCCCGCGGCCTGGTGAACGTCGACGCCATCGCGGGGTCGTCCGCGCGGCTGGAGACGCTGGTGTTCGGCCCCGCGGACTTCATGGCGTCGATCAACATGCGCACGCTCGTCGTCGGCGAGCAGCCGCCCGGCTACGAAGAGGGCGACGCCTACCACTACATCCTCATGCGGCTGCTCATGGCGGCCAGGATGCACGACCTGCAGGTGATCGACGGCCCCTACCTGCAGATCAAGGACGTCGAGGGCTACCGGCGGGTCGCGCGCAGGGCGGCGGCGCTGGGGTTCGACGGCAAGTGGGTGCTGCATCCGTCGCAGGTCGAGGCGGCCAACGAGGTGTTCTCGCCGGCCCAGGAGGACTATGACCACGCCGAGCTCATCCTCCAGGCGTATGACTACTACACCTCGGTGGAGCAGCGCGGCGCGGCCATGCTGGGCGACGAGATGATCGACGAGGCCTCGCGCAAGATGGCGCTCGTCGTCGCCGCCAAGGGGCGAGCCGCGGGGCTCGTCCGTACGAAGAGCTTCACACCTTGAAGCCGATGGCGGTGAAGAACCAGAACGACGAGGTCAGCCAGAGCCCGATGAGCGCGGTGAACGCCAGCCCGCCGAGCACCGGCAGCGTCCAGCCGGGTGTGTCGCGCTTGGGCAGCGCCAGCAGCTTCGCGGTGAACACGCCGTAGAAGAAGCAGCCGAGCAACGAGTGTGCGAGCACCCTGGGCACGTCGTACTGCAGGCCCAGGGCGTAGAGGCAGTGGAAGGCGACCGGGATCGTGAGCAGGAACGCCAGCCGCCCCGACCAGCGGTGCACGGCGGGCGGGATGGTGATCCCGAGCTTGCCCCACATCGACAGCGCCGAGACCACCTGGACGAACGCCAGCACGAACGCCCCGGTCGTCAGCCACACCTTCATCGGCAGCGCGGCGGAGAACCCGGCCACGCCCACGGCGAACCCGGTGGGCGTGTGCGCCCGCCCGTAGACGCCGAGCGCGAGCGCCGCCAGGCCGCCGGCCAGCAGCGGCACCAGCAACGGGGTCAGGCCGCGGGATGGCTGGTGAACGGTGGTCATTGCATCTCCTGGATGAAGCCGTCGACGTCTTTCGGGTAGATCGTGGTCTGGTCGAGAGTCACGGGGGAGGTGGGCTGGTCGCTGTCGAGCTGCGGGATGTCGAGCTGCTGCTCGCCCGCGAAGGCGGCACCGACCTGCGTGAAGCCGCCCCGCGGGTTCTTCAGCACGATCCAGCCGGCCCGCAGCTTGGCGCCTCTGACCATCGCGGTGGCCCGGTACAGGCCCGACGGCTTGACCACCGTGGGCGCGACGAAGCTCCACTTCCTGCCGCCGAGCGCCACCGAGCCCTTGGCCCGGCCGCCGCCCAGCGCGGCCGTGACCTTGGCCTCGCCGAAGCCCTTCAGCACCAGCCGGCCCGCCGACTCGTTGCCCTTGAACCAGGCCTCGGCCCTCCCGTCGCAGAAGTAGCCGACGGCCTTGCCGTTTCTGATCGAGATCGCGATGAGGCCGCCGTTGCCCTTGACGTGGCCGCCGTAATCAGCCTTGGTGATCTGTTGCGGCGCCGTCTGCTCAGGTGAGGCCGTCTGCTCAGGTGAGGGGGACGGGGCCGTGGTGGTCTCCGCTACGGGGGGTGCTTCCGCAGCGGTGTTGGCGGCTGTCTCATTGGCCGCCGGTGCCGCCGTGATGCTGGCGACACCCAGCCCCACGGCGAGCACTGCTCCCGCCGCGAGGGTGATGACAGGTCCCAGCCTTGACATGAACTGCTCCCAGGGTCGAAATGCCTACGCCCCCGAGCATCCGCCCAAAAGGGCGGGCCGTCTGTGAACTAATGCGCATCAAGCGGCCAGAATGTAGGGATGCAGGAAAACCCAGGGCCCCAGTTCCCGTACGGCACGCCGCCGCCGGGCTATCCGTACCACCAGCCGGCGCCGCCGTCCTGGTTCCTGCCGACGCCGCACGGCGCCCGCTACGACCAGCTGGCCAGGACGTCCGCCGCCCAGCCGTGGCGGGCGATCGTCGGCACGCTCGCCGTCGCGGTCGGGTTCTTCGCGATCGGCGTGGTGGTCGTCTACGCGGGCCTGGTGCTGGCGGCGATCCTCGGCATCTCCGCGCCGCTCGACCCGGCCGGCGAACTCTTCGGCGACCCGGTGTTCGGGCTGGTCGTGGTGCTGTTGTCGATCGCGCCCGTGTTGGCCCTGGTGTTCGGCACGGCGGCGCTCGTCCAGCGTCGCAGGCCCGGCACGCTCTCGTCCGTGGCCGGGCGGTTGCGCTGGCCGTGGCTGCTGCGCTGCGCCGGGCTCGCGATCGTCGCGCTGGTGCTCGGGCAGGCCGCGCAGGTGCTCGCCGTGTCGGTGTCGGGCGAGGACGCGGGCGACATGTTCGGCTGGGCCGGGTGGGCGGGCTTCCTCCCCGCGCTCATCGCGATCGTGCTGCTGGTGCCGTTCCAGGCAGCCGCCGAGGAGTACGTCTTCCGCGGGTGGCTCGTGCAGGCGTTCGGGGTGCACCTGCGGAACCCGGTTTGGGCCATCCTCATCGGGTCCGGGCTGTTCGCGTCGTTGCACGGGTACTCGTGGGCGGGACTGGTCGACGTGTTCGCCTTCGGGGCCGTCATGGCCTGGCTGGTGGTGCGTACCGGGGGGCTGGAGGCGGCGATCGCGCTGCACGTCATGAACAACATGCTGGCCTTCGGGCTGAGCGCCGCCGCCGGGCAGCTCGAGGACGCCCTGAACCAGGGGAAGGTGCCGGTGCCCTGGCAGGCGTTGACGGGGACTGTGGTGCAACTCGGGGTGTACGCGATTGGTGTTTTGTATCTAGCCAAAAAGCGGTCTATAAGCACTATTTCGGGATAAATCAGGCGGGAGGTACCGGGAATCTCGCTAGAGAGGTCTCGCTATTCCGGCTGAGTCATGCTGGTCTGGATCCTGTGGAACGGACCAGCGTCCGAGTTCCACCTGTACGACTAGTGCGACCAGTAGGAGGTACGGCGCGTGGCCTCCGGCCCCAGCGAACCGCCACAGCGACCGCCGGGTGACGACGACCCGCGTCCTGAGGGCGCGTCGGAACCACATTCCGCTGAAGAGCCCAGGATCAGCCATTCCCCGCCCGGTCCCACCGATGACCGGGCCAGGGGCTTACCGCTGACCTCGCCCTGGGGCATGCCGCCGTTCTCCGCTCCGATCCCGGAGGACGAGCCGCCGGAGCTGCCCAAGGGGCGCCGGCCGTACAGCTCGCCGACGGCGGAACCCGAGGCCGAGCCGCGCCGCCGGCCCCGCCGCATCGTCAACCATCCCGACAAGCTGGTCGCCGGCTCACCCCGCCCCGAGCCCGAGTCCCGGCCCGAGCCCGAGGCGGCTCGGCTGGAGGCGGAGACGGCGTCCTCGCAGGAACCGGCACCCGAGGAGCGGCCCGCCCCACCCCAGCGGGATGCCCGCACGGCCCCCTACCACCTCGCGTTCCCCGCCGAGGCCCGCATCGGCGCCGACCGGCCGCGAGAGGAAGCGCCCGAGCAGCAAGACGAGCCCGAGCCGCGCGACGAGCTCGAGCGGTGGGGCGACGCGCCCGAGCGGCGGGAGGAGTCCTTCGAGGAGCAGCAGGAGGAGCCCCCACAGCAGCAGGACGAAGAGCCTTCCGGGGAGGACGTGCCCGCGGTGCGGCGGGTCGGCAGGCCGCCGGCCGGGCGGCCCACGAGGCCGGATCTGCTGGTCGCCACGGGCCAGCCGCGCCCGCAGGGGTCCAGCGGCAGGCACCACAGAGGCCCGGCCCCAGCCGCCGTACGCAGGTCCAGCCCCGTGCGCCGCGGCAACAGGGCGGTCCCGGTCGCCGTCACGCTGGCCGTGGCGCTCCTGGTGACCGCCGGCGTGATCGTCTGGCAGTGGAGCGGCGACGAGGCGCCCGGCCTGCGCCTGGAGGCGGGCACCGGACGTTCCGGAGACGAGCTGTTCACCGTTCCCGCCGCGGGCGACGGCACCAACCAGAAGCTCAACGACATGACCTCGGTGGGCCGCGCGGTGGTGGCGGTCGGCAGCGACACGACGAGCCCGACCCCGCGCCCGCTCTTCCTGTTCTCGCCGGACGGAGGCAAGAACTGGCAGCTCGGCCAGGTGAGCGGCGCCTCCACGCCCACGGTCCAGCGGGTGGTCGGCGGCGCGGGCCGCTGGCTGGCCAGCGGCGATGACGTCCTGTCCGGCGAGCGCGGCCTGTGGACCAGCACCGACGGGTTCAGCTGGACGGCCGTGGCGGAGTCGGGGCTGGCCGCGTTCAGGGCGGGTGACCAGATTCACGACATCGCCAGGACGGCCTCCGGATTCGTCGCCGTGGGACGTACGACGGGAGACGACGGCGGGTCGGGCCCGGCGGCCTGGCGCTCCGGCGACGGCAGGACCTGGGAGCGGGTCGAGACCAGGGGGCTGGAAGTACGGGAGATCATGGCGGTGGTCGCCAAGGGTGACACCGTGGTGGCCATCGGGCAACCCGCGGAAGGCGAGGGTTCGCGGGTGCTGCGCTCGGCTGACGGCGGGCGTAACTGGCAGGCGACCGGCTTCCAGCTCCCCGAGGCCATGCCGCGCACCGGGACGGTGGCGGTGCTGCCCAAGCGGTTCGTCCTGGTGCCGACGCGGCAGCGTACGGTCGCGGGCGACGTACGCGTCTACTGCTCGCCGACCGGCGCGCAGTGGGCGCAGTGCGGCACCATCGGCGGCCTGAGCGGCGAGAGCCCCGGCGTGGAGTCGCTCATCTCCTACCCGTCGGGCGTCGCGGCGATCACGCAGGCGGGCCTCGGCAAGTACGCGGTGCTGACCACCACGGACGGGCGCGGCTGGGCCAAGCGGGCCGACCTGGGCAACCTGCAGGGCGCGACGCTGCGCGGGTTCACGATCTCCGACGGCGGCACCCTGTTCGCCGGCGGCGACCAGGCGGCCTCCGACGTCGACAACCAGCTCGTGCTCATGACCGCGCCACGGCGCGGCGCCGCCTCACGCGTCCAGCTCGCCCAGGTCGAGGGCCTGACGCGGGTGGCGCGCGAGACCACCGCGCTGGCCGGCTTCGGCGGCAGGTACGTCGCCGTCGGCTCGGCCTCGGGCGACGCGGGCCTGTGGACGATCAGGAACTGGCAGAGCTGGAAGTCCATGAGCCTCGGCGGCCCGGGCAGGCAGACGCTGGAGGACGTGACGCACGGCAGCCGCGGCTGGCTGGCCGTCGGAGGCACCGAGACGAACGTGGGCGTCACCGACCCCCTCCTCGTCACCTCCGACGACGGCGAGAGCTGGAAGAAGGTGAACGTCACCGGCGACCTCGCCCGCGACGCCGACCACACCGCCCTGGAGACCCGCGTGGTCACGGCCGGCAAGCCGGGCTACGTCCTGGCGGGCGAGTCCAGGGATCAGTCGGGCTCGGCGAGCGCCGCCATGTGGTTCACGCCTGACCTGCGCAAGTTCACCAGGTCGGCGAAGCTGCCGCAGGGCGGCTCAGGGGTGCGGATCTACGACGCGATCGCCAGCGGCGACGGGTACGTGGCGGTGGGCGGCTCGGGCCCGGCCGACCAGGAGAGCAGCGTGGTCTGGCACTCGGACGACGGCGTGAACTGGAGCTCCCGCAAGCGCGTGGCCCCACCGGACGCCACCTCGGCCGGGCTGCGCCGGGTCACGACTTACCAGGACAAGCTGGTGGCCATCGGCACCGCCCTGGCAGGAGGCGCCCGGCGCGCCTTCGCGGCCGTCTCGGACGACGACGGCACCACGTGGCAGACGGCCTGGTTGCCCGCGGACCAGGCGGCGGCGGTGTACGACCTGGCCGCGGCGGAGGAGGGGCTGGTGGCCGTCGGCTGGCACGGCGTACCCGGTGAGGGCGACAGCGCGGCCTGGACCTCGCAGGACGGGTTGTCGTGGAACCGGATGGCCCTGACGAAGGACCGGCTGGCGGGCCAGGGGATGCAGTCGTTGACGGCGGTGGCCGTGTCGGGCTCGGAGGTCGTGGCGCTCGGCCGCTCCACGACGTACAACGCCGACCACCTGATCCTGTGGACCTCCAGCCTCACCTCGAACAGATAGGAGCCGGCACGTGGGGCGAGCGGCGCCGCATCAACTGAGGCCGGGCGGGCGGCGCCGCGAAACCCCACTGGGCAACACTCCCCAGTCCGTCAGGGACTCCAGCAGCCCTTCGGAGAGCGGGAGGCGTACCAGCTCGTCCATGCCGCACCACCGCACGTCGGCGGCGTCGTCCCCGGCCTCGGGCACTCCTGCGGTGACGCGGGCCAGGTAGTCGCGGATCACGTACGTGACCCCGCCGGGACCCGGGCGGTCCACCGTGCCGGCCAGGCGGCCCACCTCCACGTGCAGCCCGGTCTCCTCCAGGACCTCGCGCCGCACCCCGGCGGCGTCCGTCTCGCCGGGCTCCAGCCGGCCGCCGGGAATGGACCACAGGCCCATGCCGGGCGGGTGGCCCCGTTTGATCAGCAGGAGCCGGTTAGAGGCGTCGAAAATGATCGCGCCGACACAATTTACGCGCACATGACCAAGATTACGACGAGATAACGGGAAGTGGCCTTGACGCAACGCCGCCGGAGGAAGCACCGTGGGTAGCTGTGAGAGCGGCTCCAACCTGCCCACGGTGTTTTGGCCCGCTTCACGGGCCGAGTGTGTGGTCGAGTGCGTTTCGATGTGACACGCACGGTGATGTCCTGCCCTATCTGCCTCCGCACCCGCCGACCAGCATGGCGCTGGAGGCGATGCGCAAGAGCTCCGTGGTGCCCGTGTGGCTGCCATGGCCGTTGCCGCCGGGCTGGCTGGTGACCGGTTTCGGCGAGGTGGGTGACCAGCGCACCGGGGCCCGTGCCAGCCTGGTCGCGCTGACCGGGCCGTCGCTGGTGGAGGGGCCCGCCGATCTGATCATCATCGCGGAGGAGCCGGGCATCGGGATCGGCGCGGCGTTCGCGGGGCTGGATGGGCCTGATCCCGGCGAGGGGTTCGACTCCGGGCCGCCGAACGCCAAGATCGAGGTGCTCGGGCATCCCACCGCGCTGTGGTGCGTGGACGGCGTCGACGACCGGGCCGTCTACGCCGGTGAGGCGCTCGGCAACTGGCTGTGGGCCATCGCCTGGCCGGCCGACGCGGGCTGCATGATCGCGCTCGCCGAGCTGTCGCTGCGCGACGCCCGGGATCACGAGCTGGACGTGCCGTTCGGCGCGTTCTCGCCCAGGCTCGAGGATTAGCGATTCGCGGTCTCATACAGAAGGACTAGAGTTCGGAAGCGTGACAGCGCGTATCGAACGAGTGGTGACCGAGGGCGTCGTCGACATCGACGGCACCGAATACAAGGTCGAGAACAACACCTGGATCGTTGGCGACGACGACGAAGTGATCGTCATCGACGCGTCGCGTGACGCCGACAAGATCCTGGAGCAGGTGGGCGAGCGGGAGGTGCTTGCCGTCATCTGTACGGCGGGCCTGCCCGACCACGTCGGCGCCGCCATCGAGGTGGCCAGCAGGGACGAGGCCGTGGTGGCCCTGCATCCCAAGGACAAGCCGCTGTGGCGGGAGACCTGGTCGGAGACCTGGCCCGACATCGACATGGAGGACGACGGCATCTTCGAGGTGGCCGACGTGCAACTCGATGTCATGGAGACGCCCGGCATCACGCCCGGCGGCGTGTCGCTCTACTGCGAGGCGCTCGGAGCCGTGTTCACCGGCAAGACCCTGCAGGCCGACGGCCCGGGCAAGCTCGCCGGCGAATATCCCGGCCTGGCCGACCAGCTGACCGCGATCGGCGGGCGGCTGTTCACGCTGCCCGGTGACACGCGGGTGCTGGCCGTCCACGGCGACGAGGTCACGATCGGCGACCTGGAGCCGCACTTCGACGACTGGGTGTCCGGCTCGCTGACCCGCGTCGACACCGACGGCGAGGACGACGGCCCACTGAGCGACGGCACCAGGATCTCCGGGATCAAGCTCAGCCCGGGCGACGACTAGGTGCAGGTGAGGGAGTGCCGTCGCCTGGAGGAGCGGCGGGAGCCCAAATGAGCGCAGTGCAGGGGCAGCTTCCGCTGGAAGGGATGCCGCGGCGGCTCTATTCGTGTACGCCGTCGCGGTTGAACGCCTGGCTCGACTGCCGCCGCCGCTACCGGTTCACCTATCTGGACCGGCCGCAGCCGTCCAAAGGGCCGGCCTGGGCGCACAACAGCGTCGGCGCGAGCGTGCACAACGCGCTGGCGGGCTGGTGGCGGGAGCCGTACGAGCGGCGCACCCCGCTGACGGCGTCCATCCTGGTCACGAACGGGTGGATCACCGAGGGGTTCAGGGACGACGAGCAGTCGGGGCGGTGGCTGGGCCGCGCCCGCGACCTCGTGTCCGGATATGTCGCGACATTAGATCCGGCTGATGATCCGGTCGGCGTCGAGCGCACCGTGGCCACCCGTACCAAGGTCATCGCCCTGTCGGGTCGTATCGACCGGCTCGACCGGCGCGGGGACGAGCTGGTCGTGGTCGACTACAAGACCGGTCGCCGGCCGCTCACCCAGGACGACGCCCGCTCGTCGCTCGCCCTGGCCGCGTACGCCATCGCCGCCTCCACGATGATGCGCACGCCGTGCCGCACGGTCGAGCTGCACCACCTGCCCACCGGCGAGATCGTCGAGTGGCGGCACACCGACGAGTCCCTGGGCCGCCACCTGCGGCGGGCGGAGGAGATCGCGACCGAGGCGGCGACGGGGGACGAGCGTTACCGGGAGCTCGTCGGCGCGCCGCCCGCCGACCGGGGCCGCGCTTCCGGCGCCGCGCCGCGCTCGTCCGGGTCGGCGAGCGGCCCGTCCAGACCAGGTCGAGCTTCCGGCTCACCGGGCGTTTCCGGCGACCGGCCGTCGGCCGGGCCCGCGGTGGTGCCGGCCGAGATCGACGAGCTGTTCGCGCCCAACCCCGGCCCCATCTGCTCCTGGTGCGACTTCCGCCGCCACTGCGCCGAGGGCCAGGCGGCCGGCCCCGAGCGCCGCCCCTGGGACGGCCTCGCGGAATAAGCCCTTTGGTGGGAGTTGCGTAGTTTTCCCGGGATCGCCGCCGTGACCTGGCTGGCGGCCGGCTTCCAATCATCCAGGTACGTGGGCGCCGCGGCCGCGTCATCCCTGCTCGGCGTGCTGTTCGACGGGTCAGGCCTGGGAGCAGCGGGTGGATCATGGCGGGCGTGTCGGCGGTCGTGCTGGTGGCCGGCGTGCTCCTGCCGATCAGGCGGCCAGCGCCGGCGGCCAGCGGCGGGGATCGGTCAGGCCCTTGAGCCCTTTGCTCACGTCGTAGCCCGCCGCGGCCAGGCGCTCCCTGGAGGCCCGCAACATGTCCCTCGTGGCCGGCATGAACGCGTGGTCGTGCACCGGCTCGGGCAGCGAGTTCAGGCCCAGCCTGAACGCCTTCAGCGCCGCCGTGACCGTCGCCCTGGGCACCTCGGGCAGCGCGCCGTACATCCGCCTGGCCCAGACGGGCAGCGTGTAGTAGCAGAGCGCGCCGAACGGGAAGTAGGCGGGCTTGCCCGGCGACAGCAGCCGCAACTCCTGCGGCAGCCGCGGCCACATCAGGAACCGCACCGTCGCGGCCGCCTCCTCGGTCACGCGCAGGCCGGGCCGCATGTGCTTGAAGTAGGCGTCCATCTCCGCGCACGAGCCGGGCACGTCGTCGAGGTGCAGGCCGACGTACGTGGCGCTCTTGCGCTGCTCGTAGAGGTAGCGGTCGGCCTGGCGCTCGGTGAGTCCGAGCCCGCCGCGCCTGGCCACCTCCAGGTACGACGAGATCTCCGCGCAGTGCACCCACAACAGCAGCTCGGGATCGTCGACGCGGTGCGTCCTGCCGGTCTCGGGATCGTGGATGCGCAACGCCTTGTGGATGCCCCGCACCCGCCGGCCGATCTCGTCGGCCTCCTGGGGGCTGCCGAACGTCACCCGCCCCACGAAGTCCGCCGTCCTGCGCAGCCGCCCGAACGGGTCCTCCTGGAAGTTGGAGTTCTGCCAGACGCCGAGCATGGCCAGCGGGTGCAGCGCCTGCAACATCAGGCCGCGTACGCCGCCCACCCACATCGAGCGGTCGAGGTGCACCTGCCAGGTCGCGCTCTGCGGCGGCTGGACGACGATCTCTTCGATGCTCGCCATAGTAAACAGATGATTACACGGGATTAGACCGCGTGTCCAAGTAGTGCTTTCTCGGCCGCGTTCCAGAACCTGACCAGCGCCGCGGCGGTCGTCTCCGGCGCCTCGACGGCGGGGGAGTGCGCCGCGCCGGGCACGACCACGCAGTCGGCGCCCAGCCGGGCCGCCATCTCCGACTGCACCTCGGGCGGCCAGCCGTCGTCGTGCTCGCCGTACAGCACCAGTGTGGGCACCTCGATCTGGCGCAGCTCGTCGGTACGGTCGTGCATGGTCAGCACCTGCTTGGCCATGCACGCCAGGCCGGTCGGGGAGTTGGTGAGCAGGCGCCTGCGCAGGAAGGCCAGGATCTCGTCGGACACGTCGCCGGCCAGCGCCTCCGGCTCGAACTTGTGATGCCACACGTGCTCAAGACCCAGCGTGGGCACCTCTTCCATGATCTTCCTGCCGTTGATCGCCCGCCTGCCCTCGATGGCCGCCGGCCCGGAGCTCATCAGCGTGAACGACGCGAACTTCGTCCGCCCGTCGATCGCCGCCTCCCTGGCCACGAGGCCGCCGAACGAGTGGCCCACCAGGTGCATGGCGTCGCCGCCGCCGATGACCTGGGCGAGCAGATCGACGTCCGCGCCGAGCGCGGAGCAGGTGTAGGCGTCGGGGTCGTTGGGGCCCGGCGTCTCGTACTGGCCGCGCAGGTCGATGGCCACCACCCGGCGCCCCGACTGGGCCAGGGTCATCAGCACCGCGATGAAGTCTTCCTTGCTGCCTGTCAGGCCGGGGACGAGGAGTGCGGGCCAGCGCTCAACCACACCACTGACCGGAAGCGCCTCCAGGACCGCGAACGTGCCCTGTGGCGTTTCGATCTTTCGTGGTGCAACGCCAGGAGGCAGATCGAGGAATCGCGGCGTACTCACGTGGGGCAACAATACCCAGAGGTCAGCGCCTCGACACCGGCATGGCCATTACGCTGGTGCGAGTTCTGAGGAGTTGTGAGCAATGAGTGACCTCGAGATCCGGCCGGGTCATGCGCCTGACTCGGCCACCTGGCTGACCTGCCAATAAGGCGCGCACCCTGCTCGGATGCGCGCCTCATTGCCGTGCCTCAGCCCGCGCGGCGGCGGTTGCCGCCCCCACCGCGGGGCTGGCGGCGCTGCTGCTTGCGCTCGGTGGCGGCGGACGGCGCGATGTCGTCGTCATCCGTGGCCAGGTCGGGCGACTGGAAGATCACCGAGAACGGACTCGCGGGGATGATCCGCTCCGGCTCCTTGCGCACCGGTGGCGGCGGCGTCGCGAGGAAACTCGGCTCAGGCTCCGCCACGGGCACAGCCGCGACGGCCGGGCGCTCCGGCTCCGCGACAGGCGCGGACTTCACGGCAGCCCTGGACTCCGCGACAGGCGCGGACTCCACGACGGGCGCGGGCTCCACGACGGTCACGGACTCGGCGACGGCAGCGGGCTTGGCGGCGACCCGGCGCGAGCGCGTGGTCTTCACCGGCCCGTCGGCCTCCGCGACCGCGCCCGGAGCATCCGTGGCGGCCTTGCGGGAGCGGGTGCTCTTGACCGGTGCCTCAGGGGCGTCGGAGAGCGCCTGCTCGATGGCCGAGGAAGCGGCGCCCCTGCGAGTGCGGGTGCGCCTGTCTCCTTCCGTGGCCTGGATCTCGTCCGTTGAGAAGATCGCGGGAGTCTCCTCCACCTTGGTGTCCACGAGCTCGACCTCCGGCGTCTCGACGGGTGCGGTCTCCGCCAGTTCTCTGCCGCCACGGGTGCGGCGGCGCTGGCGCGGCGTACGGGCAGGGCGCTCTTGGCGCTCGTCTCGGCGTCCTTCGCGCTCGTCACGGCGTCGGCCGCCACGCCCGCGGATCCTGCCGGTCTCTCCGAGGTCCTCGATGCGCTCCGCCGACAGCCCCGCCCGCGAGCGGTTGGCTTGGGGCAGGACGCCCTTGGTGCCCTCGGGGATGTTCAGCTCGGTGTAGACGTGCGGCGAGGTGGAGTAGGTCTCCTCCGGCTCGGCGAAGTCGAGCCCGAGCATCTGGTTGATCATCTTCCAGCGGGTCAGCTCCTCCCACTCCACGAACGTGACCGCGATGCCCGTGCGCCCGGCCCGGCCGGTGCGGCCGATGCGGTGCACGTAGGTCTTGTCGTCGGTGGGGCAGTCGTAGTTGACCACGTGGGTGACGTCGTCGATGTCGATGCCGCGGGCCGCCACATCGGTGGCCACCAGCACGTCGATCTTGCCGTTGCGGAACGCGCGCAGCGCCTGCTCGCGCTGGCCCTGGCCGAGGTCGCCGTGCACGGCCGCGACCGCGAAGCCGCGGGTCTCGAGCTGCTCGGCGACCATGTCGCAGGCCCGCTTGGTCTCGCAGAAGACCATGGTGAGCCCGCGGCCGTCGGCCTGCAGCATCCGCCCGACGATCTCGATCTTGTCCATGCGGTGCACGCGCCAGACGAGCTGGCGCGTCAGTGGCGGGATCTCGCCCTCGCCGCTCTCGTGCTCGGCGCGTACGTGCGTCGGGCGGTTGAGGTATTTGCGGGACAACGCGACGATCTCGCCCGGCATGGTGGCCGAGAACAACATCGTCTGCCGCTCCGCGGGGATCAGCTTGAAGATTCGTTCGATGTCGGGCAGGAAGCCCAGGTCGAGCATCCGGTCGGCCTCGTCGAGCACGAGGGTGGTGACCTGGCTCAGGTCGAGGTGCTTCTGCTTGACCAGGTCGAGCAGGCGGCCGGGGGTGCCGACGATGACGTCGACCCCGGCCTTGAGCGCCTCGATCTGCGGCTCGTACGCCCGGCCGCCGTAGACGGTCAGAACTCGGGATCCGAGCTTGCCCGCGGCGGTCACGAGGTCCTCGCTGACCTGTACGGCCAGCTCGCGGGTCGGTACGACGACCAGCCCGCGGGGCTTCTTGCGGTTTTTGCGCGGCTTGCCGATGCTCTGCAGCATGGCGATGCCGAACGCGTAGGTCTTGCCCGTGCCCGTGCGTGCCTGACCGATGAGGTCCTGGCCGCTCAGGGCGAGCGGGAGGGCCATTTCCTGGATGGGAAACGGTGTGACGATACCCTCGGTCTCGAGGGCATCGGCGATCTCTGGTGTGACTCCGAGGTCTCGGAAAGTCGTCAGCGTGGCCTGCCTCAGTCTCAAATGAAGGCGGGCCTGCCGGGACCGACGGGCCGAAAACAGCCCCCGTACGTGGGTCCTCGCGGTAGAGCCAGCCCTCTCGCGTCATCAGCGACCGCGCACCCGGGGATTCGGGGGGTAATCGGGGGAATACCCCGAATTAACACAGTGCGGTCGCACTTTCACAGAGCAGTGTACTCGATACCACAACGCTGGCCGAGCTTGCGTATGTTCCCGAAGATTCCGCGAAGTACGCTGCCTTTCATGAAGGAGTCTCCAGGAGTCGTCGATCTGCTCGGTGTGCTGGCCTACGCGGAGCTCAGCGCCTATGCGCGGATGACCGAGGATGCCACGACACTGGCGCCCTCGCTGGCCGACCGGGCGGCGCTGAGCGAGCTGGCCGTGACCGAGTACGCCCACTTCCGCCTGCTGCGCGACCGGCTGACCGAGTTCGGGGCCGATCCTGACGAGGCGATGTCGCCGTTCGTCGCGGCGCTCGACGCCTGGCACGCCCAGACCAGGCCGGCCGACTGGCTGCAGGCGCTGGTCAAGACGTACGTCGGGGACGGCATCGCGCTCGACTTCTACCGCGAGGCGGCCAGGCACCTCGATCCATCGATCGCCGACCTGGTGGACGAGGTGCTGGTGGACGAGGGGCGTTCGCAGTTCGCGGTCGAGCACGTGAGGGCGGGGATCGCGGCCGATCCGGTGGCCGGCGGGCGGCTGGCGCTGTGGGCGCGGCGGCTAGTCGGCGAGGCGCTCAGCCAGGGCCAGCAGGTGGCCTCGGCCCGGCCGGAGTTGGCGCTCCTGCTGGTGGAGTCCGCGGGTGAGGGCGCCACCGACATTTCCCGACTTTTCGCGAGATTGACGGAGGCGCACGGCAAGCGCATGGCCGCCATGGGCATCTGACGCGGGCTGAAAGAGGTGGGTCTGCTCATCGAGCGGCGCGAGGGCACGAAACGGCTGTACCGTGCCAACATGAGGGCCTCGCGCCGCTACGGCAGTTCCTTGACAAGATGTGGGCCGAATCGCTGGACTTCGCGCGCCGTGCTGCGAAGGCAGAGCGTGGGCTGTCCGACCACCGAGCTGAAGCGGGATGACGTCCCCCGGCACCGACGACCTCCGGGCTGCCAGATCGGAAAGCCGCAGTCCCGAGACTGATCCCGCGATGGTAGGCAGCGACCGCGCACGTTCGTAAGCTCGACCCGGCCCGCTGCGCGTGGACGTGCTCGCGTAGGGGTACGGCGCACGAGCCCGTACCCCCGCTTCGAGCCCTTAGAGCGTGCCGCCGAAGCCGACCGGCCTGGACTCGTCCTCGCCGATCTCGACGAACCCGAGCGAGGCCAGCGGCACCACGACCCGCCTGCCCTTCACGTCGGTGATGGCGAACACCCCGCCACGATCGGCCGACAACGCGTTTCTGATCTCCTCTTCGACCTGCTCAGCGGAGAGGTCGGTCTCAACAACGAGTTCGCGGTGTACGGAGCGTACGCCGATCTTGATTTCCATCGTGGCTCCTTAGTCGACGGGCTGGCCCACTCCCATCGTGGCCGCTCTTACCCGTGAAAGGGCGATTGATCGCGCCGAGCGAACGGGTTATGCCGTACGCGGAAAACCGCTGATGCCGCGCCAGGCGAGTCGTGCCATGAGTTGCTCGGCCGCGTCCTTCGGGATCGAGCCGTGTGCGGTGACCCAGTAGCGGGCGCTAACCTCCGCCATGCCGACCAGGCCGACGCCGAGCAGGTGCGCCTCGTCGCTGGTGCACCCGGTGTCCTCCTGGATGACCGCGCTGACCATCTCCGCGCACTCGCGCAGTGAGCGCTCCACCAGCTGCCGCACCGGCGCGACGTTACGCAGGTCGGACTCGAAGACCAGCCGGAAGGCCTCGCCCTGCGTGGAGACGAAGTCGAAGAACGCGCTGAACGTGGCCTGCACGCGCAGTTTGTTCTCGTGGGTGGAGTCGAGCGCCTCCCGGCAGCGGTTGACCATGTCGTCGACGTGCAGGTCGAGCAGCGCCAGGTAGAGCTCGAGCTTGCCGGGGAAGTGCTGGTAGAGCACCGGCTTGCTGACCCCGGCCCGGTCGGCGATCTCGTCCATGGCGGCCGCGTGATAGCCGTTTTCCACGAACACTTCCTGCGCGGCGGTCAGCAGCTGCCGGCGGCGGGCGAGTCGGGGCAGCCGGGTGCCCCGGGGCTTGGCATCCGGGGTTGCGGTCACGCGGGTCTCCATAGGTCTCTCAGCGGGCTGTCCGGACATCCTACGTGCGGGTAGGCGACCCCCTCAGCGACACTCATCACGATTGAGCCGCCTCCGCACAGGTCATCGCCATCGAAGCGCCTCAGCGATAGTCCTCGTCGTCCATCTCCACCACGCGGTCCTGCTCGGCCGCGTCTCCGGGGTCGACGTCGAGCGGCAGCTCGCGGCGCGGCTCGCCAGAGTTCAGGAGCATCTCGCGATGCTGCTCGGCGGCGTCGGCCTCGGGAGTCTCGATCGACAGCTCCTCCTCTTCCTCGTCGTAGGAGTTGTCGTCTCCGCGTATGTCCATCTCCGACATCTTCGGTCCCCCTCTTGGTGTGGACGCAACCAGCCTACGCCCGGCCGAAAAGGTCGCCGTGTTTCTCCACTCTGGCGAGTACGTCCGGCGCCTCGAACACCAGGTCCTCAGGGTGTTCGCAACCTTCGACCTCCTTCCACAGCAGCGGCGTCGAGACCGTGGGCCGCTCTCTGGCCCGCAGCGAGTACGGCGCCACGGTGGTCTTGGCCGGGTTGTTCTGGCTCCAGTCGATGAACACCTTGCCCGGCCTGGCCTTCCTCGTCATCACGCTGACGACCTGTCCGGGGTGCTCCTTCTCCAGGCGCTGGGCCAGCCTCTTGGCGTACGCGGAGGGCTCCTCGCGGCAGTCCCAGTCCGCGTACAGCTGCATGCCCTTGTTCCCGCTGGTCTTCGGCCTGGCCGTGAGCCCCTCCTCCCGCAGCACCTCGCGCAGCATGAGCGCCACCTGGCAACACTCCACGATCGTCGCGGGCTGCCCGGGGTCGAGGTCGAACACGAGCGTGTCGGGCGGCAGCGCCGCGCCGTCACCGTCGACGCGCCACTGGGGGACGTGCAGTTCGAGCGCGGCGAGGTTGGCGTAGTAGACGAGCGTGGGCAGGTCGTCGATGACGGCGAAGTCGATGCTCTGGCGGTCCTTGGTGCTGCCGGGGACGGGCAGGTTGACGCGCCTGACCCAGCCGGGGGTGTGCTCCGGGGCGTTCTTCTCGAAGAAGAACTGGGCGTCGACGCCGTTCGGGTAGCGCTTGACGGTCAGGGGCCTGCCTCGGAGGTGCGGCAGCAGTACGGGCGCGATGCGGCTGTAGTAGTCGATGACCTCGGCCTTGGTGAAGCCGTAGTCCGGATAGAGCACCTTGTCCAGGTTGCTCAGCGTCAGCTCGCGCCCTTCGACCTTGACCGGCACCTTCATGGCGTCACCTCCTCGACCTTCACAGTCTCACCTCCGAGGGGAGCTTGTCGGGTCGCAGCCCGCGCCAGACGGGGTGCCGCAGCCGCTGCTCGTCGGTCCACATCGTGTAGGCCACCTCTCCGACCAGATCTGGCCTGACCCATCGATTCCGCCACGGAACCTCGTTGCGGAACGGGCTGCGCGCGATCTCCAGCGGTCGCAGCCGCTGGAAGAGGCCGTCGAGCACGGCGTCGGTGAAGCCGGTGCCGACATGTCCGACGTACGTCAGCCCCTCGTCCGTGAACACCCCCATGACCAGCGACCCGATCCCGCCCGCCCGGCGGCCCTTGCCCGGTTTCCAGCCGCCGATCACGACCTCCCTGGTGCTCAGGTTCTTCACCTTGATCCACCAGGGTGAACGCGTGCCGGCCCGGTAGGGGGAGTCGAGCCGCTTGGCGACCACGCCTTCGAGGCCCTGCTCGTACGTGGCGGTGAGCAGGTCGGAGTCGCCGGGGAAGTAGGGGGGCGCGCCGACGTCGAGCTCGTCGAGCAGCGCCCGGCGATCGCGGTAGGGGAGGTCGAACAGCGGGGTGCCGTCGAGATAGAGCAGGTCGAACGGCATGTACGTGATCGGGTACAGCCGCGTCATCACCGGCTCGGGATCGGTGAGGTGCATGCGGTGCTGCAACCGCTCGAAACTGGGCCTGCCGTGCGGATCGAGGGCCACGACCTCGCCATCGATGATCGCGTTCTTAATCCCGAAACCGGAAATTTCTGGATAACGACGTGTGTACTCCGCCCCATGCCGCCCCGTCACCCGCAGCCCGCCGTCAAGATGGACGATGGCGCGGATGCCGTCCCACTTGACCTCGAGACCGTACTGATCGCGTTCGGAGGGTAGTTCCCCAGGTACGGCGAGCATTGGTTCGATTGGGTATGGCATTGGTTGCCCCATGACGGGTATGTGCCCACTGGTGAGCCGTTTGAGAGCTGAGGAGTGACCATGCGCAGCATCTGGAAGGGTGCGATCTCCTTTGGGCTGGTCACGATCCCGGTCAAGCTCTACTCGGCAACCGAGCAGAAGGACGTGACGTTCCACCAGGTGCATCGCGAGGACGGCGGACGCATCCGCTACAAGCGTGTGTGCACGCAGGACGGGGAAGAGGTCCCGTACTCGGAGATCGCCAAGGGGTATGAGCTGGCGACCGGGGAGATGGTGGTGCTCACCGATGAGGACTTCGAGGACCTGCCGCTGAGCACGTCACGCAGGATCGACGTCCTCCAGTTCGCTCCGGCCGAACAGATCGACCCTATTTACTTCGCCAAGTCGTACTATCTCGAGCCGGATGCCCAGGGGGCGAAGCCGTACGTGCTGCTGCGCAACGCGCTGGAGAGTTCGGGCCAGGTGGCGGTGGTCAAGGTGGCGCTGCGGCAGCGGGAGTCCCTGGCCACGCTGAGGGTACGCAACGGCGTCTTCGTCCTGGAGACGATGCTCTGGCCGGACGAGATCCGCACGCCGGACTTCGGCTTCCTGGAGGAGGACATCGACGTACGGGCCCAGGAGCTCTCGATGGCCGAATCCCTGATCTCCACGATGGAGTCGGACTTCGACCCGAGCGAGTACCACGACACCTACCGTGAGGCCCTGCAGCAGGTGATCGAGGCGAAGGTGGCGGGCAAGGAGGTCATCGCGCCGCGCGAGGAGGAGGAAGCGGGTCCGGCGGTGGACCTCATGGCCGCGCTGCGAGCCAGCGTCGACGCGGCGAAACGCGAACGGGAAGGCCAGCCCGCCAAGGCGAAGAAGGCCGCGGACAAGTCCAAGGAAGAAGAAAAGGCGCCGCCAAAACGCAAAACTCGCAAATCCGCCTAGTTCGGGCACCCAAGGCATGGTTCTCCCCGAGGGGGCGCTATGCAGATCAGCTCCGGAGAGCCCCCTTGCCCTGCTGGACCCCCAGAACCTCCGGTCGTGATGTACACCAAGAGGTGCGCGAAGGCGCCCCCAGGCACCTCCGGCGCGAACGTAGCGGACGGAGTTCGTCTCAACGTACTGGCCGTCCTGCGCGTCCCCATCCCTGACAAGAGGCGAATCCTCAGGCAGCTGTCCCTGTAGCGGTTCGACCAGCTCGCCGACGTCTTCCCCGACCACTTGGTCGGCGACACGGACGTCCCCGCCGACTGGGTCGGCCGCGCCGTATGGTGCCGGCGCCTGGAGATGCTGCCGGCCGCAGCACTCGCTCGACAAGCAGTTCGTCCGCGACTGATCGTCCAGCTTGGACCGGGACCGCACCCGCGGGGTCCGCCGATCCTCTGCCCGCGGGTCGGCTCGTCCGCTGGCCGCGGACGCGGCCGCGGACTGGGCTGAGGCGTCCGCTCCCGCGAGGCCCGCAGCTTCGCCTGCGGCTGGGCTGAGACCACTGCTCCCGTAGGGCCCCGCGGCTCATTCTGGCGCTCTACCAGCCGGGCCACCAGCCGCCACTGACTGCCTGGCGATCAACAAAGTGGACATATCCGGATAATCCATATCATTTCATTGGATAAATGTTTAATGCAAGCAATAAGATCGTTAATGCATAGCAAAATAGGGTGATTGTTGTTTGTCTGCCAGCTGCCTCGGAAATGACATTCAACGGATGACTCCTCAGTAGCCGTCCAAGACTTGTTTCAGGGTAATCCGGAAACATCGAGAACGGGGCAATCGATCCTTTAGGGGGAAAACGCAATGCCCGAGCTCAAGAGTGTTATCGCAGGCCTCGCCATCAGCACGGCACTGACCGGCGGCGTGGTCGGCCTGGGCGCGACGACGACCGCGGCCAGCGCTGCCACCCAGGTCAGCACCGGCACGCCCGTCCTCACCGGGGGCGGCTGCCATGGCTTTCGCTGGTGCGGCGGCCGCCGTCACAACAACAGAACGCACGTTCGGCTGAACATCCATAACCGCAACTTCAACCAGAACGACCACTTCAACAACGAGAGGCGCCACGACAGGCGCTGGGACAGGGACGACGAGAGGTTCGAATTCAAGCCCGAAGAGAGGCGGCTCGAGGTCATTAAGCCGCAGAAGGAGGAGGAGAAGGAGCAGGAGAAGGAGAAGGAGAAGTACGTCGGAGGACTGACCGACCCGGCCGTTGATGCGGCCGAAACGCCGTGAGGCTGATGACATGACCGTGCGCTGATGGCGTAGGGATGGGTGCCCGTATTCGAGCGGGCGGTCGTTGTTCACAGTGAGTGAATTCGACTGGTGAATGTTGGGTTCTCGGGAGTGGTCCGCGTTTTGTGCACGGTTCGGCTCTGAGGTTCATTTCTCCGCGTCTCCACGGTGGTTCCAGGTGAGGGCTCCGCTGGCATTGGCCAGGGAGCCCTCGCTGTTCCGTGCGTGGGGTGCGGTGTTTTTGTGTGCGGGGTGCTTTTTTGTTATCTGTCGTGTGCCGTCGAGTCCGCGGGGGCTGGGCGGCTGACGGCTGTGTGCGGTAAATGCTATGAGGATGGCTGCTATCGGGCAAAATCGGACAATTCCGGTTTGTGGGTTATTCGTCGGGATATATGCAGGATACGGATGATTCGCTAACGGTCATCCGAGGCGTTGCCCGGTAATCCTGGTGATTGTCGGGGAGCGTCGAGAACGGGGCGATCGATCCTTTAGGGGGAAAACGCAATGCCCGAGCTCAAGAGTGTTATCGCAGGCCTCGCCATCAGCACGGCACTGACCGGCGGCGTGGTCGGCCTGGGCGCGGCGACGACCGCGGCCAGCGCTGCCACCCAGGTCAGCACCGGCACATCCGTCCTCACCGGGCACGGCTGCGGTTCGCGCCGCTGCTGGGGCGGGCGCGGGCGCCACCACAAGCGGCTCCATGTCCGGGTCAATGTCTTCAACAACAACATCAATCGCAACGACAATGTCAACCGTCACGACGAGCGTCGCTTCGACCGGTTCAATCGCTTCAACCGGTTCGACCACGACCGCCACGACCGCCGCGACCACGACAACTTCGATTTCGATGAGGGTGATGGAGACTGGGAGTAGAGCTCACGCCACGGCCTGAGCGCGTGGCGCATTTCCGAGCGCCACTCAGGAGTCCGCCAACGCAATGAACTCCGAGTACACGAATGAGTGCCCGTATTCGCCTGGATCGACATACTCCACGCGGAGGACGTCCATCCAGCGAATACGGGCACTCACACTTTTCTGCGCCGACCGTGGCAGCACGCAAGCGTGCTCGCCACATACGAATTTTCCTGGCAGCACGGCCATCAATCGCCAACCTCGATCGACCTTCCAGGATCTTGAGAGCCGGGCCTATGTTTCTCTGGCGGCCCGGCGGCCTGGGCCTTTCATCTGGTCGGGACGGTTGCGAGCGGTGGTTATGGCGGTGCCGCGGCGGTGCCGAGGGCACGGATGGCAGTCCAGGCTCGGATCAGGTCGGCGGCGAGCATGACGGCCAGGCACCAGGCTCGGTTGGCCGCCATGGCGTGGCAGGTCGGTGGCGGTGGCCTGAAATCGTTGTCCGCGTTTCTCGGCCGGCCCTCGGCCAGAAGCCCACGCTGTAGCGCCAGTCAATGCCAGGGCGGCGGTCGGCCTCGGCTTTGATCCAGGCCGGGAGATCCTCGGTCGCCTCGGCGCCGTCGCAGCGGAAGGTCATCTTCCGGCGGTGGCCTGATCTTCGCCCGTCTCCACACCAAGGTCCACGACCGGGTGCCCATCATGAAGATCGTGAGTCTTGCCGACGGGCTGGAGGAATCGCACTTTCGAGATCGGGTGTTCCTGTCTGGTCGGGCCGGCCACGATCCGGGGCCGCCGTGCTGATCGCTCCCCGGAGGCGGCAGGCGCTCGTGTGCGAGCGATGCTCCGCCGCTTCGGTCTCGGCTGGAGTCATGCCATGGCCGGGTGTGGCTTGTGCAGCAAGGTGTGAGTGCCCGTATTCGCCGGATGGACGTCCTCCGCGAGGAGTATGTCGGTCCAGGCGAATACGGGCACTCACTGGTGTATCCGGAGTTCATCGCGTTGGCGGACTCCTGAGTGGCGCTCGGAAATGCACCACGCGCTCAGGCCGTGGCGTGAGCTCTACTCCGAGTCTTCATCATCGAAATCGAAGTCGTCGTGGTCGTGGTCGTGGCGGTCGTGGTCGAACCGGTTGAAGTGGTTGAAGCGGTCGAAGCGACGCTCGTGGCGGCGGTTGATGTTGTCGTTGCGGTTGACGTTGTTGTTGAAGACGTTGACCCGGACACGGTTGTGGTGCCGCCCGCCGCCCCCGCAGCGGCGCCAGCCGCAGCCGTGCCCGGTGAGGACGGATGTGCCGGTGCTGACCTGGGCGGCAGCGCTGGCCGCGGTCGTCGCCGCGCCCAGGCCGACCACGCCGCCGGTCAGTGCCGTGCTGATGGCGAGGCCTGCGATAACACTCTTGAGCTCGGGCATTGCGTTTCCCCCTAAAGGATCGATCGCCCCGTTCTCGACGCTCCCCGACAACCACCAGGATTACCGGGCAACGCCTCGGATGACCGTTAGCGAATCATCCGTATCCTGCATATATCCCGACGAATAACCCACAAACCAGAATTGTCCGATTTTGCCCGATAGCAGCCATCCTCATAGCATTTACCGCACACAACCGCCAGCCGCCCAGCCCCCGCGGACTCGACGGCACACGACAGACGGCAAACCGCACCCGACAAACAGCACCTCGCAAACAACAAACAGCACCCGACGCACGGAACAGCGAGGGCTCCCTGGCCAATGCCAGCGGAGCCCTCACCTGGAACCACCGTGGAGACGCGGAGAAATGAACCTCAGAGCCGAACCGTGCACAAAACGCGGACCACTCCCGAGAACCCGACATTCACCGGTCGAATTCACTCACAGTGAACAACGACCATCCAACCGAATACGGACACTCATCCCTACGCCATCAGCGCACGATCATGTCATTGGTCATGATGCGGCTTCACGACGCGCTTGTCGTCGCGCCGCTCGTGGTCCTTGAACTTGAACTTGTCGTGCTCGCGCCTGTCGTCGCGCCTGAAGTCGCGCCTGTCATCGAAGGTGTCGTTGAAGTTGTCGTTCGTGACGTTGACGCAGAAGTCCTTGTTGTTGCCGCGGCCCCATCCACCGCCCCGGTGGCAACGGTGGCCGCCGAAGCCGCCTCCACCGAAGCCACCGAAGCCGAATCCGTCGCGGCGGTTGCGGCGGCCGGAGTCACCGAAGTCGACAACGTCGCCGAAGCCATCGTCGCCGAAGCTGTCGTCGCCGAAGCCGTCGTCGTTGAGGATGGTCTTGCCGGTGTAGACCGGGCTGGCGGCCTCGGCGGCGGTCGTCGTGGCGCCCAGGCCGACCACGCCGCCGGTCAGTGCCGTGCTGATGGCGAGGCCTGCGATAACACTCTTGAGCTCGGGCATTGCGTTTTTCCCCCTAAAGGATCGGTTGCCCCGTTCTCGATGTTTCCGGATTACCCCGAAACAAAGTCTTGGACGGCTACTGAGGAGCTATCCGTTGAATGTCATTTCCGGGGCAGACGGCGGGCAAACGGGAATCACCCTATTTTGCTATACATTAGCCGTCCTATTGCTCGCATTAAACATCTATCCAATGAAATGGCATGATATGTCCGATTGTGCCGAGATTGATGGAGTGGCCGCAGGTGGCTTTGATCGTCTCGTCGGCAGGGCTTCTTCCTCGGCCATGCCGGATAAGCGCGAGCCTTGATGTCCTCGCCTGCGGTGTCACTCCAAGACGCGAAGGTCGGCGAACATATGTATCGCCGCGACGCCGGTTGCCTCGTTCGCCGCCGGCGGTGGTGCTCGTGCTCGCCATCATTGTGACGGCCGGTATGTTGACGCTCATCGATCTCGTCGGCGAGCTGCGTTATTGGGTGCGGCGGCGCCATCATTGCCTCGGAGGCGGCATTGTGCTTCCCTCCGGAGATGTCTTCCGCATTGCCTGAGCCCCGGAAGCGCCCGAGTTTCTGGCTTATCCCATCGCTAACGGTGAGTTTCTGCGTGGTCACGCTGGGTACCGCTGGTTGTCATGCTTACCGACCTTGACTCCCATAAACGGCAAACCGCAGCTTTTGCCGCACTCTTAGGCCGTCATGAGATCCATTAGGCATTTATGCATCGAAATAGACCGATATGCCCGAATTGGTAGTGAGGGTCCGGACCGCCGACGGTTGCTACGTCCATGACGCGGCCACGACGCTCGAATGCGACGCGGCCATGACACCCGAGCCTTCGTGGTCGCCATGCTCCGCGGCACCGGGCTGGGTGCTGGATGGCGATCCGCGGTGGTCGGCCGGGGCTTCGTGGTGGGGCGCTTGCCGATGATCCGTCGCCGGGACATATGCGCCCTGATGTCCCGAAAAATCAGAGTAAGAACCGGTCTGTACGGAATACGGACCCCACCCAGGCGCGATGGTTATCGTTGAAAGGAACGACAAGGAGGAAGCAGCATGGCGGTGGAGCCGACCCCGCACTGGCCGGGACGCATGATCGGCTCGGTGCACGTCCGATCGACCCAGCCAGGCCCCAAGCGACACCAGGAGCAGGCGGTCTTCGTACACGGCCTGGCCGGCTCGGCGACCAACTGGACCGACCTCATGGACGAGCTCAAGGACACGGTCACCGGTCACGCCCTCGACCTCCCGGGCGCGGGTTTCTCGCCCGCCCCGGCCGACGGCGACTACACCGTCGAGGGCCACGCCAGGGCCGTGACAGAGCTGATGGAGCACACGGGCCCGGCGCACCTGTTCGGCAACTCCCTCGGCGGCGCGATCGCCGTCCGGGTCGCCGCCACCCGCCCGGACCTGGTCCGTTCGCTCACCCTCATCTCCCCGGCCCTCCCCGACCTGCGCCCCAGGTTCGGCCCCGTGCGCGTGGCCGCCGCCGCGCTGCCCATGCTGGGCGAATGGGTGGCGAGCAGGCTCCGCCTGCTCCCGGCCGAGCAGCGCATCAACGCCTCCTTCGCGATGGTCTGGGCCAACTCGAACGCCGTCCACCCGGTACGCATGCGCGACGCCATAGAGGAACTCCGCAGGAGAGACCGCCTCCCCCACGCCGGCGAGGCGATGATCGGCTCGGCCCGGGGCATCGTCGCCGAATACTTCCGCCTCGGCGAGGGCAACCTCTGGCGCCAGGCGGCCAAGGTCCAGGCGCCGACCCTGATCGTGCACGGCAGGCACGACCGGCTCGTCCGCCCGGCCATGGCCGCGAAGGCAGGACGTACGTTCCGGCAGGTCAGACTCGTGTTGCTGCCGACGGCGGGACACGTGGCGATGATGGAGATGCCGCAGGTCGTGGCGACGGAAGCACGCCGTCTGATCAGTGAGACTCGGTTGGGGAATGCCCCACTCGCCAACTAGGTTTCAACGTGGAGATAAGACCCCCTGGAACGGGAGCGTAGAAAGTGTCGTTGCCACCGCTGGTCGAGCCGGCCGCAGAGCTGACCGTCGACGAAGTGCGCCGCTACTCGCGCCACCTGATCATTCCCGACGTGGGCATGGCGGGGCAGAAGCGGCTGAAGAACGCCAAGGTGCTGTGTGTGGGCGCCGGGGGCCTGGGCTCGCCCGCGCTGATGTACCTCGCGGCGGCGGGCGTCGGCACCCTCGGCATCATCGACTTCGACGTGGTCGATGAGTCCAACCTGCAGCGCCAGATCATCCACGGCCAGTCCGACGTGGGCAGGCTCAAGGCCGAGAGCGCCGCGGCGTCAGTCCGCGAGATCAACCCGCTGGTCGAGGTCGTGATCCACAACACGGCCCTGACCACGGAAAACGTCATGGAGATCTTCTCCGGCTACGACCTCATCGTCGACGGCACCGACAATTTCGCCACGCGTTACATGGTGAACGACGCCGCGGTGCTGCTCGGCAAGCCGTACGTCTGGGGCTCGATCTACCGCTTCGACGGCCAGGCGAGCGTGTTCTGGGCCGAGCACGGGCCCTGCTACCGCTGCCTCTACCCGGAGCCCCCGCCTCCCGGCATGGTGCCGTCGTGCGCTGAGGGCGGCGTGCTCGGCGTGCTGTGCGCGTCGATCGGCTCCATCCAGGTCAACGAGGCCATCAAGCTGCTGACGGGCATCGGCGACCCGCTGGTCGGGCGGCTGATGATCTATGACGCCCTGGAGATGAAATACCGCGACGTCAAGGTCCGCAAGGACCCCGAGTGCGTGTTGTGCGGCAAGAACCCGACGGTCACCAAGCTGCTCGAGGACTACGAGGCGTTCTGCGGCGCGATCTCCGACGAGGCCGCGCAGGCCGCCAGCGGCTCCACGATCACCGCGCAGGAGCTCAAGGCCATGCAGGACAACGGCGACAAGATCTTCCTCGTCGACGTCCGCGAGCCCAACGAGTACGAGATCGTCTCCATCCCCGGCGCCACGCTGATCCCGAAGGGTGAGTTCCTCAACGGCTCGGCCCTGGAGAAGCTGCCGCAGGACAAGCGCATCGTGCTCCACTGCAAGTCGGGTGCGCGTTCGGCCGAGGCCCTGGCGGTCGTCAAGAGCGCCGGCTTCTCCGACGCCGTGCACGTCGGCGGCGGCGTGCTGAGCTGGGTCAAGACCGTGGACCCGAGCTTGCCCAGCTACTAAGGGTTTTCTGGGGATGTTCCCAGGACGCCCCCATTAAGGTCGATGGCGTGAACTCCGCCCGTCCTTGGCCGACGCTCGTGGTGGCCTCCGCGCTGACCCTGGTCTGCGCGGTGGCCGCCGGGGTGGCGGGCAGCGCGGCGGGCACGGAGCTCACCCGCGGCCCGAGCACCGCGGAGTTGCACGCGGCGGCCAAGCGCGAGGTCGCCGAGCGGTGGCGCACCTGGCCCTCGGGACGTATCTTCCCCGCCACACTGCCGTACTCCGCCGAGCAGGGCGGCCAGGAACGTGCCAGCCGGATCGGCATCTCACCGCGGACCGCCTGCGACTCCGTGGACGCCAAGGCGGCCAAGGCCCTGCGCAAGGCGGGTTGCAAGGGCGTGTTGCGGGCCACGTACATCGACGCGCTGCGCGGTGTGCTCGTCACGATCGGCGTCGTGGCGCTCGCCGATGAGTCGGATGCCGTACGCGCCAAGTCCGCCTTCTCCGACAGCGGCAAACCCGTGCCTGGGCTGCGTCCGCTGGCCTTCAGCGGCACGGTGTCCGACCGGTTCACCGCTTCCGTGCGCCAGTCCGGATCGGTCCGGCAGGCGGGGCCGTACCTGGTGCTGACCACGGCCGGTCAGGTGGACGGCCGGCCCGCGGACGCGGCGGGCGAGCCGCGGCCGGCCATCTTCGCCTTCGCCACCGAGATGTCCGAGCGGGTGCTGAGCGATCTGAGCACGCCCAGGATGCCCGACTGCACGGCCGGGGAGTGGCAGTGCTGAGGCGGGGTGGGGCGATCGCGCTGTTCACGGGGCTGATGTTCGCGACGCTCACTACGCCGCCCGCGCTGGCCGACGACGTACGCGGCGGGCAGCAGCCGGTGATCAGGACGCTGGAGCTGACCCGGGCGTGGCAGACCAGCAAGGGCACGGGCGTGACGGTGGCCGTGCTCGACTCCGGCGTCGATCCCCGCCATCGCGACCTGGCCGGGTCGGTGCGGGTGGGCCGGGATTTCACCGAGGGCGCGAACCCGCCGGGGGTCGCCCCGAACCGGCTGCACGGCACGTACATGGCCTCGTTGATCGCCGGGCACGGCCACGGCAGCGGGGGAAAACTGGGGATCATCGGCGTCGCGCCCGAAGCGGACGTACTGTCAGTGAGGGTCATCCTCGAGGACGAGGAGCCGGGTTTCAGGGAGTTCAACTCGGCGGAGCGCTTCGAGAACGTGGTGGCCCGAGGCATTCGCTACGCGGTGGACGAGGGGGCGGACGTGATCAACATGTCGATCTCCAAGGAGCTGGCGACCAGGGAGGAGCGGGCGGCCATCCGCTACGCCATCTCCAAGGGCGTCGTGCTGGTGGCCGCCGCGGGCAACGACGGCGACCGGAAGATCGACGGTGACTTCGCGCCCTACTCCTATCCGGCGGCGTTCCCCGGAGTGGTCTCGGTGGGGGCGACGGACCGGCGGCTGCGGCGGGCCACGTTCTCCAACTGGAACTCCTCCGTGCTGGTGGCCGCGCCCGGCGTCGACATCATGGGGGCGGGTCCCGGCGACGAATACTGGGTCGGCAGGGGCACCTCGCAGGCGACCGCGCTGGTGTCCGGAGTGGCCGCCCTCATTAAGGCAAAATTTCCGGACATGTCGCCGCCGCTCGT
Source organism: Nonomuraea marmarensis (assembly GCF_043197025.1). Taxonomy (NCBI): domain Bacteria; kingdom Bacillati; phylum Actinomycetota; class Actinomycetes; order Streptosporangiales; family Streptosporangiaceae; genus Nonomuraea; species Nonomuraea marmarensis. Next base: position 328,499 of record NZ_JBICRM010000006.1, read on the forward strand.
CGCGCGAGCCCTGGCCGAAAGCGCCACCGACCGGCCCCCGGGCGGCTACGACACCGGCACCGGCTTCGGCATCGTGAACGCCGCCAAGGCCCTGGCCGAGGCCGGCAAGCTGGCCGGGCACACCGAGACCGCCACGGGCGCCCAGGCCCAGGACCCCACCGCGCCGCTGGCCGGCGGGCGCGCCGGTCCCGTCAAGGTCATCGTCAGGGACGAGAAGCTCGTCACGGTCTACGCCGCCATCGCCGCAGCCGCGGCCGTCGGCGCGCTCGCGTCCCTGGCCGTCATATTCATCCTGGTCAGACGCGTACGTCGGGCACACAGCTCGCAAGACGCATGATCTCCCCATCAAGGGGGACGAAATAGACACAATGCGAGTGCGGCATCCGGCGACCGAGCCCGCCTCACGGAGTGAGGCCATTGACACGCGAGGGAGCGCCGTCGCCTGGAGGAGCGGCGGGAGCGGAGCGACCAGAGCGGAGGAAGGCGGCGGCATCCGGGCGACCGAGCCCGCCTCACGGAGTGAGGCCATGAACATGGAACGAGGCGGTGGTGAGGGCACGTAGGTCGACCTCAGGGCTCCCGCGCGCCGGCGGAGAAGCCACGCCGGGACGGAGAAACCCGCTCGGCGCCACCACCGGCCGCCGGTCACGCGTGCGCGCCTGGCCCGCGGCCGACTCCCGCAGGCGCACGGCCGCCAAGGAACGCGCCGAGTCGGACACCCTCCAGCAGGGCGTGCGCTACCGCCGCATATTCGTGGCGCTGCTCGGCGTCATCGTGGCCGTGTCGGCCATCGTCGTGCTGCTCGGCACGGTCGGCCTGCTCGCCGAGAACCGCTCCCGGCCGCTGACCCCCGCCGAGCAGAACCAGTACAAGCAGGAGGAGATCGCCCGGCGCTGGCAGGCGTGGCCGGCGACGGGAGTCTTCCCCGAAGAGGTGAAATACCTCGGGCTCGACCGGGCACAGCAGTACGCGCGGCGCGTCGGCATCGCACCCGAGACCGAATGCGGCAAGGGCGTGGACGCCTCCGTGGCCGGGGTGCTGGAGAGCCATGGTTGCGTGACCATGTTGCGGGCCACGTACATCGACCAGACGGCGTCGTTCGTCATCACGGTCGGCGTCGCCGTGCTGAAGGACGAGGAGTCCAGGGTCTCGGCGACCGAGGAGCTCACCCAGGACGACCGCGTGGGCGTGCTGCCCGTGGCCTTCCCCGGCACGGTGACCGAACGTTTCGGCGTCGACCAGCGACAGCGCACCGGCTGGGTGGGCGCGGGGCCGTACATCGTCTTCTCGACGGCGGGTTACGCCGACGGGCGGACCAGGGCCGCGATCCCGCCCGAGGAGATCCTGCACAGCGAGTTGTGGCCGGCCGCCAAGTCGATCGGCAACCAGATCGCCTACTTCCTGGCGGACCCCCCCAAGGTGCCGCCCTGCACCCAGGGGAACGTGTGCTGACCGCTGTACGCACGCTCGCGGCCGCGCTGCTCGTGTTCGCGGGCCCCGCCGCCGATCCGGTACGCGACCAGCAACAATGGGTCCTCGACGCGCTCAACGTCGAGCAGGCGTGGACCCTCACCAAGGGCGCGGGCGTCACCGTCGCCGTCGTGGACAGCGCGGTGGATCGCGAGGTCAAGGAGCTGCAGGGCCGGGTGAGCGCGGGCCCCGACATGACCTCGGGCGTGGCGAACCAGGAGGTGCCGCCCGGCCGGCACGGCACCGCCATGGCCGGCCTCATCGCCGGCTCCGGGGAGGGCGACGGGCTGATCGGCATCGCCCCGCAGGCCCGCATCCTGTCGTTGCCCCTGGTCGTCGACGACGAGCCGGTGAACGGCGTACCGCCGCTCGAAGACCAGCAGTCCGCCGCGGAGACCCCGCTCGCGCGTGCCCTGCGGTACGCGGCCAACCACGGAGCCCAGGTCGTCAGCATGTCGATCGGCTCCTACGGCCCGCTCAGGTCGGAGCGCGAGGCCGTCTCCTACGCGCTCGGCAAGGGCGTCGTGCTGGTCGCCGCCGTGGGCAACGACGGCCAGACCAACTACGCCAAGGAGAACGGCACCTCCTACTGGAGCTTCCCGGCCGGCTACTCGGGGGTCATCGGCGTGGCGGCCACCGACAAGCAGGGCAAGCGGGCCGTGTTCAGCAGCGACAACCTGTCCGTACTGGTCTCCGCGCCCGGCGTGGGCGTGCCCGTGGTCAAGCGCAAGAGCGGCTACGAGTTGTCGGAGGGCACCAGCTCGGCCGCCGCGCTCGTGTCGGGCGTGGTCGCGCTCATCAAGTCGCGCTATCCCAGCCTGCCGCCGGAGCAGGTGGCCCAGGCGCTGGCCGCGAGCGCCAGGGGCCGGCCCGCCGCCGGATACGACGACCAGACCGGGTACGGGGTGGTCGACGCCGCCGCCGCACTGAACGCCGCCGAACGGCTCACCAGCGTGCAACGCAGCGTCGTACCCGGGAAAGAGCACTTCGGCCAGGGTGAGGACTCGCCCGTGCCGACGCGTCCCGGGCCCGATCCGTTGCGGTTGTGGTTGTACGGGGGCGGCGTGCTGCTGGCGCTCGTCACCTTCTGCGGCGCGATCATCGTGCTCAATCAGCGCAAGGAGTAGACGGCCCAATCAGCGCAATGGGTAAAGATCCGCTATGGTCCCGCGTCATGGGATACGAGCTGCGGGTGGTGCGCGAGTCGCCACTCGCCTTCGCGGAGCTCGCGAGGGCCATCGCGCCGGCCGGTTTCGAGCTGCGCGGATCTGACATCGTGGCCGGTCACCGGGGCGGCGCGCATGCGGTTGCCCGCTGGCAGGGCCAGCTGGCCGGCGAGCCGGGCTCCGACTGGCAGGTGGCGCAGCTTCTGCGGCTGTCGGCCGCGCTCGGTGCCCGGCTCGTGGGCGAGGACGGCGAGGTCTACTCCCTGCGCGACGGCGTCATCGAGGTCGTGTCGGGCGGCAGCGTGGTGGAGATCGGCAAGTTCGACGAGATCATCGACGCGGGCCCGGCGGCATGGAGCCCGTGAACCCCTTCGTCGAACGGGTGCTCGACCTCGTCGAACGCATCCCGCCCGGCAAGGTCATGGCCTACGGCGACATCGCCGAGTACTTGGGAGAGGGCGGCCCCCGCCAGGTCGGCAAGGTGATGTCCACGTGGGGCGGCGGTGTGCCGTGGTGGCGCGTCGTGCACTCCGACGGCACCGGAGCGGCCCCTGACCACGTACAACGCTGCCTGGCGCACTGGCGCGAAGAGGGCACCCCGTTGCGCGGCGAGCGGGTGGACATGCGCCGGGCGCGCTGGGACGGACGTTCAGGGGATTTTCAGTAAGGCAGCTGACCTGCGCTTTCGTCGAACGGGCGAATCCGTTACATGTGATTCCCATTACCATGGGCAGAACACTTGATGGCGGCCCGAAAGGCGGTGCCTCCCCTATGGCCACCGGCGTCACAGCCCAAAGCCAGGGCGGCGATTCGCTCGGCGAGCGCCTGAAGGCTGTCCAGGATCTCTGCGATCGTGGCGAGCCTCTCGAAGCGGTCATGCGAGCGGTCGGCCCCGGGGGCCGCGACGCGGCGTTCGACACCGAGGTGCTCAGCGGACCCCTGGGGGCGCGCATCGACGTGGTGGTCAAGCGCGGCGTCGCGCGGCGGCGCGAGCTGCTCGATCTCCTGCGCCCCTATCTGGCGGCGGTCGACGCGGGCGTCAAACGTGACCTGCCCGTCGCGCGCCGGGTCATCTGCCACCTGATCGAGCACCGCCCCGACGAGGAGCTGGTCGAGGGCGAGACGCTCACCAAGGTCGTGACCGCGGCGGCCGAGCCGTCCAAGCGCATCCGCAAGGGCCTGCGCTGGTACGCCGACCTGCCCTTCCGCGACGAGCTGCCACCCGACCTCTACCGCCTGCGGCGCGCCGACCTGGTGCCGGTGACCCACATCGACGACATCGTCTGGGTCAACGGCAAGCTGCGCGTCACCGGTTTCGCCTACCTGGCCGGGTTGTCGGTCCGCAGCCGCAGGTTCAACTGGGCGACCGTCGTGCTGCGCGGGCCGCGCTGGTTGCCGCCCATCCGGATGCGTACGCGCCGCGTCCTGGCGCCGGAGGCCACCCACGGGGCGCGCGAGCCGGGCTGCAACTACGACTGGTCGGGTTTTTCCGCCGAGCTGAGCCCGTGGCCGCTGCGCTGGCGCGGCGCCGTACGCGGCGTGGTGTCCGCCGTGCGCCGCCGGATGCGCCACCGGCCCTCGGTGCCCGACACGACGACGTGGCGGGCGGAGATCGTGTTCTGGAGCCGCGGCGCGCGGGCGACGGGCCTGCTGCGCGGCTCCTCCGTCGGCCGGCCCGAGCGTCCTGCCGGGCGCAAGCTCAAGCCGGGCTGGTGGGCCAGGCCGGTCTGGACGTCAGACCGGGCGTTGCAGGTCGTCCTCCAGCCCAACAGGGCCGAGCTGGCGGGTGTGTCCGTCGAGGGCGAACGCCTGGAGCTCAAGATCTTCCTGCCGGGGCGCTCGGTGACCAAGGGCCACGCCAGGCTGGGCGGCCACCGCATCGCCGCCGACTTCACACCCGCCGGCGACGGCACGCAGGTGGTGCTGGGGCTGGTGGTGCCCACGCTGCTGCAGGAGAAGGACGGGCGGCGGCTCTGGGTGGAGCCCAAGGGCGACCCGGCGGCGTCCGTCATGCTCGCCGACCTGGTGGAGACGCGCACGCCGGTGGGCGACCGCGAGATCACCGTGCTCGGCGACCGCCGCGACCGCGTCGTCGTCTCGGCTCACCGCATCCGCCCGGTGATCACCTCGGCGGTCTGGGAGGGCCCCGCGCTCCTCCTGCGCGGCCACTATCCGGACGCGCCGGGGCCGCGCAATCTGACGCTGCGCCACCGTTCGGGGCTGTCCTACCTGCTGCCGATGGAGCGCTCCGGCGAGGACTTCTCCGTACGCGTCCAGCCCGCCGCCATGGACCGCTTCGGCGAGCCCGTGCCCCTGGCGTCCGGCACCTGGAACATGTCGCTCCGCCACCCGTCCAATGGCGAGATCGTGCCGCTGCGCATGGACCACGCGGCACTCGCCGGTCTGGACGAGGATCCGCGCACGTTCGACGAACGTACCTACCGCATGATCTCCACCCGCTTCGACGTGCCGGTGATCACGGTCGAGGAGGCCAGACCGGCGGACGAGCGCGGGGTGGCGGGCACCCATGTCCTCCGCCGCGTCTTCTACCCCGCCCAGCGCACGGAGCCCCTGACCGACGCCACCGTCTACGTGGTCAACGACGGCCGCCTCTACGCCGACAGCGTGCGCGCCATCTACGAGGAGCGGCTGCGGCGCGGGGACGACCGCGAGCACATCTGGATCGTCAAGGACGGCGCCTTCGTGCCGCCCGGCAACGCGACCGTCGTCCGCGCCGGCAGCCGCGAACACCACGCCGCGCTGGCCAGGTCCCGCCACATCGTGACCAACTCGTTCCTGCCCGCCTGGTTCCGCGCGCGTGAGGACCAGATGGTGGTCCAGGCGTGGCACGGCACCCCGGCCAAGCGCATCGGCAACGACCAGCCCCACATGGCCCGCGACCCGAAGCCGCCGATCTGGCACCGCCAGGCGGCAGAGGTGCGCGGCTGGGACCTGCTGTTGTCGCAGTCGCCGTGGGCCACGCCGGTGCTGCGGCGCGCGTTCGGCTACAAGGGCGAGATCCTGGAGAGCGGCCTGCCCCGCAACGACGTGCTCAACTCGCCCGATCGTGACGGCCCGGCGGCGGCGATCCGCGAACGCCTCGGCCTGGTAGAGGGCAAGCGCGTCATCCTGTACGCGCCGACGTGGCGTGACTACGACCGCAAGAACGCGATGGTCAAACTGGACCTGGCCAAGACCAGGGAGGCGCTGGGCGCCGACCACGAGATCCTGGTACGCGCCCACCCGATGCAGGCCATGCCCGCCGTCCCCGACATCGCCCACGACGTCACCACTTATCCCGACATCGCCGACCTGCTGCTGGTGACCGACGTCCTGGTGACGGACTACTCCTCGGTCATGTTCGACTTCGCCGCCACGGGTCGGCCTATCGTGATCTATGGCTATGACCTGCCGAAATACTCTTCGAAGCGGGGGCTCTACGTGGACCTGGCGGAGCAGGCGCCCGGCCCGGTGTTGTCGACGTCGGCGCAGGTGATCGACGCGCTGATGTCGATCGACGAGGTGGCGGCGGCACACGCGGACCGCTACGACGCCTTCCGCGCCACCTTCGCACCCCGGGACGACGGCAAAGCCACGGCCCGGGTGGTGGACCACCTCTTCTCCTGACCCCGAAAGCCGGCTCGGCGGAACGGGTGCGGGGGGTCAGAAGAGGTCGGGCAAGTCGGGTAGGAGGAAGCGCTTGTTCGGGTCGTACCCGGTGTCAAAAGGGAGCGCCCCAGGGAGGTTCTCGCTGAGGAGGTAGAGCAGGGAGGACATGCTCGTCCCGCAGACGATCTCGCCGTTGTCGATGAGCCGGCGGATGCTCGACAGGTGCACCCATTCCACCCGCTCCGCCTCCCAAGGATCCGACGGCGGCCCGATGTGGGTGGCCGACTCGCCCCGGTAGATGTGGTGCAGGCTGTCGGAGATGCCGTTCGTCGGCTGGATGGCGAGCAGCGGACGCAGCGGCCCGGGCCGCCAGCCGGTCTCCTCCTCGACCTCCCGCGCGGCCGCCGCCCCCGGCATTTCCCCCTCTTCGACCTGCCCGAGCGGGATCTCCCAGCCCCAGCTGTCGGTGATGAAGCGATGCCGCCAGATCAGCAGCACCCGGTTCTGGTCATCGGTGACGACGGCCCCCGCCCCCGGCGCCGTGCGTACGAGCCGGTGATCGAGATGGCGCCCATCGGGCAGCTCCACATCCGCCACCCGGACGTCCAGCCACTGGTCGGCGTAAAGAGTCCGCTCGGAGTGGACCTGCCACCGCATACCATCAACCCCCCGCACGAAGGCCTAGTGTCGACCCGACGTTACCTGGCTAACACGTTCCGTATGCGTGGAATCCCGCGATTCAGCCAAGGTCACTTCCGGAGTTCGACGTCCAACGCCAGCGGCGACAACTGGATGTCGTACGTGTGGAAGGCGGTGTGTGAAATGAGCGCCTCGAACTCGCTCTTCAGGTACGCCCGCCGCGGCAGCACCGACCGCAGCACGTACCGGGTGAACACCTTGGACAACCCACTGACCCCCATCCGTGCCACGTCCTCGTCGACGGCCTCCTTGGACACGTCCTTGCGCAGGTCGCTGATGAGCGCGCAACCGCCGGGCCGCAGGACCCGGTGCATCTCCTGGAGCGCCCCGACGGGGTCTGAGAAGTTCTTGAACGCGGCAGTGCAGACGATGAAGTCGAAGCTCTCGTCGTCGAACGGCATCGCCGAGGCGTTCCCGAGCCGGAAGTCGACCTCGACCCCGGCCTCGGCGGCCTTGTCCCGGGCGATCCGGACGAAGGTCTCGCTGATGTCGAGCCCCGTGACCGTGTAGTCGCCGGTCCTGGCGAGGGCGATGGACAGGTAGCCGGGCCCAGGGGCCACTTCTAAGATCTTGCCGCCTTGCCTCGCGAGCCGTCGCACGTCATCGACCTTCTCCTCGAACCTCGCCACGTCCTTGCCGGTGTTGGTCGCGTACCAGCGGGCGATCGCGCCCTCCATGCCCACACCCTTGTACCCCTTGCCGGTCATGACCTGGTCTCCCCTCCGCTCGTGGACCTTGATTGACACGATATATCGCGTCAATCGGATGTCAAGATATATCGCAAAGTGGACAACGCTGGTGGCGAACATCGGGCCCGGCGTGTCGCGAAGAATCCTGATATCTGCGCGGATACCGTAGGCGGATCGCGTGGGGAGACCGGGCAAGTCGGCACGATCTACCCCTGTGGTCTGGTGGAATCTAGTGTTGTGAGTGGTCAGACCTGGCGGTTGGTGCGTCGTGGCAACGACGGCCCAGTTGAGCCCCCTGTGCTCGATGAGCACCAGCGTGCCGTGGTCGAACACCAGAGCGGACCCCTCCTCGTTCTCGCAGGTCCAGGCACCGGCAAGACCACCACGATCGTGGAGAGCGTCGTCGACAGGATCGAGCGCCGCGGCTTCGACCCCGAGCGCGTCCTCATCCTCACCTTCAGCCGCAAGGCCGCCGGAGAGCTGCGCGAGCGCGTCACCGGCCGCCTGCGCCGCACCACCCGCACGCCTCTTTCCCTGACCTTCCACTCCTACGCGTACACGCTCCTGCGCCGCGAGTCCGTGCTCGCGGGCAAGGCCCCGCCGCGCCTGCTCACCGGCCCGGAGCAGCTACTGGAGATCCGGCGGCTGCTGCACGGCGAGCTGGAGAACGGCGCGCCCGGGTGGCCGCTGTCGCTGCGCGAGCCGCTCAAGACGCGCGGGTTCGCCGAAGAGCTGCGCGACTTCCTGTCCAGGGCCAACGAACGCGGGCTGGACGGCGATCGGCTGGTCGCGCTCGGCAGGCAGCACGGGAGGAGCGACTGGGTGGCGGCCGGCCGGTTCGCGGAGCGCTACCAGGACAGGTTCGACCTCGACCCTGAGGAGACCTACGACTACGCCGAGCTGATCGGCGCCGCCTCCGCGCTGCTGGCCAGGCCGGACGTGCGCGAGCGCGAGCGGGCCGCGCACGACGTGGTGTTCGTGGACGAATACCAGGACACCGACCCGGCGCAGGAGCTCCTGCTCGCCCAGCTCGCGGGCGACGGGCGTGACCTGGTCGCGGTGGGCGACCCCGATCAGTCGATCTACGGCTTCAGGGGCGCGGACGTCCAGGGCGTCATGAAGTTCCCCGAACGTTTCCAGACCCGCGACGGCCGCGACGCCCCCGTGCTCGCGTTGCGGGTGTGCCGCAGGAGCGGCGCGGAGCTGCTCACAGCCTCCCGCCGGGTGGCGGCCCGGCTGCCCGTCGCCCCCAGGCCCGACCACGTCTACGGGCACGAGCACGGCCATCGTGACCTGGCGCCGCTGCCGGAGGTGGAGGCCGGTGACGTGCGCGTGCTGCTGGCCGACAGCACCAGCCAGGAGGCGGCCATCGTCGCCGACACGCTGCGGCGCGCCCACTTGATCGACGGGGTGCCGTGGCGCCGGATGGCGGTGCTGGTCCGCTCGGCCAAGCGGCAGGTGCCGCTGCTGCGGCGGGCGCTGGTCACCGCGGGCGTGCCGACGATGATCGCGGGTGACGAGGTGCCGATCGCCCAGGAGCCCGGCGTACGCCCGCTGCTCACGATGCTCAAGGTGGCGCTCGATCCCGCGCAGCTCGACGAGGGGGTGGCCGAGGAACTGCTGACGGGCCCGCTCGGCGGCACGGACATGATCGGGGTACGCCGCCTCCGCCGCGCCCTCAAGATCGCCGAGAACGAGGCCGCCGGCGAGCAGCCCACCGAGGACACCCCGGCCGAGCCCCCGTCAGCCGAGACCCCGTTGCCGTTCGAGGCGCGTTCGTCGGGTGAGTTGCTCGTCGCGGCCGTGAAGGACGCCCGCGAGCTCACCCGCGTAGAACCCCACATAGCCCTCCCTGCCGAACGTGTGGCCAAGCTCCTGGCGGCCGCCAAAGAGGCCGCACTCCAGCAGGGCACCGCGGAAGACCTCCTGTGGGCCGTATGGAACGCCAGCGGCCTGTCCCAGCGCTGGACCGAGCTGAGCCTGGCGGGCGGCCCCAGGGGAGCCCAGGCGGACCGCGATCTCGACGCCGTGGTGGCCCTGTTCGACCATGCGGCCAGATTCGTGGACCGGATGCCCAAGGCGGGTCCGGAGGTGTTCATCGACGACCTGGCCGCCCAGGAGATCCCCGGCGACACCCTGGCCGACCGGGCTCCCGACGGCGACGCCGTGCGCGTGCTGACCGCCCACCGCTCCAAGGGCCTCGAATGGGACGTCGTCGTGGTCGCGGGCGTACAGGAGGGGGTCTGGCCCGACCTGCGCCTGCGCGGGTCGATGCTGGGCGCCGAGGACCTCGTCGAGGTGGTCGAGGGCGCCGAGCCGAGCGCCGCGTCGCTGGCCTCCAAGCTGCTGGCCGAGGAGCGCAGGCTGTTCTACGTGGCCGCCACCAGGGCCAGGCACAGGCTGGTGGTGACGGCGGTGGGCGGCGAGGACACCGATGAGCGGCCGTCCAGGTTCCTGTCGGAGCTGATGCCGGGCGCGGTGGAGTCGGCCACGGTGGACGACCGGGCCCGCTGGCTGAACATGTCCGCGCTGGTGGCCGACCTCCGCAGCGCCGTGACCGATCCCACTAAATCCGCAAAAATCCGGCAGAAGGCCGCGCAGCAGCTCGCCCGCCTGGCCGCCGCCGGAGTCCAGGGCGCCCACCCCAACGACTGGTACGCCCTCACCCCCATCTCCGACGACCGCCCCCTGAGCTGGCCCAATGACATCGTCAGCATCTCGCCCTCGGCGGTCGAGAGCTTCACCAAGTGCGGCCTGCGCTGGCTCCTGGAGACGGCCGTCGGCGCCGCGGGCACCAGCACCGCGCAGGGTCTGGGCAACATCATCCACGCCCTGGCCGTCCTGGCGGCCACCGATCTGCCCAGCGAGGACCTGCTGGCCGACCGCCTCGACCAGATCTGGAACGACCTCGACTTCGGCGGTGTCTGGTACAACCGCAAGCAACGCCAGGTCGCCGAGCAGATGATCGGCAAGTTCCTGCGCTGGCACAAGGAGAATCCGCGCGAGCTGGTGGCGCTGGAGGATGCGTTCACCGCGGTGGTCTCGGAGGGCGTACAGATCAAGGGCCGCGTCGACCGCGTCGAGCGCGACTCGGACAACCGTGCGGTGATCATCGACCTCAAGACGGGCGGCTCCAAGCCCAAGGCGGGCGACCTCGACCGCCACCCGCAGCTCGGCGTCTACCAGCTCGCCGCGCTGCTGGGGGCGTTCGCGCGGCACGGCATGACCGAGCCGGGCGGCGCCGCGCTGGTGCAGCTCGGCAAGGCGGCGGGCAAGAACGACGCACAGGAGCAGTCACAGGGCGCGCTGGCCGACGACAAGGACCCCGGCTGGGCCAAGGACCTGGTCGACACGGTGGCGATCGGCATGTCGGGCCCGTTCTTCCAGGCCAAGGTCAACGACGGCTGCCGCACCTGCGTGGCCAGGGTGAGCTGCCCGGTCAACGACAACGGGGGCCAGGTGTGCTGAACCCCGTCGAGCTCGCCGGCAAACTCGGCGTCCTGCCCCCCACCCGCGAGCAGGCCGTCGTCATCGAGTCCCCGCTGGAGCCCATGGTCGTCATGGCGGGAGCGGGCTCGGGCAAGAGCGAGACCATGGCCGGGCGGGTGGTCTGGCTGGTCGCCAACGGCCTGGTCAAACCGGAAAACGTGCTGGGCCTGACGTTCACCCGCAAGGCCGCCGCCGAGCTGGCCACCAGGGTCAGGGAGCGGCTCAACGGCCTGGCGGAGGCCGGCCTGGTCGAGCCGGGCGCGCTCGACAACGAGCCGACCGTGTCCACCTACCACGCCTACGCCGCCCGCCTGGTCACCGACCACGCGTTGCGCGAGGGCCTGGAGCCGACCATGCGCCTGGTCACCCCAGCCGTGTCGTGGCAGCTCGCGTCGCGGGTGGTGGCGATGTACGACGGGCCGATGGACAAGATCGAGCTGGGCCCGCCGTCGGTCACGGCCGCGGTGCTGGAGCTCGCGGGCGAGCTGTCCGAGCACCTGCGCACCGCCCCCGACGTGCGGCGGGTGGGGGAGTGGCTCAACGACAGGTACGCGCTGCTCCCGGGCAGGACGACGCTCGCCCAGCGCAAGCCGCTCAACGTCCAGGCGGCCAGGGAGCAGTTGTTGCCTCTGGTGGAGGCGTATGAACGGCTCAAGCGTGGCCGCGAGGTCATCGACTACGGCGACCAGATGTCGCTGGCCGCCAGGATCGCCGCGAACCACAAGGAAGTCGGCGAGATCGAGCGCTCCCGCTACTCCGTGGTCCTGCTCGACGAATACCAGGACACCAGCCACGCCCAGCTCGTCCTGCTGCGCTCGCTCTACGGCGGCGGCCACCCGGTCACCGCCGTCGGCGACCCGTGCCAGTCGATCTACGGCTGGCGCGGCGCCTCGGCAGGCAACCTTCGCCGTTTTTCCCGAGATTTCCGGACAAGTTCGGGTGATCCCGCGGAGATCCGCCAGCTCAGCGTCAGCTTCCGCAACGGCGACCGCGTCCTCGACGTCGCCGCCCGCGTACAACTCCCGCTCCGCATGGAGGCCCGCGAGGTCCCGGTCCTGGTCCCCGGCCCCAACCGGGTCGACCGGGGCCGCGTCACCTGCGCCTTCCACGAGACCGCCGAGGACGAGGCGCAGTGGATCGCCGAAGGGATCCGCAAGATCCTCGGCCAGGAGGTCGCCCCCGACGGCCTGCCCTGGGGCGAGCAGGAACGCAAGAAGACGCTCGCCGTACAACCCCAGGACGTGGCGATCCTGGCCAGGAAACGATCGCAGTTCCCGGCGCTGCGCAGAGCGCTCGAAGAGCGCGACATCCCGGTCGAGGTGGTCGGTCTCGGCGGCCTGCTGACCGTGCCCGAGGTGAACGACATCGTCGCCACCCTCCGCGTCCTCTACGACCCGACGGCCGGTGACGCGCTGGCCAGGCTGCTGGCCGGGCCGCGCTGGCGGATCGGGCCCGCCGACCTGCGGACGCTGGGGGAGCACGCCAGGGAGCTGGCCCGCGAGCTGCGCGACAGCCACCGCGAGGACGACCCGCTCAACCAGGTGGTGGCCGACATGGCCGAGGAGCGCGGCAGTCTGGTCGACGCGCTGGACGAGCTGCCGGACAGGGAGGGCTGGCTGGAGACGTTCTCGCCGCTGGCCCGCACCAGGCTCGTCGCGCTCGCCCACGAGCTGCGCCAGCTGCGGGCGCACACCGCCCAGCCGCTGCCCGACCTGATCTCCGAGGTCGAGCGCAGGCTCGGCCTGGACATCGAGGTGGCCGCGCGCAGCGGCTCGGTGGGCGCGTTCGCGGCGCGGGCCGATCTCGACGCGTTCCTCGACGCGGCGTCCAGGTTCGCGGGCGACTCGGAGGATCCGACGCTCGGGGCGTTCCTGGCCTACCTGCAGGCGGCGGAGAGTGAGGAGTTCGGCCTGGAGGCGGGCCGGGTCGGCGAGAGCAACAGCGTCAAGCTGATGACCGTGCACGCCTCGAAGGGCCTGGAGTGGCCGATCGTGGTGGTGCCGGGGTTGTCGCAGCTCGTCAGCTCGAAGGGGACGATCGCGACAGGCAGCATGTTCCCCGCTACGCCGGTCATGAACAGCCGCTGGACCGAAAACCCCCGCAAACTCCCCTACTCCCTGCGCGGCGACGCCCCCGACCTGCCCAGGTTGAGCGGGCTGAGCAAGGAGGAGCTGGGCGCGTTCGACGAGCTCTGCCGCGACCGCGACCTGATGGAGGAGCGCAGGCTCGCGTACGTCGCCGTCACCCGCGCCCACTACCACCTGATCGCCTCCGGCTACCGCTGGGGCACCGCCACCAAGCCCCTGGCGCCGTCGGACTTCCTGCTGGAGATCCGCGACACCGCCGACCGCGTCTCGTTCTGGGCCGAGGACCTGGCCGAAGGCGCCACCAACCCGCTGCTCGCCGAGCCCGCCGAGGCCACCTGGCCGGTCACGCCCGAGGGCCTGCGCTACGAGTCGGTGCTCGACGGCGCCCGCCTGGTCGAGGACGCCCTGGCCGGGGCACTTGCCGCGGAGGACGAGGACGAGCCGCTGCGGGCGTTCGAGGAGGAGCGCCTGCGGGCCTGGGAACGCGACACCGACCTGCTGCTGCGCGAACGCGAGCTTTATCATCGCAGGGCCGCGACCATCGTCGAGCTGCCGTCCAAGCTGACCGTGTCGTCGCTGGTCACGCTGGCCGCCGACCCCCGCGAGCTGGCCCGCAGGATCCGCCGGCCGGTCCCGGCCAAGCCCGCGCCGCTGGCGCGTCGCGGCACGTCGTTCCACAAGTGGCTGGAGACGCGCTGGGACCAGCAGCGGCTGATCGACGACATCGAGCTGTACGACGAGCTCGAAGAGGCGGATGTACGCCTCGCCGAGCTGCAGGAGCGGTTCGAGGAGAGCGAATGGTCCGATCGGCGGCCGGTCGATCTCGAGGTGCCGTTCGAGACCATGATCGCCGATCGGCTGGTGCGCGGGCGGATGGACGCCGTGTTCGAGCTGCCGGAAGGCGGTTACGAGGTGGTCGACTGGAAGACCGGGGAACCGCCCAAGGGCAAGGCGGCCAGGGCGGCGTCGGTGCAACTGGCCGCGTACCGGCTGGCCTGGTCGCACCTGGCGGGCGTGCCGCTGGAGAAGGTGGGGGCGGCCTTCCACTACGTACGCTCGAACAGGACCGTGCGCCCGGTCAATCTCCTCGACGCCGACGGGCTGGTCGCGCTCATCGAAGGAGTCAGACTCTTAGGTAGTGGAACGCCGGCTTCGGGTGCATGAGGAAGTCGTGGTGGGAGATGTTCCAGGCGTAGGCGCCGGCCATCTCGAAGACCACCGTGTCTCCGATGCGGGCCGAGGTCCGGATTTTTCGGGAAAAAACGTCTTTTGGGGTGCATAGCTGGCCGACGAAGGTGATCGGCTCATCGGTCACGCCCTGACCGCCCCCCGTGGCCAGGATCGTGAAGGGCTGGTCGTGGCCCTTGGTCGCCGGAGTCCGCAGGTGGTGGGTGCCGCCGAGGACGATCGCATAGGTCTCGCCTCGCACGCGCTTCACGTCCACGATCTTCGTGACGTAGTAGCCGCAGTAGGCGGTCAACGCCCTGCCGGGCTCGATTCGCAGCCGCCGACCCTTTCTGAGCGCCTCCAGCCGGGCCCCGTACGCCGCCCAGTCGAACCTGGACTCGGGCGCGGCATAGGAGACCGCCATGCCGCCGCCCAGGTTGACCTCTTCGTACTCGTTGTCGAGCAACGTCTCCGCCAGCCTGATCAGCTGGGCGGAGTCCAGGCCGCTGGCCAGGTGGGTGTGCACGCCGCGCAGCCGTACCCGATCGGTGAACAACGCCAGGCACTCCGCCACACCCTGCTCGTCCATGCCGAAGGGGCCGCTCATCGTGAGGGCCGCGCCCTCAACCGGCAGGTCCGGATTTATCCGGATAAGCACGTCGGCTGGCAGGCCGGTGGCGAGGAGGCGGCGCAGCTCGTTCGGGGACTCGACGTGGATGCGGTGGTGCGGCAGGCGCAACTCGGCATCGGTCTTGCCGGGACCGCCGAGGGCGACCGGCTTGCTCGGAAACAGGGCCGTGACGTGCGCATGCTCGCCCCCCGACGACACCTCGAACCCGTCCACGTGCCCGGCCAGCACGCGCAGCAACTCGGCGTCCGGATTGGCCTTGACGGCGTAGTACAGCTCCGTCGCCCCCACCGCCCGCCGCACGGAAGCGGCGTGCTCGTCGAGCGCGGGCAGGTCGTACAGGTAGGCGGGGACCTCGGGCAGGCTCAGCGCGGCGTCCCGGATGCGTGCGGCGATCATGCCAGCGGATTCGCGATCGGCACGTACCCGGCGGCGCGGTCGGCCGCCCTGGCCCAGCGCACGCCCAGGTTCGCCTTGGCGGGCAGCGGCGCTCCCGCCAACAGGTCGGAGAGCGGCAGCGGCCATCCCAAGTGGTCGGCCTGCTCCATGAGCAGCGCGTGGGCTGTTCGCCACAACCCGCGCAGGAGGTCGTCGTCGGGGCCCGCGAGCGTGGCGGCGATCTCGGTCAGGTGGTTGACGAGCAGGCAGTAGACGACCCGGGCCCAGCCGCGTTCGGCGTCGTAGGCCAGGGCCCGGGCCACGTCGGGGTGCAGGCCGTCGAGGTCGTGGCGGCCCGCGACCAGCTTGGTGCCCTCCAGGTCGCGGAAGACGGCCTGCGCGGGCAGCCCGGACGCGTCCAGGCCGACCAGGACGTTCTGGAGATGGGGTTCCAGTACGACGCCGTGCGCGAAATACAGCTCCAGAACCGGCAACGCGACCACGGTGACGTACGCCGACCACCAGGCGAGCGGATCCCGGGCCGGGGCGCCCAAAGCCCAGACCGGCGTGTCCAGAGCCCGGACCGGGGTGTCCAGGGCGAGGGCGGCGGCCAGGATCGGGGTCACGCCCGGCGAGCAGGCGGCCCAGGGGCTCTGCCGGACGATCACCCCCAGGCCCTCGTGCAGCCTGGTGCCGAGGGCGGCCGACCGGTAGCCGGGCTCGGGGAGCCAGCGGGTGGCGGGATGCCTAGCCGATATTTCCCCAAATATCGGCGTAAGTCGTGATGTCAGCTCCACCGCCCCGGCCAGCTCGTACCAGGCGTTCTTCCGCACACAGTTCGTGATCCGCACATCCAGGGAGAACTTCAGGCACACCTCCGCCTCGGGCGCGTACACGGTCCGTACCGACGAAGTCGGCATCACCACGGGCCCGGGCCCCAGATCGACCAGCTCGGCGCCGATGGCGGGCCGCAACAGTTCGAGCTGCCAAGGATGCGCGGGCAACACCCGATACCCGGCAGGCGCCACCCCCATCGCATCCAGCGCCGACACGTCACCTTCCGCAGCCAGGACGTCGTCACGCACGCCGAGCAGCCTGACGGGAAACTCGGCATGGGTCTCCGGCGCGTACCGCAACCAGTCGGCCCCGCCGCGCGCCTTGGGGCTGGGATGGAACGGATGCCCGTAGACCAGCGCCTGCTCGGAGGCCAGCCACGGATCGGCGGGCGGCACCCCCTCGGCCCGGCCCCGCAGGATCGCGGCCACGGCATCCCGGCTGGCCGCCACCTGCCTGGCGAACTCCCCGTTGCGCCCCGCGTCCAGCCGGCCGGGGCCGCTCGCACTCCTTCGATCCCGCTCGCCCAGGTCGGCCTCGACCAGCCGTACCAGATCGTCTGTCATCAACGGCTGCCAGGCGCCGCCGTCGAGACGTTCCGGCAGGCCGTCGAAGCGCAGCGCCGCGCCACCGTGCGTACGGGCCCGCAGCAGCGTGCCCGCCACCCGCAGCAGCAGGTACGGCGGGGCCGGCCAGACCAGGCCGCGCGGCCCGGCCAACTCCCGCACGCAGCAGCGCAGCAGGGCCGCCAGCGTCGCCTCCTCGGCCAGGGCGGAGGGCGCGTCGATGGCCAATCCGTCGGAGCTCGGCATTCAAGTTCTCCTCAGATAGTTGGGCCCGCTGGTGCCGTAGAACTTGTTGATGTCACGCGCGCCGGAACGTTCCTTGGCCACGAGTGTCCCCGCCGTGATCATGGACTTGCCGGTCAGCCGGGCCGCGTCGAGCGTCCTGGCGCGCAGGAGCCTGGCCATGGGGTCGTCGCCGTACTCGTCGAGCGCCTCGGCCAGCGTGTCCCGCACCAGGGCCGCCGCCCGGGCCTGCGGCAACGCCCCGAAGACCACCGAGGCGGCGGCCAGGTGCAGCGTGATGGTCACGAACACGTCGGCCAGCGCGTGCGGATCGTCGGTCAACATCCGCCCGTCCGCGAAGTCGGGCACCTCGACCCCGGCGGCGGCCAGCCTGGAGGGGGACGCGAGCAGCCCGTCGTTGTCCTTGACCAGCAGCCGCATGCGATCACCCTGGAAGACCAGGGCGAGGTTCTGCTGATGGGCTTCGAGCGCGACGCCGTACCGCACGAAGAGCCGTACGTTCCACCGAAACAGCAACCCCAGATAGGCGGGAAGCACGTCACCGAGCTCGTCCAGCACCCTAGGGATGGTCAGGGCGGCAACCGGCACGATCTTCCCCTCGGGCAGCCGCCTGACCATCCAAGCGAGATACTCGTGCCCGGCCTCCGCATAGACCTGCTCGTCGGCCGGCAGCACGTCCGGGTCGGCCAGCTCCCGCAGCAGCAACTCGGCCTTCGCCCCGTCGGCGAGTGTCCCCGGCTTGATCGAGCGCCGGTTCCGCACGCCCAGGGTGCTGATCGGCAGCGGCAACTTGAGATGGAGGCGCGGGCCGACCTCGACGGTTCGCATGGACAGGGTGGGCCGCACGGTGATCGCGGCCTGGTCCAGCACCCGTACCCCGTCGATCTTCCGTACCTCGCCCACGGCCAGCGGATGCACGGGAAACAGCACCTCATCGGCCTCGCACGCGCCCGGACCATCGATCGGAAGTCGCGCGGCGGAGCCCGGCGCGAGCGCACGGCGCGGCACCACCGCCCACCGCAACTCGAACGACGGCGCGAACTCCGGCGCATACGCTGGCAACTCGTCCGCCGAGAGCCCGAGCCGCGCCCGAGAAGTCGGATAAACCGGATGATCCACGAAAGCGGCCAACGCCTCATAAGACGGCCTGCGCCCGAGCACCTCACCCACCTGCGCGTCATGCAACTCAAGAGCCGCCAACGCCGCCAGGCACTCCTCGAAGAACGCGGAAACCCCTTCGGCGTCCGCCGGGTCGGAAACGTCCACCAACGTCTCCAGCACCTGCTCCAGCCCCAGCCGCTCCCCGTCGGCGACCACGAAGTCCTGGAACAGCACACCGGGCGAAAGCCGTACCCACCGCCCGTCGGCCAGCGGCAACCCCACGCTGTCCTTGGTCCTGGCGATCCGCGCGGACAACCCCCCGTAGTCCTCACGCAAGAGAGCGTCCAGCACCCGAGCGGCCAGATAGGCCTCCCGGCCGCTCATTCGACCACCCAGGGCCGAACGGCGCGAAAGCCCTCGATGGCCGCGTCCACCCGTCCCCGATCAGGCCCGACGGCCCGGACGACCCCCAAGTAGTCCCGGTTCGTATGGGTGATCGAGACCACATCGCCGACCGCCCGCAACGGCCGATGCCAGAGCCGCACGTCACCGCTGACGACGGACTCGTGCCCGGGCGCCGCCTTGACCGTCCCCGACCGGTCCGCGACGAGGCTGACCGCGCTCCCGTATCCGGAAATTTCCGGAACGGGCGGCACCTGCTCCCCGAGATGCACCCGCAGGATCCACTCGAATATCGGCACCCCGAGCACGTCCCCCAGCAGAAAGTCGCAATGATCGCCGATCGCCCGGTAGTTCACCTCGACCACCCGAGGCCCGTCGGCGGTGACCACGTACTCGGTGTGGCAGGCCCCGAACCCCACCCCCAACGCCCGCAAAGCCCCCAGCACCTGCTCGTGCGGCCCATCAGGCGCCCAGTCCAGCCGCTCCTCCACGAAGTACGGCAAAGCCCCCAACGTCGTCTCGAACCCCCCGAGCACCCGCACCCCAGCCGAGTCCCCCAGGGTCTCGAGCGTCCGCAACGGCCCTTCGAGGTACTCCTCCACGACCAGCGCCTCCCCGGGCCGCCGCCGCCTGACCTCGGCCACGGCGGAGTGAAGATCCCGTTCGACCAGCCGGACGTCCTCGCTGGCCACCCCTTCGCGGGGTTTCAGCACGACCGGATACGGCACGTGCGCAGGCACCGGATCGCCGGGCGCGAGCCGTACCGAGAAAACCTGCTCGACCCCCGCCTCGAGGAGCCGGCGACGCATCAGGAACTTGTTCTTGGCGGACGCGCACGCCCGCCAATCCTTTCCGGGCAGCCCGAAATAGGACGCGGCCAGCGCGGTCTCCGTCTGCAGATGGTCGGAGTTGGAGAAGATCGCATCCGGCCTGCCGAGATGTTCGATGGCGTCGATCAGGGCCCGCGGATCGTGTACGTCGCAGGCCACCGCATGAGGATGCCGTTCCGGCCGATCCGTCAGGATCGTCACCTCGCACCCCAGAGCACGAGCCGCGGGCAGGAAGCCGTCCGTCACGGAATCGGTCGGTTTGAGCGCGGTCAGGTAGAGCCGCAACGCGAAGGCACCCCCGGACAGAATCAGGTAAGGCTAACCTAACTCGTCGATCTTAGCCCCAGAGAGATCACCGCGGGGTCCGGATACCTTAATCGGCGGCTAACTGCGAGGTCATAGGATGACATGGGAATTGGGGAGGGTCGGCCAGTGGCGAGCACGGCGGAAGAGCAACTCATCGGACCACTACTTCTGGCACGCGGCACCATCGACAGATCCTCGGCCTTGCGTGCCGACGACCAGTGGCTGGAGCAGGCGTGGTCCGACCCCGCGGCCAGGGTGCTGGTGATCGACAACGGTCACACGCTGGTGCGCCGGGTGGGCGATGAGGTGCAGGCGGTGCTGTTCACCCCTGCGGACGCGCCACCGGGGCCGCGCTACCTGCTGGGCGTCGAGGACGGAGTCGCCTATTTCGCGGTGGCCGCGCCGCTGCCGGGCATCCCCAAGGGCGACGTCAACGGCCGCGTGACGATCCCGATGAGCCTGCGCGACACGCCCGAGGGCGAGCCGGTGGCGGCCGGGTTGCGCCAGGTCGGGGGGCTGCTCGGCGACCGCGACGCGGGCCTGCTGGTCTACGCGGTGGCGCTGGAGGCCTGGCACACGAGCCACGAATACTGCCCGCGCTGCGGCTCCCACACCGACATCAGGGCCGGTGGCCACATCCGCGTCTGCCCGCGGGACGCCAGCCAGCACTTCCCGCGCGTCGACCCCGCCGTGATCATGCTGATCCGCGACGAGGACGACCGCTGCCTGCTGGCCCGCGGGCCGCAGTGGCCGGAAGGGCGCCTGTCGATCCTGGCGGGGTTCGTGGAGCCGGGGGAGTCGCTCGAATACGCCGTCGCCCGGGAGGTGGCCGAGGAGGTCGGCGTCACCGTCGTCAACCCGCGCTACCTGGGGAGCCAGCCGTGGCCGTTCCCGCGCAGCCTCATGCTCGGCTTCTTCGCCGAGGCCACCACGACCACGCTGACGCCCGACGCGGAGGAGATCGCCGAGGCGCGCTGGTATTCGCGCGCCGAGCTGACGGCGGCGCTGGAGTCGGGCGAGCTGCGCCTGCCGCCTCCCGTGTCGATAGCCCGCCGCCTGATCGAGACCTGGTACGGCGGCGAGCTCACCGGCGACTGGTGATCAGGCCGCTTCGAGCAGGGCCTTGACCTCGCGGGCCGACGGGTTCGTCCGCACGACGCGCCCGCTCGGCGTCTCGATCACCACGGTCGGCACGGTCTGGTTGCCGTTGTTGACGCTCATCACGAATTCGGCGGCCGACGGGTCCCGCTCGATGTCGATCTCGTCGAAGCTGATGCCCTCGCGGGCGAGCTGGGACTTGAGCCGCTTGCAGGGGCCGCACCACGTGGTGCTGTAGACCGTGAGCGCCATGTTGGGAAATCCCTCCGAGGTAAGGAAATCAAGCGCTCCGTGCAACAACGCGGGCTGCCCGGTTAATCCCCAACCGGGTGCCGGTATCCCTATCCGATGCGCTCGGCGATCCAGGCCTGCACGCGCTCGGCCACGCCCGGCTCGCGATAGAGCGGATTGCTGTGGTTGATCCCCGGCGCGGTGAGCACCGTCACGGGCACCCCAACCTGACCCAGCATCTGCTTGAGCACCTGGCTCTGCGCCGGCGGCACGAACTCCTTCTCCGAATGCACGGTCAGCATCGGGGCGTCCTTGCGGCTGGCGTGCCAGGCCACCTCCATGCTGGCCCACACCCGCGAGCACTTGCCCTTGGGCGAGCAGCCTCCGGCCAGGCGGATGGCGGCCGTACGGAGCTTGCGCTTGTTGGGGTCGGCGGACTTCTCGCCCTCGGTGTAGGCGCGCAGGGGCGAGATGATCGGCGACAGGCCGACGACGCCCTTGAGACCGTTGATGCCGTCGCCGTACGTGCCCACGGCCGCCGCGATGTGCCCACCGGCGGAGAAGCCGACCACCACGTAGTTGCTCGGATCGAACGCCCACTTGTCGGCGTGCTTGCGGGCCGCCGCGATCGCGGCCAGCGCGTCGGTACGCTGCGCGGGCCAGGGCGCGTCGCCGGACAGGCGGTAGTTGAGATTGAAGACCGTGTAGCCGAGATCGGCGTAGCCGCGGGTGATCTCCTTCATGTACTTCTTGTCACCCCCGGACCACCAGCCGCCGTGGATCAGGAAGACCCCTGGCCGCTGCTGCCCGTCGGGGGTCCACCAGACGTCCATGCTCTGGCGCCGGTGGGAGCCGTACGCGACGGTCTCCGCGGCTAACCCGCCGAGCCCGTCAGGATCGACGGGGTTGGTCGCCGAGGGGGCTGGTGTGGGCTCCTTGGTCGCGTCCGCGGCGACGGGTGTGAGCACAACGGCAGCGAGCGCGAGCACGCCCGCGGATACCGCAGTTCGCACGGCCTTCCTTTCCCCCATGCAGATGGTCGGGCCCCATTGTGGGGGAAGAGACCAGTTCTTCGCATCTCGACGGCTATGAAGTTACGACGGCCCGCATGTTGCCAGAATAAAGTGCATGACCGCTACTGCTGCGAGTATGTACGGATGAGCAACGTGGATGACGTCCTGACCGGCCTCGACCCCGAGCAGCGGGCCGTCGCCGAGTCCGTGCGCGGGCCGGTGTGCGTGCTGGCCGGCGCCGGGACGGGCAAGACCAGGGCGATCACCCACCGCATCGCGTACGCGGTCCGCAGCGGCGTCGTCGACGCGCAGAGCGTACTGGCTGTGACGTTCACCACCCGGGCGGCCGGGGAGCTGCGCCAGCGCCTGCGCTCACTTGGGGCACCCGGCGTGCAGGCCCGCACCTTTCACGCCGCGGCGCTGCGTCAGCTCACGTACTTCTGGCCGCGGGTCATCGGTGGCGACGCGCCGTCGGTGATCGAGTCCAAGCTCCCGGTCCTGGTGGAGGCCTGCCGCCGGATCCGGAAAAATCCCGATCGGTCCGAGTTGCGGGACATCGCCGCGGAGGTCGAGTGGGCCAAGGTCACCCAGATTGGGCCGGAGGACTACGTTGCGGGCGCGGCGAAATTCCACCGCACACCCCCCGTACCGGCCGAAGAGGTGGCCCGCCTCTACGAGGAATACGAGCAGATCAGACGCGAACGCCACCTTGTCGACTTCGAAACCATCCTTGAGCTGACCGCGGCCGTGATGACCGAGCACCAGGAAGTGGCGGCGCAGATCCGCCAGCAATACCGCTATTTCGTGGTCGACGAGTACCAAGACGTCAACCCGCTGCAGAAACTCCTGCTCGACACGTGGCTGGGCGGCCGCGACGACCTCTGCGTGGTGGGCGACCCCAACCAGACGATCTACTCCTTCACCGGCGCCAGCCCCCGCTACCTGACGGGCTTCGCCGTGGAGCACCCGCAGGCGGCGGTCATCAAGCTGGTACGCGACTACCGCTCGACCCCGCAGGTGGTGGACCTGGCCAACCTCGTCATAGCCAAGGGCAAATCCCCCCACCGCCTGGAGCTGGTCGCCCAACGCCCCGAGGGCCCGAAGCCGACGTTCACCGACTACGACGACGAGCCCGCCGAGGCCGCCGGAGTGGCCCGGTCGATCAGGAAACTCCTGGACAAGGGCGTCCCCTCGCGCGAGATAGCCGTGCTCTTCCGCGTCAACTCCCAGTCGCAGTCCTATGAGGAGGCCCTGTCCAAGGCCGAGATCCCGTACGTGCTGCGCGGCGCCGAACGCTTCTTCGAACGCCCGGAGGTGCGCCATGCGGTCGTCCTCCTGCGCGGCGCGGCCCGTTCGGCGGCCGGCGAGCCGCTGGCCGCGGAGGTCCACCACATCCTCACCGGCATCGGCCTGACCCCCACCCCTCCCGGCGGCGGCAAGGCCAGGGAGAAATGGGAGTCCCTGAAGGCCCTGGCGGACCTGGCGGAGGACATGGCCGCGGAGGGCGCCGACCTCCCGGCATTCGTAGCCGAGCTCGAACGCCGAGCCTCGGAACAACACGCCCCACCCGTGGAGGGGGTCACCCTGGCCTCCCTGCACGCCGCCAAGGGCCTGGAGTGGGACGCCGTCTTCCTGGTCGGCCTCACGGACGGCATGCTGCCCATCATCTACGCGGAAACCCCGGACCAGATCGAGGAGGAACGCCGCCTCCTGTACGTGGGCATCACGCGGGCAAGGGAACACCTCTCCCTCTCCTGGGCGCTGGCCCGCGCGCCCGGGGGCCGCAAAACCCGCCGCCCGTCCCGCTTCCTGGACGGCCTGACGGGCCGCATCTCGGCCCCGCCCCGGATCTCCCCTTCACCCCGCGAACGCCGTCCCGTGGCCGCCCCGGTGAGCTGCCGCATATGCGCGAAGACGCTGGTGGCGGCCGCCGAACAGAAGCTGGGCCGCTGCGCCACCTGCCCCGCGGACTACGACGAGGCCCTGCTGGAAGGCCTGAAGGCCTGGCGCACGGCCACGGCCAAGGAAGCCAAGATCCCGCCGTACGTCATCTTCACGGACGTCACGCTGCAGGCGATCGCGGAGCTGGCGCCTACTACGGAGCAGGAGCTGCTGTCGATCGCGGGGATCGGCCGGGTCAAGCTGGACCGCTACGGCGAAGCCGTCCTCTCCCTGTGCCGCACCTCTTAACAGCCCTGAAACCGCGACAAGGGACAATCCATACCCACCGTTGGGGGTACAGGGGTAACCCGTCACACTTGTCCGAGAACGGGAAAGCACAAGGGGGACGAACATCGTGAACGAGGCGCTGAAGGAGCTGCTTGACCTGCTCGACCTGGAGCAGATCGAGCTGGACATCTTCCGCGGCAGGAGCCCGGAAGAGCGCATCCAACGCGTCTTCGGCGGCCAGGTTGCAGCCCAGGCCCTGGTGGCAGCCGGCCGAACAGTCCCCGAAGGCCGTAACGTCCACTCCCTCCACGCCTACTTCATCCGCCCGGGCGACCCCTCCATCCCGATCGTCTACACGGTCGAACGGCTGCGTGACGGCCGCTCGTTCACGACCCGCCGGATCAACGCGATCCAGCACGGCAAGGCGATCTTCACGATGTCGGCGTCGTTCCACATCGAGGAGGAGGGCGTGGCGCACCAGGCGTCCGTGATGCCCGCCGTACCGGATCCCGAGACGCTGCCCACGTTCCAGGACAGGATGTACGAGCTCGTCGGCGACAACTCCGACCTGAGGGACTGGTTGTCGCGCCCGCGCCCGGTGGACGCGCGGTATGCCTCGCCCCTTACCTGGGAGGCGTACCAGAACCCGGAGCTGCGCAGCGCCGAGACGAACGTGTGGTTCCGCTACGACGCCGAACTGCCCGACGACCCGCTGCTGCACGTGGTGCTGGCCGCGTACGCCTCCGACTTCACGCTGGTGGACACGATCCTGCTGGCCCACGGCATGGCCTGGGGCGCCTCGAACGTCATGGGCGCCTCGCTGGACCACGCCATGTGGTTCCACCGCCCGTTCAGGGCCGACGACTGGCTGCTCTATGCCCATGAGTCCCCTTGGTCGGGCGGGGCACGGGGACTCGCGCGGGGCGAGATGTTCACCGCGTCGGGCGACCTGGTGGTCTCCGTCGTCCAGGAAGCCATGATCCGCGTGACGAAGTAGGCGCAGGTGGGCAGCTGGACGCGGCCCAATGTAACGAAATCGCAGGTAGAAAATATGTTGCCGGTTCCAGGGTTCCCGGTTTAGGGTCATGGTCAAGCAAGTCGGACACTCCTGTTCCGACGATCCAGAGAGTGGAGGTGAGTCCCCGTGATCAGCATCAAGATGCCGGCCATGCAGTGGCTCGCCTCCGCATGCCGTGACTCGGTGAGGCTCGTCGATGGCCCCGCCAAGCCGCGGCAGGAGAAGTCTGCCCGCAGTCAGGCCGCCGCCTTCTATGCGCGAGCCCACTTCGGCGCGCAAGGCGCTCCTGTCTACGGAGCACGTATCGAACTGCCGACCAACCAGCTCACCAAGGGTGGACTGTGCGGTCCGCAACCCTGGAGGGATGCACCGGTCATAACCTGACCGGCAAATAGCAGCCCCCAGGCCGCGGATCCGCACACAGGATCCGCGGCCTTCTTGTTTGTCCGTGATCCCCGACCACCTCCGAGGTGCCCGACCAAGATCAAAAAGATCGATCAAAAGGAGAAGCAGATGGGGGCGAAGACGATCATGGACCTGATCGACGAAGCCAAGATCCCCTGTCGTACCGACCCTGACCTGTGGTTCGCCGAGTCGCCGGAGGACGTCGAGTTCGCCAAGGCGCTCTGCGGCGGCTGCCCGATCCAGAAGGCCTGCTTGGCCCGCGCGCTCGAGCGCGAGGAGCCGTGGGGCGTCTGGGGCGGCGAACTGATCCTCAGGGGAACGATCGTTCCCCGCAAGCGTCCGCGCGGGCGTCCCCGCAAGCACCCGGTCGCTGCCTGAACACCGCACCTACGAGCAAGAAAGCGAACAAACCAATGAGCACTCATTCGACGAGGAGCATGGCAGTGCCGAATCTCATTCATGACTTGGTCAATGACCGAATACAAACCCTCCATCGCGAGGCGGAGGAGCAGCGTCTCATCCTGCGCGTCACGCGCGTGCAGCGAGCGCGGCGCGAGGTCAAGCGAGCGAACGACCGCCTTCGCCGGGCCCTGAGCCTGCAGATCTGATCGCGGAGATCCTGCCGCCGGCGCAGGATCTCCCGCCAGATCCCCACATGAGAGCCGGGCGCACTCCAGCGCCCGGCTCTCCCCATTCCACGCCAGCGGTACGCCCGCCGCTCAGGCAGCGGTGGACCTGGTGGATGGCACGCCCCGCCCCGACGACGGAGCGACCACTTCCTCCTGGGCAGACCAGAGCCGAGCCGCCATCCACGCGACCCCGGCCCCCGCCACCACCAGCCCGAGCAGGTACACCGGCAGCGGCACCGCATTCCGCAACGACCCGGGAACCATCCCCACGGCATAGAGCACAATGCCCACAACGGGCATCGCCCCACTCCGAATGGCCGCCGCACTGAACGCCAGCACCCCCGCCAGCAGGACGATCGACGTGACCAGGAATGCCCGCCCGGTCCCTCCGGCGAGCAGTCCGGTGACGGTGCCGCCGCCAAGGTAGGGGAAGACGAAGTGAAGGATGTACTCGATCGCGAACGCCCCGGCCAGCCCGGCCGAGTTGAGCACGTACCCGACGAGTCCGAGACTGCCTGCCGTACCCCGAATGAGCAGGTAGATGCCGGTGATCGCGAGTAAGCCGGTCAGAGCCCCGAACGGCGCGATGGCGTGCGTGAGGGCGTTCTCGGGCAGAAAGCCGGCCCGACGGGCGGAATTGACCACGAGCAACACGGCACAGACGAACCCCGCCGCCGCCGTGACCCGATAGACGCGCATGTCATGAGTCCCTTCTCTCGGTGATAACGCTCGTTATGATGCTCGTTATCGCCAGATATGGTGAGAGGGTGCCGAGAGACGTAAGCATCCCGAAAGAACTCGGCGCGCTGCGCCAGGACCTCCTCGACGCAGCCATGCACGTTCTACGCGAACAGGGCGCCCTCCACCTGACCCTCCGCCGCGTCGCGGACGCCGCCGGCACCTCCACCATGGGCATCTACACCTGCTTCGGCGGCCGCGCCGGCCTGCTAGAAGCGATCTACGAGTACGGCTTCGGCATCCTGCACGAGGCGATGACCAAGTCCCTGAACGGTCACACGGACCCCCTGGCCCGGATCATGGCGGTGGCCTACGGCTACCGGGAGTTCGCACTGTCCGACCCCGCCCTCTATGCCCTGATGTTCGAGCGCCCCCTCCCCGACTTCGACCCCTCGCCCCAACAACGAAACGACGCCCTCGGCCTGACCTTCGACCTCCTCACCCAAGCCACCTCAGCAGCCGCGGAAGCCGGCCTGATCCGATCGAATGACCCCGCACGCGCCGCGTACCTGGTGTGGACCACGATCCACGGCCTCGTCAGCATCGAACTGACCTGCTCACTCCGCAGCCCACTCCCCGGCTGGTTCCTGAACTCACGCGAGGAAGGCAAACGCGTACTAGCCGACGGCGTCCACGCCCTCCTGTCGGGCCTCTGTAGAAGCCGAACTGCTCGCCGCTCCTCCCCAACAGGTCCATGCGGATGAACCTCAGGGGAAGGCATCGGCGAGCAGTTCTGCCAGATCACCAGGCCCGTGCGTGCCGGGCTCGTACCCACGACCCCGCCGGAACGGGAACCGCTCGGCACGACCTCCGGCCGCGACGGCGTTGCGCGCTCAACGCGCAGGGACGCTCAGGGAGCAAGGCAGTGAACGGCGGGAACCTCAGCAGGCACCCCCGGGGCTGTCGGGTCTACGAGGTGGGTGAGATCGCCGACACTGCCGGTCAGGCACTCGGCGACGACGGCGGGATCGACGACGGCGTGCGCAGCAGGGGCAGCAGCGAGCAGACCTCCTACCGCCAGTACGGCGGCGAGCAGGTGCGCGGGTCGATGCATTGGGGATCCTCCCAAGAGAGTAACGAGTTGCACTCGTATAATTACACAGAGTAGCCATCTGGTATAGCGAGTTCAACGAATTGCCACTCATCAAGAAGCCCCCTCACCAGCCCAAACACCGGCACCAACCACCCCGCGCCAGCCGCCCCACCGACATCCCACCCAGCCACAACGACTCCAAGCCGCAACGAGACCGCCGCATCCGCTCCCCTCGCTCGCAGATCCGCCTGTTGCTGACCGGCTGCTGTCGCAGATGCCAGGCCGTCACCCGCCGCCGACGATTAGCAGTCTGACCTCGGCACCACCGGCCAGCACGTCATCACCGAAAAGCACCACACCATTACCCAGAGCGGCGCCCTCCGCCGCCCGGAGCAACCCTCACGCAGCCCAAGAACTCCTACGTTGAGCAGCGGCCACCAGACGCACGGGCGGAAACGGCGACGAGGAAAGGCGGGAACGCGTCGGGCTAGCCGATTGCCAGAGGTTCGTCGTTGGGGTCGTCGGCGAAGCCGGGGACCCAGCGGATCACCTCGTCGCGAAAGCGAGCCGTGGTGCCTAACTGGCAGAGGACGCCGATACCTGCCGCATGCACCCGGTGAATGAGCACGTACGACACCGGCAGGTTGAGCTGGCGCACCACGTTGGTGGGGCGGAGGTCCGTGACGCTGGCCGCCTGGGCCTGGAGCCACTCCCGGCTGAACGTGAACTCCTCCACCGCCGTCGGCTCCACATACGGGGCGAGGAAGGCGCGCAGGGCGTCGGCGTCGATGTCTCTGTCGTCCCGGATGAAGCCCTCCCAGCGGAGGCCCGTCATGACGGCGTCCATGTCGCCCTGGTTGAAGATGCGCATCAACTGGCCGAACACCTTGGGGTAGCCGTCGGGCATGCGGTTGACCGCGCCGAAGTCCAGGACGCCGAGCTTGCCGTTGGCCAGCATGCGGAAGTTGCCCGGGTGCGGGTCGGCGTGGAGCAGTCCGACACGTGCGGGGGAGGAGAAGAGGAAGCGTACGAAGAGGAGGCCGGCCCGGTCGCGTTGCTCCTTGGTGCCGTCCGCGATGATGCGCGACAGCGGGGTGCCGTCCATCCACTCCGACACCAGTACCATCTCGTTGGCGGCGACCACGTCCGGGACGTGGAATTCGGGGTCGCCGTCGAACCCGAGGGCGAAGGCGTGCTGCGCCTCGGCCTCGCGCAGGTAGTCGAGCTCCTCGGCGACCCGCTCACGCAGCTCGGACAGCACCGCCTTCATGTCGAGACCGGGCAGCAGCACCCCGAACAGCTTGCCCAGCCGCGCCAACTGGGCGAAGTCGCCGAGCAGGGCCTTGCCTGCCCCCGGGTACTGGATCTTGACGGCCACCTCCCGGCCGTCGTGCCACACGGCCTTGTGAACCTGGCCGATCGAGGCGGCGGCCGTCGGCTGGTCGTCGAACGAGAGGAAGTGTGCCCGCCAGTCGTCGCCCAACTGCTCCGTGAGCACCTTGTGGACGGTGGACACGGGCAGCGGGGGAGCGGCGTCCTGCAGCTTGGTCAGCGTGGCCCGATAAGGGCCGACGATCTCCGGCGGCAGCGCCGCCTCGAAGATCGACAGTGCCTGCCCGAGCTTCATCGCGCCGCCCTTGAGCTCGCCGAGCACCTTGAAGACCTGCTCGGCGGTACGCTGCTGAACCTCCTGAGCCACGATCTCGGCGGACTTGCCGCCGATGCGCTTGCCCAGCCCCAGGGCGGCGCGACCGGCGAAACCGAGCGGAAGGGTGGCCAGCTTTGCGGAGCGCGTGACAGCACGGCGTGGAAGATCGCTCACACTGATGCGCGGAACCTCGGTGGAGATGCCGCTTCCCCCCTTCGTGGTAGTCCCTGAGCACGTCAGTCGTGGTTGGGTGCCATGACCATTCTTAGCGAATATGGATTGTTTCGCATACAACGACATTGCGGATGTACGCTCCACGACCGCCTTTTCCACCGCCAATCAGGCGTTACGTCCATTGTGCCGTTGGTCACAACCGACTCCTTGCCGTCGAGGTAAGTAAGCGCATGGCCCACCGCCTCGGCCGCGACCAGGGCCGCCAGGGTGGCGTCGCAGGCGATCTCGCCGGGCGGGTAGCCGCCCAGTCTGGCCGTGACCATCGGCCAGGCGGGATCGTGGTCGCGCCGCGTCAGGTCGAGGCAGTGCAGGCATGCCGTCTTGCTCGGCAGGACGAGAGGACCGACGATCCCATGGCCTTCGAAGGCGGACACGAGCAGGTGGGGGATGCCCAGGGAGGTCAGCTCGTTGACCAGCACCCCGTCCAGCGGGCCCACGGGCGCGAGTACGACGAGATCGGGCCGCTCCGACTTGTCACCCAGGTATGGCCCACCCACTAGCGCATTCACCGATGGCCTGACCACGTCCTCCGCATCGGTGCCGGGCCGCGTCGGTGTCGCGGTGGTGGAGCGCGAGCCGGGTGATGAGGCGATGGATGGCGTGCTCGGCAAAGGCGCAGTGGCGCGGGCTGTGGCGGCTGCGGTGATTTCGCGCGCGGTGAGCTGGTGTCCGCCGGATTGAACAGGTGGGACGGGTTCAGTGGGCTCCAGGCCGCCATACGTGAGCCTCCTGGCGACCGCCACAGCCCCGGCCTCGCGGGTCATCCCCATCTCCGCCCAGGTCAGCCCACCCGGAGTGATGTCGCCGGGACGCGCTTGGCCCGGATCGATCACCCGGAGGTTGCCCACCCCGCAGACCGCGAGCAGGGCGACGACCTGTGCCCCCACCCGCCCGGCCCCATAGACCCGCACCCGCATCCCCCTGCGGCGCCCCAAGAGGGTGATCCCACCGTCCGGAGCGGTCGAGGCGAGGTCGAGGGCGTCGAGGTCCGGTCTCAAGCGGTCCCTTTCGGTCAACGGGAGGTCGGCGAGGGGCGCGTGGCTGATGGCGGCGTCGTGCAGTGCCCCTTGTGCGGCGAGTTGATCGAGCAGGGCACGGGCGCGGAACTCGTCGAGACCCGCGACGGCCGCGTCCCGCAACACGCAGTCCAGCTCCCGGGTGCCGTCGAGGCCCTCGATCCACTGACGGACAGATCGGGTCAGGCCGCTCAACATGACGGCCCGGAGGGGGTGCACCCCGTATTGCAAGGTGTGCTCGTCGCGGATGATTCGCCGGAGCGCGGGCTTCACACGTGGCCTCATGGCGGGAAAGGTTTTCACGTCGAATCAAGATCCCGAGCCGGTTCCGCAGGGGCTGTGGATAACTAATCTCCCAGTGCTGACCTGTGGACGAATCAGTGAAGGGGCAGGAGCGAGGAGATCAGGACGATGGAGGTCGAGCGGCCCGCGTTACGCTTCCCCGCATGAGCGAGCTCTTGGTTGATCGCATAGGCGACGGAGTCGTACAAGTCACCCTCAATCGCCCCGACCTGCGCAACGCCATGACCGACACCATGACCGCCCAATGGCGTGAAACCATGACCGACCTGGCCGCGGACCGAGACGTCCGCTGTCTCGTCATCACCGGAGCGGGCACGGCGTTCTCCTCAGGGGGCGACCTGTCATGGATCGGCGAGCGCGGCGCGGAGACCGTGGCCCGGCTGCGCGACCGCATGCTCGCCTTCTACCGCACCTGGCTGACGATCACCGAGCTCGAGATCCCCACGGTCGCCGCCGTCAACGGGCCGGCCGTAGGGGCGGGCCTGTGCGTGGCGCTGGCCTGCGACCTCGTGTACGCCGCCGAAGACGCCAAGCTGCTGGCCCCGTTCACGTCGCTGGGGCTGCATCCGGGCATGGCGGCGACGTACCTGCTGCCGAGGAGGGCGGGCGCGGGCCTGGCGAGGGAGATGCTCCTGACGGGGCGCACCCTGTCGGGAGTGGAGGCCGCCGACAAAGGTCTGGTAAATCAATCCTTCCCGAAAAATGACCTAATGTCGGAAGTGCTGGCGATCGCCGGGAAGATCGCCCAGAACGCGCCCATCGCCACAAGGCTCACCAAAGTGGCCCTAAACCAAGATCATCAAGACCTGGAAGCCGCCCTGAGGTGGGAATCCTTGGCCCAGCCCGTGACCATGGCATCATCTGACATGCTGGAGGGCCTGGCCGCGCATCGGGAAAGGCGCATGCCCAAATTCACCGGCTCTTAATCATCTGACCAGCAGAAACAACGTCCACCCTCTGTGGAATTCGGCCGGTCTCGGCTACCGTGCATATGTGCCCCCCGAGACAGTCGAGGTTCGTCGCAGTTCTCGTCGCCGGCGTACGGTCTCCGCCTACCGTGACGGCGACAAGACGATCGTGCTCCTGCCCGCCTGGCTGAGCGGCGAAGACGCGGATGAATGGGTGAGCCGGATGCTGGATCGGCTGGCCGCCAAGGAACGTCGGCGACGGCCGACCGACGAGGCTCTGCTGGAGCTGGCCAGCGAGCTGTCGGCGAAATATCTCGACGGCGAGCCGGTGCCCGTGAGCGTGAGCTGGGTCGACAACCAGCAACACCGCTGGGGCTCGTGCACTCCCGAGAACGGCACGATCAGGATCTCGACCCGCCTCAAGGGCCTGCCCGAGTGGGTCATCAACTACGTGATCATCCACGAGCTCGTGCACCTGCTGGTGCCCAGCCACGGCCCCAAGTTCTGGGCGCTGGTGGAACAGTATCCGAAGGCGGAGCGGGCGCGCGGGTTCCTGGAGGGTTTCTCCGCCGCGGCCCACACGGCACCGGAGGAGTGTTGACGCGCATCGCCGCGGTCCTGGTACGACAGCGCATGGCACAGGCGGCGCCCCCAGGCGTGGACCCGAGGGGGTTCCTCGAGGCGGTGGCGGAAGACACCTACGAGATGGTCGCGGGCCTCGAACTCGTCACCCCGGTCCTGATCACCAGCGTCCCCGGCCTGGACGAGATCGTCTGGCCGGGCACCGAAGTAATCACGATAAAAGACGACGAACCCCTGAAAATCACCCTGGCCCGCCTCCAAGCCGACCAGGCCGCCGTGATCAACGCCGACGCCCCCGACCTGCCACCCCTGCTGATCGGCAAGCTGTTCAGGGAGCTGGGCCGGGCCGAGATCACGATCTGCCCGGCGGAGAACGGCGGCGCCGTGGCCATGGCCTGCGCACTCCCCGCCCCCGCCTGGGCGGACCCCGACCTCGACGAGGAGAACGTGGTGGCCGCGCTACGAGCTCAGGCCTCAGGCCCCAGAAGGGTCGCCACCACCCCGGGCTGGCACCGCCTGCGCACGCGCGAAGACGTCCAGCGCCTGGACCCGGGTCTCGAAGGCTGGGACAACACCAGGGCCCTGCTCACGGCACGGTGAGCTCGGCCAGCACGGCGCGGTGGTCGGTCCCCGGCACATCGCGCACGCTGACCTCCTTGACCCCCACCCGCTGATCCACCAGCACATGATCGATGGTGATGATCGGCGGCACCCGCCTGTTCGCCGGCCACGTGGGTATCAACCCGGCCCCCACCTGGTCGGCCGCGTCCTTGTAACCGCGGGCCAGCAGGCCGCGCAGAGCGGCGTGGTCGAGCGAGGCGTTGAAGTCGCCCGCCAGGATCCGCACCCTGTCAGGGGAGGCCGCGGGGAACGCCGCCAGTGCCTCGTTCCAATTGATGACCTGCGGACCCAGCGGCGGATAGGGGTGCGCGTCGATGAACTCGATGGGCTGCCCACCGGGCAACGAGATCAACGCGGCCGGCATCTGGTGCCCGACAGGCGGCATCACGTCCCAGAGCGCCTCCAACGCGTGCTTGGAGTAGAGCCCGCTCCCTCCGGCGCTCCACTCGTCCTGCAACACGCGGTGCGGCATCAGCTCCTTGAGCCCGGCCGCGTCCAGGTCGGACACCGCTCCCGGGGTCAGCTCCTGTGTGCTCAGCACGTCGGGGTCGAACTCGCGTACCAGCTTCATGATCGTCGCCGGGTCGGCCCTGCCGAACAGCATGTTGATCGTCATGACCTTGAGCTGCCTGCCGGTCGTGGCCTCCGCCGTGCCCAGAGCCCTGGGCAGCACGCTGAACCCGAGCGCGGTCGTGGTCAGCAGCGCGACGGCGGTCGCGGCGCGCTTGCGCCCGACCGCGGCGATCAGGAGAGGGATCAGCGAACCAGCCGCGGCGTACGGGGTCGCGGTCATGAGCTGCGTGGGCAGGGATCCCCGCTCGAGCCCGGCCACCCTGGCCACCGCCCAGGCGGCGAACGGGGTCACGGCCAGCCACGTCAACGCCGTGGTGGGAAACTTCCGTCGTTTGCGTGCGGGTGTCACGATCGTGCCGCCTACGGCCGAAGTCTCCACGCAACCCCCTACTGGAACGCCGCACTCGACTTTAGCCAAGCGCACGTGTGGCCGAGCTAAGCGCGGCCTGTCCACGTGCGGCCAATCGCCGCGTCGCGTCGTCCGACAGCTCGGGGATCCCGTCGACGGGGAACCAGCGCAGGTCCAGCGACTCATCGCTGATCACCGCCGTGGCCCCGGGCGGAGCCACGGCCGCGTATTCGATGTCGAGATGCCAGCTGTGCGGCGGATGGCACCACACGACGTGCTTGTCCACCGCGAGCGGCCCAGGCAGCAGCTCAAGCCCGGAAATTCCCGACTCCTCCCATGCCTCCCGCAGAGCGGCATCCGCGAGCGACATGTCGGAAATTTCGCAGTGGCCACCCATCGGCAGCCACATCCGGGCCTTCGGATGCAGCGTGAGCAGCACCTGCGAGCCGTCGTGCGACAACACCGCCGTCGTCGCCGTCAGATGCCCCGGCACGCACTCGCGCGACATCGCGTCGTCATGCGAACGCAGATGATCGAGGAACTCCGTCCGCAGCGCCTCTTCCCCCGGCGTGGGCGCGGCCCAGGCGGACAACACCGCCACCGCGTCGCCGTGCAGGCTCAACTCTCGTCGTCCTCGTCCGGCTTGGCCTCGAGCTGGGAGATGTCCCAGGCGGCCTCACCGCGTACGAAGGCGTCGGGGTCGTCGAGGTCGTCGGCCGTCGGCATGAGGTCGGGGTGACCCCACAGCGCGTCGCGCCCGTCGACCCCGCGCTCGCTCTCCAGCGAACGCCACAACGTCGCCGCCTCGCGCAACCGCCTGGGCCGCAACTCCAGCCCCACCAGTGTCCCGAACGTCAGCTCGGCCGGCCCACCAGTGGCCCGGCGCCGGCGTACGGTCTCGGCCAGCGCCACGGCGGAGGGCAACTTGCCCTCGGCGGCCCGGTCGACCACCGTGGCCACCCATCCCTCGACCAGGGCGAGCATTGTCTCCAGGCGCGCCAGCGCGGCCTTCTGCCGCTCGGTCTCCTCGGGCTTGAGCAGGTTGCCCCCGCTCAGCGCCTCCTGGATGGCCTCGGGATTGTTGATGTCGAGGCCCCGGATCTGCTCTTCGAGCGCCGAGGTGTCGACCGTGATGCCCTTGGCGTATTCCTCGACCGCCCCCAGCAGGTGCGAACGCAGCCACGGAACATGCTGGAACAACCGGTGGTGCGCGGCCTCGCGCAGCGCCAGATAGAGCCGGATCTCGTCGGACGGGCTCTCCAGGCCCTCGCTGAACGAGGCGATGCCCCCGGGCAGCAACGCGGCCGTGTCGGACAGCG
The DNA here is from genome assembly GCF_043197025.1 of Nonomuraea marmarensis. Lineage (NCBI taxonomy): Bacteria > Bacillati > Actinomycetota > Actinomycetes > Streptosporangiales > Streptosporangiaceae > Nonomuraea > Nonomuraea marmarensis. The sequence continues at coordinate 364,050 of NZ_JBICRM010000006.1, forward strand.
GCAGGCCGATGTCGGTCGTGCCGACCACCTCGCGCGCCAGCGAGCCGATGGCCTGGCCGATCTGCTGGCCGACCATCATGCCGCCCATCTGCTTGAGCATGCCCATCAGCGGCCCGGCCATCTGCTGGGCCTCCGGTGGCAGGCCCGAGCCGCCGAGCGCGCCGCCCATGGTCTCGACCATGCGTTCGGCAATGGGTTCGCAAAGCTTGCGCCAGATCGGGACCGTGTTCTCGATCCACTCAGACCGGCTCCAGGCCTGCGGGTTGGACACGCCGCTGGGCAGCGTCGTGGCCTCGTTGAGCCACAGGTCGGCCAGGCTCAGCGCCTCGACGATCTGACGGCGCTCGCCTTCCATGACGCTCGGATCGCCCTGGGCGACCACGGCGTGCCGGGCGATGTTCTTGGCCATGTCCCAGTTGACAGGGCCTGAACCCTGCGGCGCCGACAGCATGTCGGCGAACTGGCGCATCGCCTGAGCCATCTGCTCAGGGTTGCCGAACATGGCGAACGGGTTCTCGTTAGGGTCGTTTTCGCGACCTGGCAGGTCAGTCACCGCTCTACCTCGTGCAGGATGGAGGAGTCCACATCCGCCACGTTAGTCGTCCTACGGCGGATCAGTGCAAAGTGAGGACCTGGTGCCTACCTCGAAACGCCCGCGCCAACCCGTAGTAGCCGTCACGGGCGCGGCCTCAGGAATAGGCCGCGAGCTCGTCGCGAAGCTCGTATCCTCCGCGGATTTCCGCAGGGTGGTGGCCATTGACGAGCAGCGCGGCGACGTTCGGGAAGCCACGTGGAGAGTGATCGACGTACGAGATCCGCTCTTGGCGAACCGGATCTCCGACATCGATGTCCTGGTCCATCTGGCCGGCGACTACGCCGTCGACTCCGATCCCGGGGAGCGCCGGGCGTACAACCTGCGGGCCGCCCAGACCGTGCTGACGGCCAGCGCCGCGGCGCGCGTGCGGCGTGTGGTGCTGGTCACAAGCGCGATGGTGTACGGCGCCGCGCCCGACAACGAGGTGCCCCTGCCCGAGGACGCCCCGGTGGCGGCCGAGCCCGACACCGGAGTCGTGGGCGACTACCTGGAGATCGAGTCCCTCGTACGCAGGTCGCTGCGCAGCCACCCGGGACTGGAGGTGACCGTGCTGCGCCCGGCCGCGGTCGTCGGCCCCGGCGTCGACACGGTGATCACCCGGCACTTCGAGTCCCCGAGGCTCCTGACCGTCAAAGGCTGTAGCCCGCACTGGCAGTTCTGCCACATCGAGGACCTGGTCTCGGCGCTGGAGCTGGCCGCGCGCGGCGTCATCACCGGCGTGGCGGCGGTCGGTTCCGACGGATGGATGGAGATGGAGCAGGTCGAGGAGCTGTCGGGCATCCGCAGGTTCGAGCTGCCCGCGGGGCTGACGTTCGGCACCGCCCAGCGGCTCCACAGGCTCGGCATCACCCCCGCTCCCGCCACCGACCTGCACTACGTCGTCTACCCGTGGGTCGTCGACTGCACGGCGCTGCGCGAGGCGGGCTGGAAGCCCTCGTGGACGAACGAGGCCGCGTTCGAGCAGCTCCTCGATCTCCGCGAGAACAGGACGACCGTGGTCGGCCGCCGCCTGCCCGTCAAGGAGGCCACGCTCACCGCCGCCGGCGCCACCGTGGCCGTCATCGGCACCGCCGCGATCGTCCGCCAGGTGCGTAAGAAGAGGCGCCAGTAAAGGTTAGTCTTTTTCCGTGGACGTCATCCGGTTGCTCGGCATTCGTGACACCCCGCTCTCCGTGGACGAGGTGCTGGCCGCCGTGGGCGGCCACGCCGCGGGCGGCACCGTGATCTTCGTGGGCACCGTGCGCGAGCAGGACCACGGCAAGCCGGTGACCAGGCTCTCCTATTCGGCTCATCCCTCGGCGGAGTCCGAGCTGCGGCAGGTGGCCGAAAAGGTGGCCGCCGACTTCCCCGTGACGGCGCTGGCCGCCGTGCACCGGGTGGGTGACCTGGCGCTGGGCGACGCCGCCGTCGTCGTCGCGGTCGCCGCGCCGCACCGGGACGAGGCGTTCAGGGCCTCACGCAGGCTGATCGACGACCTCAAGTCGCAGGTGCCCATCTGGAAGCACCAGGCGTTCGCCGACGGCGAGACCGAGTGGGTCGGCGCCGGCGAATAAGCTCATCATCATGTCACGACGCGCCCTGACCCTGCTGCTCGCGGGATTTCTCGTGCTCGCGCTCGGCATCGTGGGCGCGTTCAGGCCCGTCCCCTACGTGGTGCTGAGCCCGGGGCCGACGGAGAACACGATCGGCGAGGTCGACAAGAAGCCCGTGATCTCGATCAAGGGGCGCGAGACCTATCCGACCACCGGCTCGCTGAGCCTGGTCACGGTGGCCTACCAGGGCGGGCCCGCGGCCCAGATCGACCTGCTGACGGCGTTGCGCGGCTGGATCGACCCGACCGTCGCGGTGGTCCCGCAGGAAACCATCTTCGCTCCCGACCGCGACCCCAGGGAGGTCGAGGAGGAGAACTCGGTCGAGATGACCAACTCCCAGGACTCCGCCACCGCCGCCGCGCTCAACGAGCTCAAGATCCGCTACGACCTGGCCGTGACGGTGGTCTCCACGGAGAAGGGCAAGCCCGCCGACGGCAAGCTGCGGAAGGGCGACGAGATCAACTCCGTCGACGGCAGGCCGGCGAAGGACGTCGACGTCGTGGGCGACACGGTCAAGGCGCACAAGCCGGGCCAGAGCGTGCTCTTCAACGTCACCAGGGGGAAGGACAAGCTCGACGTCACCGTGCCGACGGTGGCGGGCCCCGAGGGGCAGACCCAGGTGGGCCTGCTGATGCAGGCGAAATACAAGTTTCCGTTCGACGTGGACATCAACGTCGGCGACGTCGGCGGCCCCAGCGCGGGGCTGATGTTCTCGCTCGGCATACTCGACAAGCTCACGCCCGGCGAGCTGACCGGCGGCAAGCAGATCGCCGGCACCGGCACGATCGAGCCGTCGGGCAAGGTCGGCGCGATCGGCGGCATCGCGCAGAAGATGGTCGGCGCCCAGGACGCGGGCGCGACGGTCTTCCTGACCCCCGCCGACAACTGCGCCGAGGCCGTGAAAGCCGCGCCCTCGGGCCTCCGGCTGGTCAGGGCCGACACGATGCACGACGCGGTGCTGGCGCTCGACGCGCTGCGCACGGGCAAGGGAAACGTGCCCGCGTGTGATGCCGGATGAAACTTCTGGCGCTCGCCATGCGTTAGCCGTAGGGCTGGCCCTGCGGTGTAGGTTGCCAGACACGGACCGTTTCTTCATCACGACGAGGGGTTGGCCTTGAGCTTCCGGACCCCAGGAGCCGGCAGGGCGATGCGCTTGCCCCGCCGACCGCGACTGCTTCTGCCTGTCGCGATCGCCCTCGTGGCGATCGTGGCTTTGTTCTTTCTCTTTTCCGGCATCTATACCGACTATCTGTGGTACGACGCGGCCGACTACACGACGGTCTTCACCGGTGTGGTGCTGACCCAGATCGTGCTGTTCCTGGTCGGAGCGGTGCTGATGGTCGGCATCGCCGGCGGCAACATGCTGCTGGCCTTCCGGATGCGGCCGATGTTCGGGCCGGCGATGTTCGGCGGGGGCAGCGGCGCCGACCGCTACCGCATGGCGCTCGACCCCCACCGCAAGCTGATCTTCATCGTCGGCATGGGCCTGCTCGCGCTCTTCTCCGGCTCCTCGTTCGCGGGGCAGTGGCAGACGTGGCTGGAGTTCATCAACGGCGCGTCGTTCGGCAAGCAGGACCGGCTGTTCGGGATGGACATCTCGTTCTTCATGTTCGACTACCCGTTCATCCGGATGGTGCTGAACTTCCTGTTCACCGCCATCATCATCTCGATCGTGCTGGCGGCGATCACGCACTACCTCTACGGCGGGTTCCGCCTGCAGTCCCCGGGCGTGCACGCCTCCAGGGCCGCGCGGACCCACCTGTCGCTGCTGCTGGGCATCTTCCTGCTGCTCAAGGCCGTGGCCTACTGGGTCGACCGCTACGGCCTGGTCTTCTCCGACCGCGGCTTCGTGTACGGCGCCTCCTACACCGACGTCAACGCCGTGCTGCCGGCCAAGACCATCCTCGCGATCATCGCGCTGATCTGCGCCGCGCTGTTCTTCGCCGGCGTCGTGCGGCCCGGCGGCATGCTCCCCGGCGTCTCCGCCGGCCTGCTCGTGCTCTCGGCCATCCTGATCGGCGGTGTCTATCCGGCGCTGGTCGAGCAGTTCCAGGTCAAGCCCAACCAGCAGGGCAAGGAGGCCGCCTACATCCAGCGCAACATCGAGGCCACGCGAGAGGCCTATAACGTCGACAAGACCGAGGTCGAGACCTACAACGCGCAGGCCGACCCGACCAAGGTCAACACCGACGGCGACACCTCGGTGTCCGGCGTCCGCCTGCTCGACCCGGCGCTGGTGTCGTCGACGTACGAGCAGACGCAGCGCATCAGGGGCTTCTACAGCTTCGCCGAGCCGCTCGACGTCGACCGCTACCCCGACAGCACCGGCAAGCTGATCGACCACATCGTCGGCGTGCGCGAGCTGACCGCACCGCCCGAGGGCCAGAACAACTGGATCAACAAGGCCCTGATCTACACCCACGGCTACGGCTTCGTCGCCGCGCCGGGCAACCAGGTCGACTCCAGCGGCCTGCCCGCCTACGACGCCAAGGACATGCCGGTCACCGGCCCGCTGGCGGCCAGCACCAAGCTCCAGGAGCCGCGCGTCTACTACGGCGAGGACCCGGCCTCGGCCGAATACGTCATCGCCGGCGGAAACCCCAAGAACCCGCAGGAGCTCGACTACCCGGAGACGGGCGGCACCGGCCAGAAGAACACCAGCTACACCGGCGGTGGCGTCCCGGTCGGGTCGTTCCTCAACCGGCTCGTCTACGCCGCCAAATACGGCGAGATCAACATCCTGCTCTCGGGCGACATCAACGACAACTCCAAGATTCTTTATGAGCGCAACCCGCGCGAGAGGATCGAGAAGGTCGCCCCCTTCCTCACCCTCGACGGCAACCCCTACCCGGCGATCGTGGACGGGCGCATCACCTGGATCGTGGACGGTTACACCACGTCCAACGACTACCCCTACGCGCAGAGCGAAAGCCTCGGCGACATGACGCGCGACACGACGACCGACCGCCGCGTGATCGCCCAGCAGCCGAGCGACAAGATCAACTACATTCGCAACTCGGTCAAGGCCACGGTCGACGCCTACGACGGCACGGTCAAGCTCTACGGGTGGGACAACAACGACCCGGTGCTGAAGACGTGGAGCAACGCCTTCCCCGGCATCATCCGCCCGGCCTCGGAGATGAGCCCCGACCTGCGCCAGCACATCCGCTACCCGGAAGACCTGTTCAAGGTGCAGCGCTGGACCCTCTCGCGCTACCACATCACCGACCCGGGCGCCTTCTACAGCGGCCAGGACTTCTGGAACGTCCCCGGCGACCCGACGCAGGGCGACAAGAACATCAAGCAGCCGCCCTACTACCTGACCACCACGATGCCGGGCGGCACGCCGACGTTCTCGCTGACGACCACGTTCGTGCCGAGGCAGGGGCCCAACCTGGCGGCGTTCATGGCGGTCGACTCCTCTGGCGGCTCCGGATACGGCCGATTGCGCATCCTCCGCATGCCGTCCAGCACGCCCATCCCGGGCCCAGGGCAGGCGCAGAACGCCTTCCAGAGCCGCTTCGCGGGTGAGCTCAACCTGCTGGGCGTCGGCGCCTCGTCGGTCCGTTACGGCAACCTCCTGACGCTCCCGTACGCGGGCGGGCTGGTCTACATCGAACCGGTGTACATCCAGGTGGCCGCGGGCGGCGGGCAGGAGCCGTACCCGATCCTGCAGCGGGTGCTGGTGTCGTTCGGCAGCAAGATCGGTGTGGCGCGCACGCTGAACGAGGCCCTCACGGAGGTCTTCGGGGGTGAGCAGCAAGAGCAGACTCAGCCCAGCGAGGAAGAGCAGCAGACCACGCCCAGCCAGGCCAACACGGCACTGAACACGGCGATCGGGAACGCCAAGAAGGCCTACGAGGACGCGCAGAAGGCCCTGCAGGCCAGCCCGCCGGACTGGGACGCCTACGGTGACGCCCAGAAGCGGCTGCAGGATGCGCTGAAGGCGCTCGAAGGGGCGAACGCGCGGCAGCCCGCGCCCTCGGCGACCCCGTCGGCGTCGCCCTCCGCCTCGCCGAGCGCGTCGCCGCCGGCTTCACCGACGGCGTCACCGACAGGGTCACAGGCGGGAGGCACTTAGCCATTTGATTTGCGCCCGCCCTGCGCCACCGATATCCTTCAGAGGCACGACGGCGCGGGGTGGAGCAGTTCGGTAGCTCGCTGGGCTCATAACCCAGAGGTCGCAGGTTCAAATCCTGCCCCCGCTACCAGGCCGAAGGCCCGGGATCCGGAAACGGAGACCGGGCCTTCGATCATCTAGAGGCTCGATGGTCAAAGGAGTCTCTCCGGCCTGTATAGTTATAGAAGACACACCGACGCGGGGTGGAGCAGTTCGGTAGCTCGCTGGGCTCATAACCCAGAGGTCGTAGGTTCAAATCCTGCCCCCGCTACCACATCCAGAGTCCCTGGTCACCGGATCATCCGGCGGCCGGGGACTTTGTCGTTTCGGAGGGCCCTTGCCCCGTCGATCCGGTGGATGATTACATCATTACATGACTGATGAGACAGCGCCCACCCTCTACGCATGGGCGGGCGGCACCGAGGCTTTCGAGCGGCTGACCGAGGCGTTCTACCGCAGTGTCGTCAAGGACGAGCTGATCGGGCCGTTGTTCGCGCACATGGACCCGGATCATCCGCGACATGTGGCGATGTGGCTCAGCGAGGTCTTCGGCGGCCCCGACCGCTACACCAACGAGCGCGGCGGCTATCCGAACATGCTCGCCACCACCTGGGCAAGGCGATCACCGAGCCGCAGCGCCGCAGGTGGGTGAACCTGCTCATGGACGCGGCCGACGAGGTGGGGTTGCCCGACGACCCCGAGTTCAGGGCCGCGTTCGCCGGCTACATCGAATGGGGCACCAGGCTGGCCAGGCACAACTCCCAGCCGGGGGCGACACCTCCGACACAGGCTCCGGTGCCGCACTGGGGTTGGGGGGTCGCGCCGCCGTACCAGCCGTAACCTGGAGGAATGCAGGGCAGGTCCCGCGGGCGGCTGCGCGTCTACCTGGGTGCGGCGCCCGGGGTGGGCAAGACGTTCGCCATGCTGAGCGAAGCGTGCCGCGCGACAGAGCGCGGCAAGGACGTGGTCGTGGGCTTCGTCGAGACCCATGGCCGCGCCCTGACCGCTCGCCTGCTCGAAGGACTGGAAGTCCTGCCACGGCAGACCCTGTCCTACCGGGGCGCGACATTCACCGAACTCGACCCCGACGCGGTCATCGAGCGCGCCCCCACCGTCGCGTTGATCGACGAGCTGGCCCACACGAACGTCCCGGGCTCCCGCAACGCCAAGCGCTGGCAGGACATCGAGGAGATCCTCGACGCCGGCATCGACGTCGTCTCCACCCTCAACATCCAGCACCTCGAATCGCTGAACGACGTGGTCGAGCAGATCACCGGCGTGCCGCAGCGGGAGACCGTACCCGATGAGGTGGTGCGGCGGGCCGACCGGATCGAGCTCGTCGACATGTCACCCGAGGCGCTGCGGCGCCGGATGGCCCACGGCAACGTCTACCCGCCGGAAAGTGTCGACGCCGCGCTGGCCAACTACTTCCGGGTCGGCAACCTGACCGCGTTGCGGGAGCTCGCCCTGCTCTGGGTGGCGGACAAGGTGGACGAGGAACTCGACCACTACCGCGCGGAGCATGGCATAGCGGGCACCTGGGAGACCCGCGAACGCGTGGTGGTCGCGCTGACGGGAGGCCAGGAAGGGGACACGCTCATCCGGCGGGCCGCACGCATCGCGGCCAGGAGCAAGGGCGCGGACCTGATGGCCGTGCACGTCACCAGAGCCGACGGCCTGTCATTGGGCGGCGAACCCGCGAACCTGGTCCGTCAGCGTGCTCTCGTCGAGGACCTGGGCGGGACGTACCACCAGGTGGTCGGTGACGACGTCCCGCGGGCGCTGATCGAGTTCGCCCGTGGCGTGAACGCGACCCAGCTCGTGCTCGGGGCGTCGAGAAGAGGGCGCTTCGCGCAACTCCTCGCGCGGGGCGTGGGCGTGACGGCGACTGCCATGTCGGGGTCGATCGACGTTCACATGGTCACGCACGAGGCGATCAGGAAGGGGCGCGAACGGCCGCGGTCGCGGGCCGCGCTGACCCGTACGCGGCGGCTGACCGGGTGGGGGCTGGTGTTGCTCGGGATGCCGCTGCTCACGGCCGTACTCCAGCCGCTGCACCTCAGGCTGCCCAGCGAGATCCTGCTCTTCCTGCTGCTGGTCGTGGGGGTCGCGCTGACCGGCGGCATGTGGCCCGCGCTGGCGGCGGCGGTGCTCGGGTTCGCGCTGCTCAACTGGTTCTTCACGCCGCCGCTGTACACGCTGACGATCTCCCGGCCGGAGAACGTGCTCGCGCTGGTCATCTTCGTGCTGGTGGCGGCCATGGTCAGCGCGGTCGTCGACCTGGCGGCCAGGCGTAGCAGGGAGGCGGCACGCGCGCGGGCCGACGCGGAGGTGCTGTCCACGCTGGCGGGTCACGTGCTGCGCGGGGAGGCGGCGTTGCCGTCGCTGCTGGCGCGGCTGCGGGAGACGTTCGGGCTGACCACGGTGACCCTGCTCGAACGTGCGGACGCGAACTCCTTGGGGGAGCGTACGGACGAGTCGTTTCCCGATGTCTGGCGGATCGTCTCCACCTCGGGGGGAACGCCGTGCACGAGCCCGGGCAGGGCGGACATCGACGTCGTGATCGACGACACGCTCGTGCTCGCCGCCGACGGCCGGGTGCTGGACGCCAGCGACGAGCGGGTGCTGGAGGCGTTCGCGGCGCAGGCGGCGGTCGCGCTGCGGCAGCAGCGGCTGCGGGAGGAGGCCGATCGGGCCAAACCTCTGGCCGAGGCCGACAGGATGCGCACCGCACTGCTCGCCGCCGTCAGCCACGACCTGCGCTCTCCGCTCGCCTCGGCCATGGCCGCGGTCGAGAGCCTGCGCGGCACCGACGTCGCCTGGTCGGACGAGGACCGCGCCGAGCTGCTCGCCACCGCCGACGAGTCGCTGATCAAGCTGAACCGGCTGGTCTCGAACCTGCTCGACATGAGCCGCCTCCAGGCCGGCGCCCTCGGGGTAGCCCTGGAGCCGGTGGCGATCGAGGACGTCCTGCCGCGGGCCATCGACGACCTCGGCCCCACGTACGACCGGATCAAAGCCGATATATCACCCGATGTCCCCGAGATCATGGCCGATCCCACGTTGCTGGAACGGGTACTCGTCAACCTGATGGCGAACGCCGTCCGCTACAGCCCCGACGACGAACGCGTACTCGTCGCCGCGAGCTGGCATGGCAAGAACGTGGAAATCCGGATCATCGACAGGGGGCCCGGCATTCCACCGGAAGCGCATGAAAGGGTGTTCATGCCCTTCCAACGGCTCGGCGACCGCGACAGCCATGCGGGAGTGGGGCTCGGCCTGGCGCTCTCACGCGGCCTCACCGAGGCGATGGGTGGAACGCTCGTGCCGGAGGACACACCCGGAGGGGGACTGACCATGACCATCTCGCTGCGGAGGGCCGCATGACCCGGGTACTGGTGGTGGACGACGAGCCGCAGATCCTGCGCGCCCTGCGCGTCAACCTGGCCGCCAGGCAGTACGAGGTCTCCGTCGCGCCCGACGGCGGCTCGGCGCTGCGCCAGGCCGCCGACTGGCATCCCGACCTGGTCATCCTCGACCTCGGCCTGCCCGATCTCGACGGCGTCGACGTCATCCAGGGCCTGCGTGGCTGGACCTCGATCCCGATCATCGTCCTGTCGGGCCGCGCGGACAGCACCGACAAAGTGGACGCGCTCGACGCGGGCGCGGACGACTACGTGACGAAGCCGTTCGGCATCGACGAGCTGCTCGCGCGCATCCGCGCGGTGACCCGCCGCACGGGCCAGCACGACGAGGAACTCGCCTCGGTGCGGCTGGGCGACCACGTCATCGACCTCTCCAACAAGACGATCTCGGGAGGGGTACGCCTGACGCCCACGGAATGGCACTTCCTGGAGATCCTGCTGCGCAACCCGGGCAAGCTGATCAGCCAGCGTCAGCTGCTGACCGAGGTCTGGGGCACCTCCTATCTCAAGGAGACGCACTACTTGCGCCAGTACATGGCCCAGCTCCGCCGCAAGCTCGAACGCGACCCCGCCCATCCGGTCCACCTGCTGACCGAGCCGGGGATGGGCTACCGGTTCCAGCCGTCCTGATCACGCCTTGACGACCATCAGGACCGCTCTCCTTACGGCCCAGCCGAACAGGAGGAGTCCGAAGATCACTTGCGCGATCCGCATCCAGAGGGCAGAGGATTGGTCGGCGTAAATCACGACACCAACCCACATCAGGCCAAATATCCCGACCAGGAGGACTGCCGCCCAGTTCAACCGCCTCTGCCACATATGCGCAGTCTTACAGCCGGGCAGCCAAGGCCGGGTATGCCCGGAGTTGTCCTCGGGTCGGCAACGGGGTCTCGTCCTGGAGGCCTACCGGGGGAGGGTGCGGCGCATGCCGACGCAGCGGCGCAGGCGCATCCCGCGAGGGCGCTGGGGGACGGCGTCCTCCAGGCAGGCGAGCAGCGCGGCCGCCGTACGGGCGTCGGACAGGATGCGCTGCACGGCCTCGCCGTCCTCGGGCAGCTGGCCCCTTTCGGCCAGCTCGTGCTTGAGGAACGCCAAGGGGTCGGGCGCCTCGACGGCGTCCGCGGCCACGGTCGCCCTCGCGGCCGTGAGCAGGCGCAGGTAGTGGGTCCGCAGGATGGCCTCACGCATACGGGCGTGTTCGAGGTCGTCGATCAGAGTCCTGGCGACGCGCAGCAGGTCTCCAGCATGAGTCGCCTCGTCGGCGAGGAAGGCACGGATGTCATCGAACTCCGAGCGGGTCATAGCGGACACCTCCGAGAGCGCAGTCTGCTCGTAGGTACTTCGTACCGAGGAGTGATTGCGGATGACTTGCCGTCGGCTTGACTCGGGGCGTCGTCCTGGGGATTCGTTGGCGTGGCTTGGGCAGGTTTGGGGGTTAGGTGGTGAGGGAAGGACCCCATGATTACCTGACTAGGCCGAAGTGGGCGCGCCGGGCTGCTAGAGTTGCTTCGCGCAGGGCGGTCAAGAGGTTCCTGGAACCTCGAAGATGCCCGGCAAATCCCACTTCCTTCCTGGAACATCCGGATGGTTCGATCCGCTCGGATGGGCTGGTAAGTTTGAGGGGTTGTCCCGGATCGGGGCGCGACTTAATTTCCGCAGGTTGTGCGAGTCGGGTCAATTTGACAGAGACTTGAACGGCTGAAAGAATTAGGGCATAACGAAATGAACGCCTCCGGGTGAGGGACCTGCGGGTTTCCGGGTTTGGGGTACGCGTCCGTTTCTTGAGAACTCAACAGTGTGTTAAAAGCCAGTGCATGATGCACAACCCCGTCATTGATTTGACGGATTCCTTTGGTTGACATTCATGTTGAATGTTGGCCAGGACATTTTTCCAGACATTGTTTGGAGAGTTTGATCCTGGCTCAGGACGAACGCTGGCGGCGTGCTTAACACATGCAAGTCGAGCGGAAAGGCCCTTCGGGGTACTCGAGCGGCGAACGGGTGAGTAACACGTGAG
>NZ_JBICRM010000060.1:0-30661 GCF_043197025.1 Nonomuraea marmarensis
GACAGGCCGCGACCCGCGCACGGCGGCCCTCCCACGCCCAAAACCAGGCTGCCAACTGCGGGAACGGCCCTCATCGAGGAATTGGACCCCAAAATGATCAACAGAATTCACGCCGTGGATCCAGGCTCAGCGATGACCCGACCCGACGGAAGCGCCCCATCAGGAAGGCGATTCGCCAAGGCCCACTGCCAGGCCGTGCAACGTAGATCTCCTGTCTCGCGCTTATGAGGATCCGCCGGATCTGAGGCGTCGTGGTCATCGTCACCGACCGATTCCTTGGTCCCAACTACCTCGACCTGCGCGACGGTAGGCCCCTCGGCAGAAATTCGGCGAATCTGGGACATCAACAGCTCGTAGCTGCCGATCAAGGCAGCGCTCGGCCAGGCCGCGATAATGCGGCCGATCAGGCTCGGCTCGGCGACAGCGATATTCGCCCCAAGGCTGGCCAGGCTGCCGACCATCAACATGGTCCACGCCAGGAAACCGCCACGAGAACCGTATCGGTTAGCCAGAAGGATAGACATCGATGCGACGACGATAGCGCCGTCCACCGCGAGCGGGATGAGCACCGCCGCCAAGTGATCCTCACCATGCCGGAGACACAGCTCATGCATGTGGCGAAACGACACGACCGCCGCGATGCCCGCGAGAAGGAGAACCCCCGTGATCGTCGTGCGTCGGATACGGCGCACGGCCCCCATATTCGGCTCCATGGCTGTTTAACCCTCCCGACCAGGGAGAACAAGCGTGGCGGAGGCTGTGAACGGCATGTACGTATCGGCGGTGTCCCCCTCGGACACGTTATTACCCCATGAGGAGTTCGCTCTCCGGAGCGGGCTTCCTCGTGTTGGGCCTGGTCACTACGCGCCTCTCGGCATCGCACACGATGATGACGCCATTGGCCCGCAACAAAGCAGTGAGCTCTTCTGGACCACGCCCGCCCTGCTCTCCAGCGCCGAAATGCGCTACAAGCTCTGCCAGAAGCCGGTCCTCGCGCAGATACAGGGACTTCGGACAGGCCGTATCTCGTGGCCTCGCGCTGGTGTGCCCATGACGGCACCGGTATCCGGGACGTCCGTTCACCCAATGCGAGTCCATCCGACGCCCGCAGAGCCCGCATCGCAGTAGCCCCGTGAACAGATAGGCGCGGGTGCTGCCGTCGCGGGTCGGACGAGCAGCTCGGATCGCCTGCGCGGCGACGAAATCGTCGTCGCTGATCAGCGCCGGATGGGTCGCCTTCGTGGAGATCGCCCATTCTTGTGGCGCGTTCCAGCCCCGCGCTGTGAGGTCAGCGGCGCTGGTGCTCTGCCGATTCCAGACCTGGCGGCCGGTGTAGCGCGGGTTGCTGAGGATCGCCGCGACCGTGCGTAACGTCCACGCCTGTCCCGACCGGTGCGGGTTGCGCTCCCGATCCACACCCGACGGGCACGGTATGCCTCGTTCGTTCAGCATCCGGGCGATCCCCGCCACGCTCACCCCGGCCAGCCGCTGCGCGAATATCCACCGCACATGCGGTGCAGTGGCCGGATCCGGATCAAGTCGGTGCAGGCGGCGTCCCCACTGGGCGTGCGCCCGGTTCGGGTGCGGACCCGCGTCCACGAGCCTGTACCCGTACGGAGGTCGGCCACCGAGATACCGGCCCTGATCGGCCGCTTGATTGCGCATTGCGGCCAGGACACGGTGCCGCGACCGCAACACCTCCCGCTGAGACTGCCCGCCCAGCAGCAGCATCAGTGCCTGATGCACCGGGCTGCCCGCGTCCACGGGTCCGCCCGCTTCGGGCAGCCACATCTGCACGCCATACAACTCCAGCAGCGGCAGCAGGCTCATGAACTGATCGCCTGAGAACGCCCGTTCGTACTCCCCGACCACGATCGCGTCGAACCCTCGATCCGGATCGGCGAGCGCGGCCAACAGAGCCGCTGCCTGTGGCCGTTCTGTCCACGGCAGTCGCCGGGAACATCCGACATCGAAGAACTCCGCCACAATCACCCCCCGACCCGCGACCACCGTCTCTGCGACCTCGCGCTGCCAGCCACATGAGGACCACCGGTCTTGGAAGTCCGTGGTGGAGGTACGCCCGTAGAACGCGAACCGTAACGAACCGCTCATGGCATCGGCAGGATACGAATTCGCAGACCCACTGATCTTGCGTTCAATCCAAAGGTCGAACACGCCAGGACCAAGATGCGTACGCGCGACCATCATTGGAGGGCCTCCCCTTCTGAGGGACTCACCTCATTGACGACGCAACCTGCCGTCTATGACGCGACACTCCAGGGCCTGTACGACGCTGGCCGGCGCGACGTCATGCTGGCCGCAGGCGCCGCCGTGCTGGCCGGGGCCCCGCTCCTGACGCTGCGGTTCGGGTGGCGTGCCGCGAGGCGGCACTCGAGCGATTGACGCCCTCAGGCTTCCGAAAACTTCCTAAACCGGCATGAACACGGTTATCGTTTGCATTCTGTTTCGATGTCTGACGGGAGATCAGGAATGCGAAGACGAGCCGCGATCATGCTGGTGGCGCTCTTGGGGCTGGTCCTCGCGGGCTGCGGTGGTCAGGAGGCCGCAGATCCGGAAGGTGCGCAGCTGACCCTGGCGGCCCCGCGCGACCTCGTCGCAGGTCCGGAGGATCCGTACTACACGCACCAGACGTTACGGGTGTGGGAGCCCCTGGTGAGCGTGGACGACAAGCTGCGGCCCGTCCCGGCACTGGCCGCCGCCTGGGACGTCGCGGACGAGGGGCGGCGCTGGACGTTCACGCTGCGGGACGGCGTGAAATTCAGCGACGGGACAACGCTGACCGCCGAGTCGGTGGTCGCCAACATCAAACGGTTCCTGCGGATCGCGCCCCGCCAGTCGGCCTTCTTCAGCCTCGACGCCGGCATGGAGGCGGCCTACGGCAAGCTCGGCGACGTCCGCGCCGAGAACGGCAAGGTGACGTTCGTGCTGGACCAGCCCGTGGCCGACCTGCCGAGCAGACTGGCAGGCTTCTACAGCATGGTCCAGTCGCCGAAGGCGTTCACGGCCTCGGGCGACTTCGGCGGCAAGCCGGTGGGTACGGGGCCGTACACGCTGGTGAGCTGGGTCAAGGGGCAGCAGGCCGAGCTTGCCGCGAACCCGCACTACTACGGTGCCGCCCCCGCCTACAAGAAGATCGTGGTCAAGGTGATCCCGGATGCCAACGCCCGGGTCGCCGCGTTGCGCGCCGGTGAGGTGGACGGGCTGATCGACAAGGGCGCGCTGCTGCCGGGACAGGTCGCGGCGGTCGCCGCCGACAGCGGCTTCCGGGTCGTGCGCAGCCCTTCGGTGCTGACGCACTACCTGACCTTCAACGCCTCGCGCAAGCCGTTCTCCGACGCCCGCCTGCGCGAGGCGGCCGACCTGGCGATCGACCGGCAGGCCATCGCCGGCAAGCTGCTCGCGGGCACGGCCACCGCGGGCGCCGGGTTCCTGTCACCGGTCTTCGGCGACCTCGCCGACCCCGGCATCACCACGGCGTACGACCCCGGCAAGGCTCGCGAGCTGGTCACCGCCGCGGGGACGCCTACCGCGCCTGTCTCCATCCTGATCTCTTCGGCCGAGACCGGCCAGTTCCCCTACACCGACATCGCCGAGGTGCTGCGCGCGGCCCTGGAGAAGGCAGGCATTCCCGCGAAGGTGACCGTGGCCGAGGCCACCAAGTCGGTGATGGAGGCCGGAGACTACGACATCTTCCTCAGCGCCTACAGCGTGCCGAACGGCGACGCCGACTACCTGTTCCGCCGGTTCCTGCGCTCCGACGCGTCCTGGAACGTCGAGCGCAGGCTCGGCTACCGCAACGCCGAGTTCGACAAGCTGGTGGACCAGGCCGCGGTGCAGACCGACCCGGCCGGGCGGCGTGACCTGTACCGCCGGGTCCAGCGGCTGCTCGCCACCGACCGTCCGATGATCCCGCTGGCGTACCAGGACAATCCCATCGTGACGACAAGTAAGGTCGGCGGGGTGACGCAGAACGCGGCGTACGTGGTCGACCTGGGCAAGCTGGCCCCCTGACGTGACGGCCGTCATCCTGCGGCGCGCCGCTGAGTTCCTGGGCGTGCTGGTGGCTCTGTCGGTGCTGGTCTTCCTGCTCACGTCACTGGCGCCGGGCGATCCAGCCGAGGAGATCCTGCGCCGCGGCGGCATCCAGCCGACGGCGCGCAGCGTCGCGGCGCTGCGCGCCCAACTCGGTCTCGACCAGCCACTGTTCACCCAGTACCTGCGGTGGCTGCTGGCCGTACTCCGTGGCGACTTCGGCCACTCCTACGCCGACCGATCTCCGGTGAGCACCGAAATCCTCTCGCGGGTGCCGGCGACACTGCGGCTGGCGGGCGCGGCGGCGCTGGTCGCGGTCGTGCTCGCCGTGCTCGCCTCCGTCAGGGCCGCGTTCAGGCCGCGAGCCCTCGACAGCCGTGCCATCGCGCTTGTGACGGTGGCGATCGCCGGCATCCCGCCCTACGTCGTGGGGATCCTGCTGATCAGCGTGGTGGCGGTCGGCTTGCGCGCGTTGCCCACGGGCGGCGACGGCGGTCCCGGCGCGGTCGTGCTTCCGGCTCTCACCCTCGGTCTGGCGGGCGCCGCGACGCTGCTGCGGCTGCTGCGGGCCGACCTGGCCCATGCCTTACGGCTGCCGTTCATGAAGCTCGCCGCCGCCAAGGGGCTGCGGCACCGGCGCGCGATCGTGGTGCACGCGCTCCGCGTGGCCGCGCCGAACGCCATCACCGCGGCGGGCATGGTGCTCGCCGAGCTGCTGGCCGGTGCGGTGGTGGTGGAGACGCTGTTCTCCTGGCCCGGGGTGGGGCAGCTCGCGGTGTCGGCGATCAGGCAGCGGGACCTGCCCGTCGTGCAGGCGTACGTGCTGGTCACCGCGATCGCGACCGTGCTGCTTCTGGCTCTGGTCGAGCTCTGCCTGGCGGCCTGCGATCCGCGGGTGCGCCGCCGATGACGGGCCGCGTCGGCATCACGATGTTCGCGCTGGTCGTGCTGTTCTGCCTGCTCACCCCGATGCTGTCGGCGTACGATCCGCACCTGCCCGATCTGGAGCGCGCTCTGGTGCCGCCGAGCCTGGACCACTGGCTCGGCACCGACCAGCTCGGCCGTGACCTGCTCACCAGAACGGCCACGGCCGGCCGCACGTCCCTGCTGTTCGCGCTGACCATCACGGCAGTCACCACGGTCATCGGCACGCTGTTCGGCACCACGGCCGGGCTGGCCGGAGGGATGCCCGACCGGCTGCTGCGCTTCGCCGCCACCGTGGCGCTCGCCCTGCCCGGCCTCACGCTGGCACTCGCCCTGGCAGGCGCGCTACCGCCCGGGTACGTCACCGTCCTGGCCGCCCTCGTGCCGCTCGGCTGGGTCAACTGCGGACTCGTCGCCCACACCGCGACCCGGCGGGTGGCATCCTCCGACTACGTCCTGGCCGTGCGCGCCATCGGCGCGTCCCCGCTCTACCTGCTCCGGCGCACCATCGGCCCGCACATCGCCGGCCCCATCCTGACCGTCGCCACCGCCGACTTCGCAAGAACGCTGATCGCCGTCACCTCACTCAGCTTCCTCGGCATCGGACTGCCCCCGCCCGACACCGACTGGGGTGGCATGGTCAGCGAGGCCACACCGCTGCTGGTCGCCGCACCCCGCCTCGCGATCGTGCCCGCCCTCGCCCTCGCCATCACCGGCCTGGCCGTCGCACTCGTGGTGGACGCCCGCCAAGAGCCCGGCTCCGGCGCCGGATAACCCGCCGCCCGTGGCCCACCGCACCGTCAGAGGTGGCCGAGCGCTGGCAGGGCTCGGAAGAGGAACGGGCGTGGCGTCAGGGCTTCGTCCCGCTGCAGAACCTGGCCGTGGAACCGGACTGGGTGCCGGTCAGCGAGCTCAACAGCGTCTGGAGGCTCGACGCAGAGCTCCCGGTCCAACAGCCCGCTCCAGCTGTCGTGCGCTGGGAGGACGGGTCCACGCTGACCCTGCCGGTCGTGTCGGCGGCGGCTTCGTACGCCCATGGGCGCGCCTCCGAAGGCGAACGACGGGGAGTTGCAGGAAATCTTCATCTACGAGATGGTCTCGCCGTACGAGCTGCGCCTGCGTTACGGGCACGGCTCGTGTGACACGACGCACGGCGCGAGGGTCCATGAAACCCCGGGACGTGGTGGTCGTCGATGTCGACGTACGGCCCGACGACGTCGAGGCCTGCGACGCCATGATGCACATCGACCAGATCAGCGTGAAGCTCCGCAGTCCTCTCGGCGGCCGGGTGGTGCTGGACTCCAGCAGCGGCCTGCCCTCGTTGCCGGGCACGGACGTCCACCTGGCGCAGGTCTACTGGCGCTGGGACCCACGCCAGTCCTGAGCGCCGGCGCCCGGACCTGGCGTGGTCCGGGCGCCGGAGCGAGTGGCTCAGTCGGCCGTGGTGGCGAGGATCGAGCTGGCCGGTACGGCGGTGGTGCCGTCGGCGACGCCCCAGAACGGGTGGAATCCGGACGGCGCGGCGCCCAGGCCCATGTAGTCACCGGTGAAGTAGCCGCCGGCGACGGCCGCGGTCGACATGTCGAAGTCGGCGCCCACCTTGGTCTCTGTCCAGGTGGCGCCGCCGTCGTGCGAGTGCAGCAGCCACGTGCTGGTCAGCAACGGCGTGCCGCCGTTGTCGTTGCGGAAGTCGTAGTGCAGCACCCCGATCCTCCCGTCGGGCAGCACGCTGATGGCGGGGGTGAAGGCCTGCGTGGTGTGCACGGTGTTGATGGCGTAGGAGAGCGTCGTCCAGGTCCGCCCGCCGTCGGTGGAACGGGCGAAGGCGATCTGGTCACGGGCGCCTCCGGTTGTGCGGGCATCCTGCCAGACCATGTAAACGTTCTGGCCGGAGGCGGCGATGGACGGGAGGATGTCGCCGGTACGCACGGGGAAGCCGGTCGTCGGGTCGGAGACACCGGTCGACTGCAGCTTGTCCACGATGGTCACGCCGCTCCACGTGGCGCCCTTGTCGGTCGAGCGTTGCACGGCGACGTTCATGCCGCGGACCTTGTGGGCGTTCTTGACGTTGTAGATGAGGTTGAAGCCGTTGACCAGGTTCCCGTCGCCGGTGACCACGATCTGGTTGCCGATCGTCTGGTCGATCTGACCGGGGTCGAAGATCATGCGGGCCGGTTCCCAGGTGGCCCCGCCGTTTGTCGTACGGGCGAACCAGGTCGGGCCGCGGTAGCCGACCGCGCGTTCGCCGGCTCTCGGAGAGGCCTGTTCCTGGGGGAATTCCAGCCGGTCCCAGATGGCGTAGACGTACCTGGCATCCGTGGGGTCGGCGGTCATGGAGTTCTTGTCGTTCAGGACGTTGGCCTCGGTGTCGCGCTTGAGCACCGTCACCGGGCCCCAGGTCTTGCCGCCGTCGGTGGACTTGCTGACCAGCATGGCGTGGTTGGCGTCCTGGGCGATGTCGAGGCTGAGCGACATCGCGTAGGCGTGGCCGTTGGGCGCGATGGTCACCCACGGGTCGGTGGCGCGCTCATAGTCGCCGTTGTTGGCCGCGGTGCCCCCGGTGCAGCGGCTGAAAGCGGGCTGCACATCCGACAGCTGCCAGCTCGCGCCGCCGTCCAGCGTGTAGCCGTACAGCAGTGCGTTGGAGCCGCCGTCGGACCAGCGGTCCTGTTGCCAGCCGCCGATCAGGTTCGCGGGGTTGGCCGGGTTGACCGCGACCCATGGCTCGACCTCGGCGCCGGGGAAGTTCCGGCCGGTCTGGGCGCTGCCCGGCACGCCGTTGCAGGGCGGGCCATCGGCGTCGGCGCCGGGGAACGGGCTGCCGGCCGGGCTGACCTGGACGATCGCGCCCACGGTGAGGGGGCCGGCTAACGCGGCGGTCGCGGTGAGCATGACCGCCGCACCGGCGGCGGCCAGGGTGAAGATGGTTTTATGCATGGTGCATTTCCTCATTGTCGAGAGAAGTACAGTCGGCACCCGCTCTTTGAACCCGACGTGGATATCCAGATCAGTCCTCCTCCTCCGTGCCGCCGGAGTCAAGGTCCATCAAGTGGCCAAGGTGGGACAGCTCGTGGAATTGGTCCTCCGAGCGATGGCGTGAGCGGCCATCTGAAGAGGCACCCGGTCGCTGGATATGCGCGCGGTCGTCGGCCGTGACGTTTTTTCGGACATGCGAAAATCGCTATGTAGGGTAGGCCTCGGCATATCCTTGCGGGTGCCGATTATTCATCCGTGCAGGTCGTGAGCGTGACGCTGCGGGTGCCGATTAATCATCCGGCCTGGCAAGCCGTATGGCGGTACTCGTTCGCTTCTGGACGATTAGATACTGATCTAGCTCGTAGTTCGTGATCGAAGCGGCTGGGGTGATTACGGTGCCCGAGTTGCGGCGGCGTACGCGAGTGCCGAGGGCGTCTGGCAGCCGACTATCGCCGGTGCCTCATGGACGAGCTCGTCGTTCTGGGTGGCCTCCACCATGAATAAGGCAAAGTCCACGGGCGCGTGATGTTGCTCTTGAGGATCGGGTCACCCACGTGTCGGCTCCACACCGGTAGGCCCTGGCCATCGCCCTCCTCCAGGTCGCTGCCGCGCACGACGGTCCACAGCGTGTCGCTGGCAAACACCCGCCGGCACGCTTCCACCTGGTCGTCGAGGTCGGCGAAGCGAGCGAGTCGCGCGAGTGGGCCGAAGATTGACGATCGCCTTGAGCTTCCACGAGTACACGTCCTGGCCGTCGCGGGTGATGTGCCACTCGCACGAGAACACCAGGCGTGCCCCGGCCGCGCGTGGTCGAGCACCGCCTGGGCCGTTCCCGATGAGTAGTTGTTGACCCCGCGCGGGACCAACACGGTGAGCACGCCGTCGCAGCCGGCCTCGGCCGTCCGGCGAGGTGTCGGCAGCCACTCGCCGCGCCCGAACCGCGCCCAGATCCAGCCGGCCAGCAGACGTGTCACTGGATCGATGGGACACGTGGCGATCGCGTCGTGGCTCGTCCGGGCGCGGGAGAGCGGGCCGCTGCGATGAAGCCGATCTCACTGGTCGTGGGCGAGTCATACGCGTGAGCAGCTCAAGTCGCGCGCGTTCAGTCCACTGCCGGTGCGGGAACGCATGATCCCCAAGCCCGGCAGGCCGGGCGAGTTCAGGCGTCTTGGCATTCCATCGGCGATGGACAGGCTGGTGCAGGCCTGCCTGGTCCTGGTGCTGGAGCCCATCTCGGAGACGACCCCATGGGCGAGCTCATCGATCGCGAGCTGCGCGCCGAGCGCGTCGACGTGACGTCGCTACGCATGGACGGCGCCGCACCCACGGGATTCATGGTGAAGGAGCGCCGCACCGCCAAGGTAACCCACGTGTTCTACGTACGGTCCAACAGCGCCGGCTCACGGCTGTCCCCCGACAACGTCAGCAGGGAACTCGTCGAGGGCGCTCGCGTCCTCCACGTCACCGGGATCACGCCCGCGCTGAGCGCGTCGGCCCGCGCCGCCGTACACCATGCCATCGGCCTTGCGCGCCAGGCTGGTGTCCTGGTGTCATTCGACCTCAACCACCGCACGGGCTCTTGGTGCGCCGAGTAGGCAACGGAGCAGTTCCGCCGGCAGGGTGAACGGGCCGGGCCACTTCCCTGCCGGAGCCCCCCATGGTTACCGTGCCTTAAGGCTCCGGGGAGGACGCTTGGACGGAATCGAAGCCGTACCGGTCATGGTGGAAGGCCTTCGGGTGTACGTGGAAGTCCGCGAGCTGGACGCACCCGGCGAGGAGCGGCCGATTGGCATCCGGCCTCCCACACTTGAGCAGGCACTCGACGGGCTGATGGGGGTGGCTAAGGCGATGGGCGCCCGGCTGCGGGAGACGGGCGCCGGGAAGGCGAGCGTGGAGTTCGGGTGCGAGTTCGCCTTGGAGTCCGGTTCGCTCGTCGCCGTGATCGGCAAGGCCAGCGGCAAGTCGACGTTCAAGGTGGCGCTGGAATGGACCAATCCGACGGATGGGTGAGGCTGCTCGAACAGTCCACTGTCCGGCTGAGCCAGGGCACCGGATTCGTCGTGGCTCCGGGGCTGCTGGCCACGTGCGCGCACGTGGTGCCCGACTCCGGCGGCGTGCCGGGTATCGATCTGGCGTTCGTGCCCGCGCCGGACGACGCCGGGCCGCCGGCGCTGCTGTCGCCGGCGCTGGCGATCGGCGACGAGCTGTGGACGTACGGCTATCCGGCCGCGGCGCGTGCCGGTCAGCCCGCAACGTTCGTCTACCAGGGCGTCTCCGGAGCCACTCTGCTGCGCGGCTACGGCGTGCCAGTCGG
The DNA here is from genome assembly GCF_043197025.1 of Nonomuraea marmarensis. Lineage (NCBI taxonomy): Bacteria > Bacillati > Actinomycetota > Actinomycetes > Streptosporangiales > Streptosporangiaceae > Nonomuraea > Nonomuraea marmarensis. Next base: position 10,268 of record NZ_JBICRM010000060.1, read on the forward strand.
CCCCGGCTACTCCGGCAGTCCAGTGGTCAACCGGCGCACCGGAGCGGTGTGCGGCATGCTCGCCACCTCCGATCTGGTCGGGAGCGCCCACCTGGTCCCGGCCGCCGACATCTTGGCGCATTGCCCCGTACAGCCGGAGGAGAACCGCCCCTGGCTGCGTACGCTGACCGACGAGCAGCTGGCCGACGGGGGATGGCGCTTTCCTGGACCGCGTCTGCGCGCGTACCTGAAGGCCGCGATGGCCGCGGCCGACGCGCACCCCTACGTGGGGGCGACCGATGAGCGCAGGCCACCGCTTTCGAAGATCTACGTACGGCAGAGCTCGACCGGCCGGCGCAAGCGTCGAAGACCGGCGAACGACGTGCTGCGCATGGATCGGGACGTCCTGCTGACAGGCGTGTCAGGGGCGGGGAAGTCCAGCCTGCTGCGGATGGGCGTGACGGAGATGGCGCGGCCCTGGCTGACCGGAACGGGCGGCGATGTGCCGGTGCGCGTGCCGGCCTCCGGCCTGCTGCCGCCGGCCCCGTTCGCGGCGCAGCTCAGGGAGGCCGTCCACGCGAGCCTGGGCGGTCACCTGCTTCACGCGCTGCCGCCAGGGTTCTTCGGCGATCCGCCGATGCCGGGCGGCCGGTGGCTGGTGCTCGTGGACGGGCTGGACGAGATCGACGACCCAGGGGAACGGCGCCGGGTCGTCGATCTGCTGCGCAGCCGTCGCGACGGGCACTACCGGTTCGTGGTCGCCACCCGCCCGTTGTCCGACGCCGAACGCACCGACCTGGGGATGCGCGCCTTCGAGTTACAGCCGTTCGACAGGGAGCAGCTGCTCGAGTGCGCGCGGGGCTGGTGCGAGGCGGCCGGGCTGCCCGACCCGTACGCGTCCGCTCGTGACTATCTCGCCCAGATCGAGCGGGCCGGGATGGCGGAGCTCGCACGGCTGCCGCTGCTGGCCAGCCTGACCTGCCAGCTGTACGTCAACAGCCCCGGAGGACGCCTGCCGGCGCGGCGCCACGACGTCTACGAGCAGTTCGTCTATCTGATGCGGACGCGCGATCCGAATCCCGAGATCTTCGACCTGCTGCCCCGCCTGGCCTGGGCCCGGCACGACGGCGCCATCGAACCCGCCGCGAGCGTGATCGCCCAGTGGACGGCCGACGGAGACGGCACTCCCGGCCGGATACGGACCAGGATGATCAATGAGGGCCTGCGAGCCAGCGGCCTGCTGCACGAGACCGCCCATGATTTCGTCTTCCTCCACCAGTCCTTCGAGGAGTTCCTGGCAGCCCGCCACGTCGCCGCGGACGCCGGGCTGACCGACGCCTACCTCCGTCGTTACGTGGACCTGCCGTCGACGGGCGCCGTCTTCCCGCATCCGATCAAGCCCTTCGACCATTTCCTCATCGCCTCGTGGTACGCCAGGCCGGAGGTCAGGACGCGGCTGGGCGCCGGGCTGCGCACGCTGGCCACGAAGAGGTTCCTGTTCGGGGTGCAGTTCATCGCCGAGCTGGTCAAGGAGGGCACGATCGCCGACTCGGAGGTCATCGAGGCGGCCACCTCGACCGCGGCCCGCGTCGCCGCCCAGCCCGCGCGCGGCTTCGTGCACCGGATGAACGCGGCCTGGCTCCTGTTCGAGCTGGGCGACGCGCGCGGCGCCGACCTCATGACCGACCTGGCCGCCGGCGCCGAGCCCGACCACAGGTTGCGCGACCATGCCGCCAAGCTGCTGGAGAGGATGGACGACCCGCGGGCCGCCGAACGGCGGGCCGAGGTGGCCGTGGCCATGGCCGCCGATCCCGAGCTCCACTGGAAGCCGCGCCTGCGCGCTGCGAAAATGCTGGGCGAGCTGGCGGATCCCCGCCAGAGCGAGGTCTTGAAGGCCCTGCTGGCCGATGACTCGCTGGACCCCGAAGGACGTGCCGACTCGCTGGATCAGCTCACCGAGCTGGACCACGAACACCTGGTCGAGGCGGCCGACGACCCCACGCTCGGCGACTGGCGGGTAAGGGCAGCACGGCTGCTCGCGCGGCACCGTCCCGCCCAGGGCCACGACCTGCTGATGATCATCGTCACCGATCCCGCCACATCGTTCGGCTCGACGTCTTACGCCGTGGACTCGATCGTCAAGGTGAACGACCCGCGCTGCCGTACCGACCTCCTGGAGACCGCCACGAACACGGCGCTGCGCCCCGCCACACGCGCCATCGCCACCCTGGCACTACGCCTCCTCGGCGAAACTCCCCTGTCCGAGGAAGAGGACCATGAGCTCGGACTGGAGCTCATGACCGACTCCTCGCTGGAGGTGGAAGTCCGGGTCGACATCGCCGCGCGCTACGACTCAGAATTGCTGATCTCCATGCTCACCGACTCGTCCCTCGACGTGCTGACTCGCTTCTGCGCCTTCGAGGCACTGCTCATCCAGGGCGACAAGCGTGCTCCCGATCACGTACGGGAGCTGCTCCAGGCGGCCGCCAAGCCGGACGTCGACTACGAGACTCTGTCCGAGCTGGTGCACAACGTCCAGCGAGCGACCGGGACCACGAACTGGGGGCTCCGCCTCATGCTGATCATTGGCCGTTTCGGCCGCCCCCGCCGAGGTTGACGGAGCCCTCCGACGAGTGGCTCCAGCATGGTCTCGAACTGCTGCATTGACCTGCTGAAACGCTGATGATCTCGGGGCCCGGCCGGCCGCTATGGGATGGGCACCGCGGTGCCGGAGACGTTGACACGGGAGTCGCCGGGAATGGCGGCGCACGTCAGGAGGCTGGGCCGCCCCATGTCGACGCCCTGGTGAATGGTGAGAACGGTGCCGTCTTCGAGGCGTCCCAGCCCCTCGTGACCTGGTGACACCTTCCGACGCCCGAAGCGATCCTCTCGCGACACCCCAGCTACAGACTCGCGGCCGGCGGTCTGTACTCCTTTTCTCCGCCTCGCGCGTCTTTACCCCGCCCGCATCCCTTCTCTCAGGAGCCACACATGCGTCTTCCTTTACGCGCTCTCGTCGCATTGGCCGCACTCGCTGGAGCGTTCCTCATCTCGACGCCAGCCGCCACCGCCCACGCCCTCACGTCCGCAGCCACGTACCGCGGGGAGGGCGACGACGTGGTTCGCATCCCGACGGCGTCGAAGCCGAGCATCGTGAAGCTGACCCACCGTGGCGAAAGCAACTTCGCCGTTTGGACGCTCACCACCAGCGGCAAGCAGACGGATCTTCTGGCCAACGAGATCGGCGACTACAAGGAGACGGCCGCGTTCAACGTCAACGGCACCCCACAAGATCCGCTCGTTGAGCGTCACCGCGGACGGCGCCTGGACTCTCCAGATCCTGTCCCGCTCGAAAATAGGATCGTGCTCTGCCTGGGCTTCTCTGCTGACTCAAGCGGCGCGTGTACTCGTTGATGAGGCCGCCGAGGATCGGTTTGCGCCGGATGCGTCGCGCATCAAGGTCGTCAGCAAGCAGGGCCGAGAACCATAACCGATCGGCGGCCTCGTAGCGGGGACGGGTGATGTGACGGCGCAGCACCGCGTTCTCGTGACGCAGCACCAGAAGCTCGGCGTCCAGGCCGTGAGTGTCGAGTTGACCCCGCCTTTCTGCCGCCGGTGCGGCGGCGGATCTTCAGTCGTCGAAGACTCTGGGACGTCCGCCGTGGTGGTGTCGTCGGTCTGCTCCCACTGAGTGTCGGTCAGGTAGCCGAGGGCGGCGCCAGCCGACGGGCGTCCATCGCGGCGTGGATCAGCGCCTTGGTCGCGGGCGGGGCCTTGGAGTAGCGGTCCAGCAAGAGCGGCACCCCAGGAATCCGTGATCTCCGCGCTGCTGTTGCCACTGAGGCACCGCGGCTAGGGTCTTGTGCATGAAACCTGCGGATATATCCCTTTTGCATGCTCTCGGCGCGCCGACGATCTCGCCCGACGGGAAGCATGCGATCGTCGCCGTGACCCGGCCCGACCTCGAGGCCGACGAGTACCGCGGCGGCCTCTGGCTGGTCCCGACGGACGGCTCCGCCGAGCCGCGCCGGCTGACGAGAGGTCCGCGCGACGAAGAGCCCGCATACTCTCCCGACGGCGCCTGGCTGGCCTTCGTCCGCGGCGGCGACGGCGCCAAGCCGCAGCTCTACGTGATGCCCACCGGCGGTGGCGAGCCGCGGAAGGTGACCGACCGGCCGCTCGGCGTCAGCGAGCCGGTGTGGAGCCCCGACTCGCGGCGGCTGGCCTTCGTCGCGCGCGTGCCCGAGGAGGGCCGGTACGGCGAGACCAAGCCGGAGAAGGAACGGCCGCGCCGCATCACCGGCTTCAAGTACCGGCTGGACAACCTGGGCTTCTTCCTCGACCGGCGCGCTCACGTCTTCGTCGTCGACCCCTTCGCCGAGGAGCCCTCGGCCACCCAGGTCACCGAGGGCGACTTCGACCACAGCGGGGTCGCCTGGAGCCCGGACGGCGCGCTGCTGGCGTTCGTGGCCGCCCGCCACGACGAGCGCGACAGCACGCTCACCGACGACGTGTGGGTGAGCGCCCCCGACGGCTCGGACCTGCGCCGCGTGACCGCCACCGACCTGGCGGTGGCCGCGCCGCGCTTCACCCCGGACGGCGACGCCCTGTGCTTCCTCGGCGCCGGCGCCGGCCCCGACGGCCGCCACCTGGTCGCCAAGAACTTCGGGCTCTGGCTGGTGCCGCTCGCCGGCGGCGCGGCCCGCCGCCTCACCGACGAGGAACGCTTCCACCTCCCCGTCGCCCCGTACGTTCCCACCGCCGACGGCGTGCTCGTCACTGTGGAGAACCGGGGCGCCAAGGACCTGCTGCGCGTGCCGTACGCGGGCACGGAACCCACCGTCCTGATCAACGGCCCTCGCGAGGTCGACGCCGTCGCCCACGCCGCCGGCGTCACCGTCGTGGCCGTCGCCGACGCCCGCACCCCCGGCGAGCTGGTCGCCCTCCGCGGCGGCAAGGAGATCACCCTCACCTCCTTCGGCTCCGGCCTCGACGTCCTCCCCATCGAGGAGGTCACCGGCACGGCCCCGGATGGCTACCCCGTGCACGGCTGGATCGTCCGCCCCGCCGGCGAGGGGCCGCACCCCGTGCTCCTCATGATCCACGGCGGCCCCTTCGCGCAGTACGGCTGGCACGTCTTCGACGAGGCCCAGATCTACGCCTCGGCCGGTTACGCGGTCGTCATGGGCAACCCGCGCGGCTCCTCCGGCTACGGTCAGGCGCACGGCCGGCACATCATCGGCGACGTCGGCCGCCTGTCGGCCCTCGACCTGCTGGCGTTGTTCGGCGCCGCCCTGGCCGCCGGCGGTCTGGACGCCTCCCGCGCCGGAGTGCTCGGCGGCTCGCACGGCGGCTTCATGACCACGTGGATGGCTGCTCACCACGGCGACCGGTTCAAGGCGGCGATCAGCGAGCGCGCGGTCAACGCGATCGACAGTTTCCACGGGAGTAGTGACATCGGGTGGTCGTTCGCGCGTGACCTGTACGGCGACGACCCGGCGCGCTGGGTGGAGCAGAGCCCTCTCACGCACGCTGACAAGATCGACAAGCCGTTTATGATCATCCACTCGGAGCACGACTGGCGGTGCCCGGTGGAGCAGGCGCAGCGGTTGTTCGTCAAGCTTCAGTTGCGGGGGGTGGAGACGGAGCTGCTGCTGTTCCCGGGGGAGGGGCATGAGTTGTCCCGCTCGGGGCGTCCCAGCCATCGGGTGGCCCGCTTCGAGGCCATCCTCGATTGGTGGGGGCGGCACCTGTAGGGGGTTCCCCTTCCGGGGGTTCGAGCGGCGGCCCGCTTCTTGATCACGAGCATTGTCGATCAAGGAGCTGGTTGCCGTCTTGTTCCCGCATCTGGCCCGCGTGTACGTTGACCAGGTATTTCGTTCTGGTGGGACGGCACGGGTCCATTAACGACTCACAACACTAGCCCTCGGTGCCGTCACCGGCCGGTGTGCCCCCGCTGACCGGTTCGAGCACGAAGACCGGGATCTGGCGGTCGGTCTTGCGCTGGTAGTCGGCATAGTCCGGGTACGCGTCCACCGCCCGGCGCCACCAGAGGGCCTTCTCGTCCCCGGACACCTCGCGCGCCCGGTACTCCCGGGTCACCGCGCCGTCCTGAAGCTCGATGACCGGCTCGGCGACCAGGCTGGTCGGCTCGCCACCCTTGGACGCGACAGCCGCGTAGCGCCCCTCGTGCTCGACACGCATCAGCGGCGTCTTGCGAACCTTGCCGGTCTTGGCGCCCCGGTAGGTCATCAGCACGGTGGGGCAGGCCACTGATCGTGACGCCGTCGGTCGTGCCGGTGCGCACGATCTGCTCGACGTGCTCGCGGACCCACCCCGACGCGCTCGGTTCGTAATCACCGGTCAACGCCATGCCCTGACCGTGCCGGCGGCCGTGTGGGTGGCGGGGGCGCCTGGTATCCACGTTGCCGGTCAAGGTGTTGAGGATGCCGGGTAGTTCTGCCACGATCTGGGCGGGCAGGCCGGTCACGGTCTCCTCCGCGAGGGCGCACCATAGCTGCTTGACCTGGTCGGCTAGAGCTTTGCCGCTGTCGGTGAGTTCGACGATGCTGGCGCGCTTGTCGGAGGGGGCGGGTTTGCGGCGGATGTGGCCGGTGGCTTCGAGCTTGCGGGTCATGAGCGTGACGCTGGGCGGCTCGCAGCCGAGCGCCTCGCTGAGCTGCGCCTGGATTCTCGGGCCGGTCCGGGCGAGTTCGAGCAGGAGCGCCTCCTGTCCGGGGTGCAGGCCGAGCGGGGCCAGCAGCGCCGCGCGTACCGCTTCTTAACGGCTTCACCGGCTGTGAGCTGGGGGTTTTGCCGCTTGGTCAGCTAGCCCGGCGGTACTCATTGATGAGGCCTGCGACGGCTTTCCGGCGTTTGATCCCGGCTGCTGGCAGCAGTAGGACCTCGAGGTCGTCCAGCGGTGCAAGCTGTTGGCGGCCTTGGTGGGGGCGGTGCTCGTTGAAGTGGCGGGCGTAGCTGTGGAGGATCCTCTCGGTGTGACCGCGGTTGAACAGCAGGATCCGGTTGGTGCACTCCTCGCGTACCGAACGTATGAAGCGCTCGGCGTGCGGGTTGCAGTTGGGGCTACGCGGGGGGATCTTGGCCACGGTGATGCCTTCGCTGGCGAAGACGGCGTCGAAGGCGGCGGTGAACTTGGCGTCCCGGTCGCGGATGAGGTGGGTGAAGTGGGCGGCGTGCTCTCCGAGGTGCCAGAGTAGCTGTCGGGCCTGCTGGGTGGTCCAGGCTGCGGTGGGGTGGGCGGTGACGCCGAGGATGTGGACCGTGCGGGTGCGTACCTCCATCACGAACAGGGCGTAGAGCCGTTGCAGTCCGATCGTGTCGACGTGGAACAGGTCGGTGGCGAGTAGGCCGTCGGCTTGGGCTTTGAGGAAGCTGGTCCACTCGCCCCGCGTCGGATGATGTCGCGGAGCGGGATCCAGGCCGGCGGCGCGCATGACGCGGCGGACGGTGGACGGGCTGACCTTGTGTCCGAGGCGGCGCAGTTCGCCGTGCAGTCTTCGGAAGCCCCAGCGCGGGTTCTCGGTGCCGAGCAGCGTGATCAGTTCGCGCAGTTCCTCCGGAACTGGAGGGCGTCCCGCGGACGGCGGCTGTGTCCACTTCTTCTTGATGAGCTCGCCGGTGCCAGACAAGGAGGGTGCGTGGGGAGACGATCCGGTGGCTGCGCAGTACACGGGGGAGTAGTCGGGCGAGGGCGGCGAGTAGGGCGCGGTCCGGCCAGGTGGGCCTTGGCGCGGTGCCTTGGCGGCGCAGCACCGCTACCTCGTGCCGCAAGATCAATATTTCTGCGTCTTTGGCCGCGGAGGAACGAGACAGCAGGACGAGCCACGCGAAGATCCGTGTGGCGATCAGGTAGAGCAGTCGTACGAGCACAAGGTCGATGGTGTCGTATCGGTACGGGGAGCGTCGTCCCAGGTCAAGAGCTATGCAGGCATTCTGGAGCGTTACGAGCGCTTCCCAGTGACCGTGTGCACGTTCACCGGCTGCCCCGGTTCGCGCCCGCCATGACCGCGAGCGGCTGACGGCGTCGGCGAACGCACAGAGCCCGGCTGATCATTCAGCCGGGCGCGAATGACAGCACTGCTAACCAGGACGGCCTTGGGCATGGTGGACCCAGCCAGGGTGGGACACCGTTATGACCAGCCCCGATCTGCGGCGGGATCAATACCGGCCTCACGCAGGGCGGGGTAGACGGTGCGGGCACGGTCCAGGCCGGTGGCCTCGGCAATGGCCTGGACATTGTGTCGGCCTGGCCAAGGCAGAACACGGCACAGCCGTTTTCTGCCTTGGCGGAAAGCATCGCACCGACACCTGGATCTACTGAACCGACCACACCAGGACGAATGAGAAATCCAGTTTCGTCCTGCGGTTCAGCGGGATATCGATCTTGACTCTGTGAGCGATCTCATTACGGCTGATGCCTAATGCATGAGCGATGAGCCGTTCGGGACGGACTGGCACGGGATCGTCGAAGGTGACCGTGATCTGAAGGGGCCACGGATCCTCGGGAACGGGAGGTGCGTGGAGTTCCCAGCACCCGTCCCAATCGAGCACGAACCGGTTGCGCCGGGCGATCAACGGGTCGAGAAGGGTATCCACGACGAGGGAAGGCGAGTTGGCCGAGTAACCGGCCAGAAGATCAGCGGGCAGTGAGCGGACCGGGACGCGATCGTGGACGGTGAGCTTGCTGGTCCGGCCACAGGAAACGCAGTTGACCAGGAGCCAGACGTCGAGAAGTTTGCCGTTGGCGTTGACGCGGAACCTGCCGTTGCCGATGGTGGCGCGGCCGGAAGGGCAGGCCACGCACCGGAGGGCGAGCAGGGGCAGGCGGGTGCGCCGCACCGCCCAGGGCAGCACAATATGAGGATGTGAAGACATGATCTCTCTGAAGACCTGACGAAGAGCACGGGAAACAGCGCCGACGGCGTCGTCGGCGACCAATGCGCAGGGAAGTCAGGTCTAAAGAGCAGGCGGCGTCATGCGCGCGAAGTCCTCACGTTGGGGTCATTGCCGATGCCGGCCGATGCTCAGCTCAGGCGGGCTCGCAGAAGGCAGAATTCGTTGTCTTCGGGGTCGACCAGGACGTGCCAGGGCTCCTCGCCGCTCTGGCCGACGTCGGCCGGGCGCGCCCCGAGCTTCAGGAGGCGTTCGAGTTCGGCGTCCTGATCGCGGTCGGTGGCGTTGACGTCGAAGTGCAGCCGCAGCTTGCCCGCCTTGGGCTCGGTAGTGGGGCTGAAGATCAGAGTCGGCTGCAATCCGCCGAACCCTTCCTGCGGTCCGATCTCCACCGCGCCTTCGTCCTCGGTGTCGAGCACAATGAAGCCCAGCACCTCGCACCAGAACGCCGCCAGCCGTTGCGGGTCCTGACAAGGGATTATCAGTTCGGAAATGCGACAAGCCATGACCGGCACCCTACGGGGCATCAACCGCAGGCCACAAATCCTTAACGGCCCAGGTCCGCGACGCAGTGGGCACCCCGAGAGCGGGCAGCCCTGTCCGCGCCCGCGAGTAGGACCGGGCAAGCCCTCGCCGAGCTGATCAACCAATGCGCGCACCAGGAAACCGACCCTGACCGGCAGCTGACAGCCTGGGAAACGCCCGAAACCCTGGATCTTCTGACCTGAGGGCATCACTGCACACCAAGACCCCGCCCCGGCACGTCCGGCGGGGTCTTTTCACGCGGCTCATGGACCTCTCGAGGCCCCACTGACGCGACGGTCGCGGGCAGCCTACTTGCCTGGGCTCGCAGTCAGATGGTCTCACTCAACTGTTCAGCCAGCCGCTCCAGGCCACCCTTGATGAGCTGCCCATACTCGTCGTCGCCAAGTGCGCCGATCTCGGCCCGCGCCTGCTGCAGGTGCTCACGGGCGCGACCGAGATCGCCCAGCTTGCGATAGCACTCACTCAAGTTCAGGTGCAACGACGGATACAAGCCGGCCACCGAAAGCGTCACCCCAGCCTGCGCCACCCGCTCATCAGTGACCAGGCCGACGGCGGCAAGCGCTCGCAGATCCCACACCAACTCCTGGTGCACGTCGTCTTGCACATCGGCCATCGAGTGGGCAAGAACGCAAACATGCAGCGGGTCGCCTTGCTCGCCGCCGATGTCGTCCCAGATCTGCGCGAACAAGTCGCGAGCTGCTTCACGCTGACCTCGGTGGTGATGCAACTCCACCCCCTGGCCGATCCGGGTCATCGTTGGGTCGGCGGTCATCAGTGGCTCCTTCACCGTCGCAGGCGACTGCGGTCAGCCTACTTGCCTAACATGTCTTAACGACCTTCAAAGCAGCTGACCAGCTAGTTCGCTTGACAACCCCAGATAACCATCGGACCGAGCGCGCGGCCCTGCGCCTAACTGAGGCGACCGCGCGGGTGTCGGATGGTCATGTGAGCGATGTGGACTACGCGGCGGCCGCCGCGGTGCTCTTCGAGGATCAGGTCTCGGCGGTCGCCTGGCTGTCGACAGTCATGAACGCCTCCAACCGCGTGGCGATCATGAGCCGCTACACCGTCACCGGCGACTGAGCCGGCCTGTAGGTTCCACAGGAATCGGTGGCCTTCCGGCCCGCGCTCGACGCAGCCCTGGGAGGTCACCCCCGTCGACGAGTTTGTGCGCGGTTTCCCGCACGGGAGTGGACGGCAGCCGTCGCACCTTTGCCGCGCCGTCCGCGCACGTAGCCGGCTACTCGCCTTCCTTGACCCGGATGATCGTCTTGCCGGGGGTGCGCTGGGCGGGCGCGAACGCGGAGGGCGCCTCGGCGAGCGTCCGCACGGCCCCGACGATCGGGCGCAGCCGTCCGTCCCGGACCCGCCGGGCCAGGTCCGCGAGCCGGGCGCGATCGGGCTCGACGACGAAGAAGATCGCCTGCCCGTCTCGGGGCCGGACCCTGGGTGGCGAGGCGATGGTGACGAGCGTGCCGCCGGCGCGCACCAGCGCGGCCGAGCGGTCCAGGATGTCGCCGCCGATCACGTCGAACACCACGTCGACCTGACCGGCCTCTTCAAGGGGATCGGCCTGCGGGTCCAGGAAGGCATCAACACCGAGACCGAGGGCTGTGTCCCTGTCGCCGGCCCTGCCAGTGCCGATCACTCGGGCCCCTGCCTCGCGCGCGAGCTGCACCGCGATAGAACCAACGCTGGCCCTCACCCGCAACCCGTGGATCGCCGGCGCGGTACTCATCCTCGCGGGGATGTCCTGGGTCTCTGTCTTGTCCACCCTCAATGCCCAGATGCAGGTCACGACATCCGGATGGGTCCGTGCACGAGCTCTGGCCGTCTACCTGACGCTCTTCTCGGGAAGCATGGCGATCGGCGCCGCCGTCTGGGGCGCACTCGCCGAAAGAGCCGGCCTCATGGGCACCTTGCTGGTGGCGGCAGCGCTCATGGCGATCGGCTCGATCTACGCGTGGCGGTACCTCGCCATACCCGACACCCCCCTCGACCGATCCGCCTCGGTCCACTGGCCGGCGCCCACCATGCTGCTCGAGCCCTCGAAGACTGACGGGCCGGTGCTCGTCGTCATCGAATACCACGTACCAGCCGACCGCGCCGACGACTTCGTCGAGGCGATGAAGGACTTCGGTCTCTCGCGGCTGCGCACGGGCGCGCTTCATTGGGACCTCTATCAGAACGGGGCGGACCCCGATGTCTACCTGGAGACCTTTGTCGTGGCCTCGTGGGAGGAGCACTTGCGGCAACACTCCGCACGGCTCACCGGCTCGGACCGCGCGCTCGAGGAACGGGCTCGCTCCCTGGTAGATCCCACGAAACCCTTCCAGGTCGCCCACTACCTTCCAGCACAACTGGGCGACCGCCAAAGAGCAGGACCATGACGACGAGGTCGTGACCATGGCTGCGACACCTGAGTCGTCGAAGCAGGCGGGGCCCCGTGACCGGGCTGCCAAGCCAGTCGATCCGGCGACGATCGCGACGCACAGTGCGCTGGCGCTCCTCTTGACATTCGCGCTGCTCTTCGGCGTAGCGACGATCACGCGCTGGGTCATGGGACCTTCTCCCATCTCCGATGCGGTTCCGCAAGTCCGCCTGCGCCTGCTGGTCATCGGTGCCTGTGCGGGACTGCTCCTCGCAGGGCTGATTCTCAGCAAGCCCGGCAAAATCTCAGGAGCCCACGCCAACCCCGCGATCTCCCTTGCCATGTGGCGCCGGCGTTCGCCGGTCGCATGGACGACGGCGTCGGAGTAGTCCCAGAGCCCCGCCCGCGGGTCGGACATCGGCATGTCCACCGCGACCGTGCCATGCCCACGGCCACGGAGCTCGGCTTCGAGCAGGTGCCAATCGAAGGAGCTCCCGCCGGCACCGTGGATGAGAGCGAGTTGTTCGGCTGCGGCGAGGTAGGCCCCGTTGTAGGTGGGGTATCGGCGCGCCTCATGACCGCGTTCGGGATCGACCCTCCACCATGACGGCGAATCCGTCGAGATGGCGGGCCAGACTGTACTCGAACAGTCCGTCCAGGTCCGACACCGTTTCCTCTGGAATCGTGGCCAGCAGTGGAAATCGTCTGGTGTCGAGGAGTTCGTCGGCCCGCTTCCGTTGTGCCAGCCGCCACCGGTCGAGCGTCACACCGGTCTCCTGCTCCGCTTCGACCTCATCCGCCATGGACAGGGCAGCGGTGACGACCAGTGCGTGCAGCGTGAGTGCCTCTCGAATTCGTGTCGTCATGGGCAGCCCAAGCCCGTCGAGTGCGCGCAGGGTCCACTCGGTGTGGGCCATCATGTTGGGCACGAGCAACGGGCGAGTCAACGAGACGGCCCTGGGCAGCCAGAGGTGTCGCCGGCACAGCTCCCATTGCCGGCGGGAGATCAGTTCGAGCTTGGCTCGCCACCCCTCCGGCCCCGGGACGGGAAGCTCCGGTTCGCCGAAGACTTCGTCGACCATCTGCGTCACCAGTTCGTCTCTGTTCGCCACGTGCCGGTACAGCGACATCGGACCGACGCCGAGTTCGGCCGCGAGCCGCCGCATGGACACGGCGTCGAGTCCCTCGGCGTCGGCGATCGCGATGGCGGCGCGGAGAACGTGCTCGCGGTTCAGTGCCTGCCTGGGGACGCCGGCCTGCCGCGGTCTCGGTGACGTGGCCGGGCCGACCGGCTGCTTCTGGCCCGCACGGGCGCTGACCACCGTACCGGCACCGACCTTCGCCTCGACCAGCCCCTCGTCGCGCAGAGCCGCCATCGCTTTGGTCGCGGTCGCGACCGCGACGCCCCATCGCTGGGCGATCTGCCGGATGGAAGGCATCCGATCGCCTGGCCGCAGGTCGCCGGTCAGAATCCGGGCACGAAGCTCCGCGACGATCCGCCGGTAAGGCGGATCCGGCCGGCGAGTTGACGACTGCATGGGAGCTCCCGATTCATTTATGGTGTACTAGTTCACTTTCTATAGTACTAGTTCACTTTGTCGGCCCGATAAGCGAAATCATCCCGATATATTCGATGATCTAGCTACGATGTACGCATGACATTAGATACACCGTACGCACCCGTTTGGCGGGCGGATGACGCCGACCAGCAGACGGTGCTGGACGTCCTCACCGAGGCGTTCATGAACGATGCCGTCGGCTACCGGCTCTTTCCCAAGGCGGCCGAACGAGGTCGCTTCCAATCGCACTTCTACCGCCCCCTGCTCGCCCATCCCACCGGCAAGGCCTACCTGGCCGGCCGTCGCGAGGGTGCCTCGGTATGGCTGACGCCGGCCGCCGGCCAGACCCCGCATGAGGAGCAACCGGACGCGCCCGAGTCGGACCCGAACTTGCTGGCGCACTGGCTCCTTCCCCGCAACGCGGCGCGCGCCGCCGACTTGGTGTTCCGCCCGCTCGCGCGGGGGTTCTTTCCACCGGTTCAAGGGTGGCGCGCTCACATGATGCCCGGCACAGCCTCCACCAGCACGGACGACGCAGGATCGGAGGTCGTATGAGACGGCCGGGGGACCAGTTGTCCATCTCGTTTGGCGAAGTGCGGTCGTGGCACCAACCGTTGATGATTATGGTGGCGGCGATGTCCGCGCTCGTCGTCGTCGCGAGCTTCGGTCTCTTCGCAGACGGTCGTGAGCTCATGCAGCAGTCGATTTGGGCGAAGCCGTTGAAGTTCGGGGTGTCGTTCGTCATATACGGCGCGACGCTCGCATGGCTGTTGCCGAAGCTTCGCCGGGCAAGGCGCACGATGTGGATCCTCGGAACGGCCTTCGCCGTCACCGGGCTGGTCGACGTCGGTTTCATCGCGGTGCAGGCCGCCCGCGGCACCTACAGCCATTTCAACATCAACACCGATGCGTTCAACCAGATCGGGCAGGTGGTCTTCTCCTCAGGCGTGATCGGGTTGTTCGGGGCGAGCCTACTCATCGCTGTCATGCTGCTGTTCCAGCGGGTCGGCGACACGGCACTCACCTGGGCGCTGCGTGCCGGGATCGGGCTGTCCGTCTTCGGCATGGCGCTGGCGTCCTTCATCCGCGGGTGGGCCGCGACTGGACCCCGGAAGGTCGAGGATGCCTACGGGAACCCGGTCTCGCTGATGGGGCAGCACGGGGTGGGGGCACCGGACGGTTACGGCATGCCGATCACGAACTGGAGCACCGTGGGTGGCGACCTGCGCGTTCCGCACTTCATCGGCTTGCACTCCGTCCAGGTGTTCGTGCTCGCGGTACTGGTTCTCACCGCCCTCGCGGCCCGGATCAGCTGGCTGCGCGGTGAACGTGTGCGTGCCCAGCTGACCGGGGTCGTCATCCTGGGCTACACCGCGATGTTCGCCATCACGGCGTGGCAGGCGATGCGCGGTCAGTCGCTGGTCCACCCCGACGCAGCTACGTGGACCGCGTTCGCGATGGCGGTTGTCGTGACCGCGCTGCTGGCGGCTCTGGCCATCTCAACGGCCCGCCGCAGGGAGGTGGCACCCGCCGGCGACGGGCACTCGCCCGGCACGCTGCCGACTCGTGGGCCCGTCGGGTCCTTGGGCCGGGACGGTACCGCGGCTCGGTGAGGACTCGCGCCGCGCGGACGTCGAACGGGTGTCGGGTCGGCGTCAGCCGCTTCGACACCCGTTCAGAGTCGCTGACGCGGCTGCCTGCCGCCGAGCGGCACGAGGTACACGAGGTAGAGGAGGCGAGCAAGGTGCTGCGCCAGTCCCGGTCGGCTCGCGACCGACCCCATCAACCGCAGTCGAGGACCATGACCAAGCTATGTCATTTCGAACATCACACAATCTCCCCCATGCCTAGCCGGATCCTGGCCCTGAGCGCTGTACTCACGTTCGCAGCGGCCGGGTGCGGGGTGCTGCCAATGAAGGAAGCAGCGCCCCCGCCCGCCACCACCGCGCCGGCGTCGAGTGCCCCGGCCACCAGTGCTCCGCCCGCCACTGCCACGGCATCGGATCAAGACACCCGACCGGCTCTGGCCGAAACCCGCAGTACCATGACCGAAAACCTCAAGGTCGAGGTCGTCGGCCTCAACCGCGTCAAGGGCAAGCACCTCATCGCCCAGATCCGCCTGTCCAACACCGGCACCGAGAAGCACCTGTCCTGGGCCGGCGAGATGGGCGACCGCACCCGCCCCCTCGGCGAGATCAGGTGGGCCTCCGGCATCGGTGTCCTCGACGCGCAGGCCCGCACCTGGCTCCTGCCGTACAAACCCGCCGGCTCCCCCTGCCTGTGCAGCGACCGGGACCGCGACGGCCTCGGCCGCTTCATCGACCCTGGCCAGTCGATCACTGTCTACGCGGTGCTGCCCGCACCGTCGGGCAATCCTGCGACGACCACCGTCATCACCCCCGTGGGCCCGCCGATGCTCAACGTGCCCATCAGCGACGAAGCTCCGACCGGTGACTTTCCCGACCCCGATGCCGACCCCGTCACCCAGGTCACCCGCCGTCTCATCCTCCCCTCCGAGTCCCTGGACAAGTCGGAGGAGACCGCAGACGATGGCAAGGACCTGCAGGTCAACCTCTCCTCCGACGTGCTGTTCGCGGTGGACAAGGCCGCCCTCACTCCCAAAGCCAAGTCGATCATGGCCCGCACGGTCAAGCTCATCGACGCCTCCCCCGCCACAGTGGTGACGGTGGCGGGCCACGCCGACTCCTCCGGCAACGACGCCATCAACGACCCCCTGTCGCTGCGCCGCGCCCAGGCGGTACAGCGCGCCCTGTCGGCGCTGCTGTCCAGGGACGGGGTCCGCTTCCAGGCCAAGGGGTACGGCTCGCGCCGCCCGCTGTACAACAACGACAGCGATGAGGGCAAGCGCCGCAACCGCCGCGTCACGGTGACCTTCCCCAAACCTCAGCCCGCTACCCAGGAACCGGTGGCCACGGCCTCTCCCGGCGCGACCGGCCTGACCGGCACCACCAAGGCGGACGGCCAGCCCATCGCCATGGAGGTCGCGGGCCTGCGCCGACTACCCGGCGGCCTCGGCCTGCTCACCTACAAGATCACCAATGAGGGATCGGCCGAGACCTGGTTCAATGACCTTCACCACGCTCAGGACTGGGAGGCGTACAAGTACCAGGCCGCAAGCAACGTCCGCGTGACCGACGTCGCCGCCCGCCGCCAGTACCTGCCCGGCCGCCTAGAGGTCCCCACCGACGACGGCGTGGACTTCTACTGCGCATGCACAGACGTCTCCGGCGTCCGCATCAGCACCGAGAAGTTCGCACCGGGCCAGACCCGCGAGTTCTGGAACCTCTTCGCCCTGCCCGACACCGCCGACACCCTCAAGGTCAAGATCGGCCCGTTCCGCGACCTCCACGTCCCCATCCAGTGACGGCATCCGGGGATTACAGCCCGGCATGGAGGCCCGGTGGCCGACCGCAAGGGATCGCCTCACGATGGGAGCGCTTGCCCATGCGTCCGCTCCAGGCGGACGGTGGGTCGCAGCGGGGGCATGGCCTGCGCGAACACACAGGCCCACCAACCGAGGACGGCCATACGGCGCAGCACCGCGTTGGCCCATGTCACGTAGCGGGTGAACGCTCTGTCCGCCGTCTCGCGCCGACCTGCGCGAACCGCGACCTCCACGTGGTCGGCGAGCCACGAACCCGGGAGCTCGTGTTCGAAAACCTCACAGATCACAAACTGATGCTGGAGTGGGTGCGACGGTCTGGGCGCCGGGGCCGGGTGTCGCGCGGGTGGCGTGCGGGGTCAGGGCGTGATGGTCGTGCTCGCAGGCCAGAATCGCGCTGACCGCGCCGCCGCAGTCGCGGTGCCGGACCTGGACGGGTGGACCGTCCGGACCGGTCGTCCAGCGATCGCCCCACTGCATGAGAGCGATGAGCGCGGGCAGCAACTCGAGACCCTTTTCGGTCAGTTGATACTCGTAGCGGCCGCGTTGCCCGGGTTCCTGATAGGCGACGCGTTCGAGCACCCCATGGTCCACGAGCTTGGCCAACCGCTCGCTGAGCAGATTTCGGGCGCATCCGAGGGCCTGATGGAAGTCGCCGAACCGGCGGAGCCCGAAGAACGCCTCACGCAACACGAGCAAGGACCACCGTTCGCCCACGATCTCGAGCGTGCCTTTGATGGAACAGTTGTCGGCGCTGTAGCGGAGCCGGGTCTCGACGGAGTCCATGCCCCCAAGATAGCTGGGTTGACAAGCACTACTCAGACATGGAAGCTGAGTCTCGTTATTCAACTCAGCTCTGCGGAGGTCGACCGATGCCCCAGCTCGATGCCTATATCCCGGCCGGTGCCCTGACCCCCGATGCCGAACACGGCCTGATCGCCCGACTCACCGATCTGCTCATCCGCCACGAGGGCGCCGACCCCGCCAACGAGATCGTCCGCTCCATCGCCTGGGTGTTCGTGCACCGCCCCGAATCCGTCTACGTCGGAGGGCGGCCCTCGGCGGCGCCGCGCTACCGGTTCATCGCCTCCGTCCCCGAGGGGCAGTTCAACGCCGAGCGTCGCCAGGCGATCGTCGCCGACATCACCGAGGCCGTGCTCGACGCCGAGCAGGGTGCCCATCCGCGTGACCCGATGCGCGTCTGGGTGTTCACGCCCGAGGTGCCCGACGGCACCTGGGGCGGCGCGGGTAGCATCGTGACCTTGGCCGACATCGCCGGCCTGGCTCTCGGCGACACGCAGAAGGGCCGCGAATACGCCGAGCGCGTATTCGCCGAACGGCGCGGTGAGCCGGTCACCGCCACCACCTGATCGGATGAAAACCTCCCGCACATGACCGTGGCGCCCTTCCCTACGGCGGTCGAGTCCGGCGACGCCCAAGGGCGTGCCGGCCACGCGGGATGATGAGGGGATGCGCGGAGCGCATGGGGGCCGCGCGAAGCGCGTTCCTACGATAGGCGTTGCCGGCCGATCAGCACGGCGACCCCGTCCAGCAGGAGCTGCAGGTCGATGCTGCGCGGTCAGCGCACACGCTCGTCCTCGCTCGTGATCGGTACGGTTAGGGCTCTCAGCAGCGGAAATTCACCGGACCTTTCGCGGCCCAGTCGGTAGGGTTGCAGCGTGTCTGTGTCTCCGGTTCGCGTGCGTTTCGCGCCTTCTCCTACTGGGATGTTCCATGTGGGTGGGGCGCGGTCGGCTCTGTACAACTGGGCGGTGGCCCGACAATCCGGAGGCACGTTCGTGCTTCGCATCGAAGACACCGACACGGCCCGTAACCGACCGGAGTGGACGCAGGGCATCCGCCCAGGGAACCGAGGACGATCGGCCTGCCGATGAGCACATCGGAACGCCCAGCCGCTAAGCCCCGCTGAGCCGGGGCGGCCTGCCGTCGAGTCCACCGCACCCAAGCAGGGCCGGCGACGGACTTCGCGGCCCACCGGGGTCAGGCGGATATGTGGACCTGGAGGGGGTTGACGGCCATCAGCCCGGCGACGTCGTTGCTGACCGATGCGGCGGCGGCGCTGCCGGGCTTGCGCCTCGCCTGGTCCTCGAAGCACGCCACGAACTCCGCGTCGAATCCCAGCCGGGGATAGCGGGCGAGCATCTCCGCCCTCGCGTCGGGCGGGAACTCCTCCGGCCGCCGTTCGACCACCTCCCAGCTTGTGGCGACCTGCAGCAGGTGGGACTCGGGGTCGGCGGCCGGGGACACGTCGCCGCGCATGTGCAGCACGATGATCTCCTCGGCCCTGGCGGCCCGCGCCGCCGGCCAGCCGGCCGCCACGCCGAAGACCCAGGCCAGATGCCCTCCCGCGGCCTCGAACGGCAGCCTGTGGCTGTCGAACGGCTCCGTCAGCCCGATGTCGTGGAGCAGCGCCGAGACGTAGTACAACTCGTCGTCGAAGGCGATCCCGTGCGCAGTGCCGTACATCACTCCCCAGAGGTAGGAGCGGACGGAGTGGTTGAGCAGCGCGGGCGAGCAGAAACGGGTTCCCACGGACAGCGCCGCCGCGGCGGCGGGAGTCTCCGGAAACATGGGCCCAGCTTTTCATGTGGTCGTCCGGACTCGGCGCCGACCCTGGCCGCATGCCAGCGGTGAGACCCGATGCGGGGCGTCGCGGTGATCAAACCCGCGCCGTTGCGCCCGGCCGTGCTCGACCGATGCCCTACCTTGGCGGATCGTCGACCTTGAGCTTGTCTCCTGTGTTGGAGATGAAGATGACCAGCAGCTTCGCTGGTTGTGTCCGGCTGGTGTTCTCCGTGAGCACATGGTGGGCGCCCGGCTGCTCGACCCAGTTCTCGCCTTGGCGGTAAGTATGCGCCGGCTCGCCATCGAGCCGGCTGCGCACAGTGCCCTCGAGCACGTAGGCGTAAACGAAAGCCTTGCCGTGCCGATGTGGCACCGCGCGTGCAGCGGGCGGGAAGTCTACGATCGCCGAGGTGAACGTCTTGCCCCTGACATTAGGAAGCGCCTGTTCCAACAGAGGCGATAGCGTCTCGGACGGTGGCTGCGAAACCGTGGCAGCAACTGGCACCTCGCCGGTCGCACGCTCTACTGCGGGAGCCCATGCGGCGGTCGCGGCCACCATGCCGGCAGCCAGAAAGCCGCAGGCAAGCCGTACTCGGATCATGACGGCTCTCCTTTCCATCTCGGACCTTTGAGGTGCACGGGGATCGCCAGGCGTCCCGGCTTCCGCTCGAAGGGTTCGCTGCTTCGACTCGCCGCACCACCGGACACAGCCGCAGTGGCTCACCTCGGGTGGGGTCTCAGGCGGAGTGGAGTTGTTGCTTGAGTACGCTGTCCAGGCATTTCGCAGCCTAACCACGGGCGAATCCAAGCCTTGGTGATGGTCTGCTCAGGTGCAGCCGGTCGAGCCGCCCGAGGACCGCACCGCGACGAGCTGCTTGGCCGGCTGCCGTGCCGCAGGGCCGGCTATTCGCCTTCCTTGACCCGGATGATCGTCTTGCCGGGGGTGCGCTGGGCGGGCGCGAACGCGGAGGGCGCCTCGGCGAGCGTCCGCACGGCCCCGACGATCGGGCGCAGCCGTCCGTCCCGGACCCGCC
>NZ_JBICRM010000061.1:0-28578 GCF_043197025.1 Nonomuraea marmarensis
GGCGCCCCTACCCGCCGCCGCTGCCCTCCAGAGTGTGGATCAACAAGCCACCCACGACCCTCCAGACCGAGACCTCACCACAAACCACACAAGTGGCCTGATGTCTCATTCGGTTTGACAGGTTCCGCCCGGGCGCGTACTGGCACGGCTGCAACCGCGACTCCCAGCGGGCCGGCTGCTTGATCCTCGCACACCTCAGCACGGCAGGTACGCCGCGCTACGCAGGCCACATCAGCGGCGTGTTCACCACCAGCCTGCAGATCGCCTGGGCGCTCGCCGGTAGCGAAGCAGGTCGAGTTTGATCAGAATATGTTCCATGAACGATGTGCGCACGTTTGATGGTTCGGGGCCTGTCGAGGTTGGCATCGCGGTTGAGGGTGATCTTCCCGGTATTGTCGACCTCCTCAACGAGGTGGCGGCGACCTCTATCGCTTCTTTCGACGTCCGGCCGATCAGGGTGGATGAGCGGCGCGCCTGGTTCGAGCAGTTCTCCTCCGCTGGCCCTTACCGGCTGCTCGTGGCTCGACGAGACAGTCAGGTGGTGGGCTATGCCTCCAGTCAGCGTTACCGGAATCACGAGGCGTTCCAGGAGACGGTCGAGCTGAGCATCTCGATCGATGCCGGGTGCCGGGCCCTGGGGGTGGGGACGTCGCTGTATCGGGCCCTATTTGAAAGCCTTGCCGAGGAGCCGATCCATGTGGTCGTCGTCGGCATCGCCATGCCTAACGATGCATCGGTCGCGTTGCATCGGAAGTTTGGCTTCACGGAGGTCGGCAC
Source organism: Nonomuraea marmarensis (assembly GCF_043197025.1). NCBI lineage: Bacteria > Bacillati > Actinomycetota > Actinomycetes > Streptosporangiales > Streptosporangiaceae > Nonomuraea > Nonomuraea marmarensis. Next base: position 778 of record NZ_JBICRM010000061.1, read on the forward strand.
GTTCCACGAGTACGCCGCCAAGAATGGCCGGTACATCAATTCACTGTGGATGGAGCGTCTTTTTGAGGGCGGCCCGCACGGCATGCGAGTGTGATCACCGGTCATCCAAAGGTCATACGTGTCCGGGAGGACGTCCCCTTCGACGCCGAAAAACGCGTCGAAGACCGGCAGGTTCCGCGCGATCAGGCCCCGGTTGCGGCCCAGGATCGTGGTCTGGGCCTTCAGCTCGATGCGTGCCAGGATTTCCTGGGAGCGGAGCTACAGATGGTGGTGTAGTGCTTGGCCTGCTCCAGCCCGGGTGAGCAGAGGCCGGTGGCGGCAGGTGATCCACCCGATTCTCAGGCCCGGCAGACCCAGGGACTTCGAGGTCACGTTCAGCGACAGCGCGCACTCAGACAGGTCTGCAGCCTGCGGCAGAGTGCGAGCAGGATCGCGCTCTACGCCGCGGTAGACCTCGTCACTGAACAGGTAGTTAGCAACTGGGGCAAAGATCAGCAACTTGGGCGAGGTCCGGAGTGTCTCGCCAGCGAGACGTGCCGCTATGGGCTAGTTGCGACGAGCGGCTACCGGAACCCCGCTTCCGGTGACCCGGAAGCGGGGTCCTTGGTCAGCTCCGTGTGACGGTGATCACGCTGGTGTAGGCGTCCGGAGAGTCGCCCGTACCGTTGAACACCACCGCGTGAGTGGCACCGGCGCCGGTGAACGCCGAGGTCGGCACCGACCATCGGTAGAGGCCGCCCGTGGTGGAGACCAGCGGGCTGACGCCGGACACGCTCGACCAGTTCCAGCTGGGGCCGACATATCGGAAGAGGCCAGCGTCTTCAATCATGTATTCCGCGCCGACTCCTGCCACTGAGTAGCCGGTGGCGGCGTTGTTGTCGGTGTCGATGAAGACGTGATGGAAGGCATAGGGCACATTGAACTGGGCCGAGTAGGTGGCGGTGGTGGAGGTAAGAGCCGCTGTCGGGCTGGAGATGGCGGGCAGGTCGAGCGTGGTGACGGTCACTGCACCCGACGCGGCCGAAGCAAAGTCGGTGGTGTCACGGGCCTTCACCGTGAAGGAATAGGTATGCGCCGAAAGCAGCCCTCCCAGGTGGACGGTGGTGACGGATTCCGGCACCGACAGGACACGGACGCCGTCCTTTAAAACGTCGTAGAAGTCGACGAAGTCACCGGGATCGGCGTCGGTCGAGGCGGCCCAGGTCAACGTGACGCTCGTCGACGCGAGGTTGGAGAATACCGGCGTCCCAGGGACCATGGGCGCGTGCGCGCTCTTGGCCGCGGTGGTCACCGAGACCGCCGAACTCGCGGCCGAGACATGCCCCGCCCGGTCTCTTGCGCGCACCGAGAAGGTGTAGGCGGTCGAGGGTGACAGACCGCCCACGTCAAAGGTGGTCGCCCTCGGGGTGAAGTTGGCCTCCGTGCCGATCTTCGCGGCTCCCTGGTAGATGTCATAGCCGACCACATCGGGGTAGGCGGCCGAGGTCCAGCTCAATCCCAGGCTGGTGGCCTTGACCAGGCTCGCCACCGGGGTGGCGGGGGTCGTGGGGGTGGCGCCACCGCTTCCCTCAGCCGCCGCCACCTCCGCGGACAGGTAGGACGAGCCAGGCAGGGTGTCCCACGGGTTAGGCAGCACATCGGGTGTGACATAGATGTATCCGGCGTTGTTCGCCTTGGACTTGGCGACGACGGCGGACATGGCCGCCTGGTCCGGTACGTCGTAGATCAGGTTCCAGATGCGCTTGGGGTCGTAGGCGGCCTGCCAGGCGGGCGGGGCGAGTTCGGCCGGCGGGTTCATATAGGTGGCGTAGGAGCCCTCGAAGGTGACGAGGATGTCAGCGGAGTCCTCGTAGCAGGAGGCCGGTGGGGCGCCCGGGTTGTGGATGGTGATCGCACCCGGATGATACTTCTTTACGTACGCGCTGGCCTCGCGATACAGGTCGACCCAGGCGTCGCCGCCACCGACAGGGCCGCAGGCGTTCTGTGCCTGATCGAAGAAGATGCCGTCGATGCTGCTGCCGTAGAAGTTGTACCAATTATTGACATCGGTCTGGATCTGGGTGCGCCACTCGTCGGCCGAGGTCGAGCCGAGGCGGGTGGTCTGGCCGGTGGTACCGAAGTAGCCGGTGTCCACATAGCCGACGACCTTGATACCCGCGTTGTGCGCGTTGGCCAGGGCCGCGGCGTAATCGGGGTTGGCCACGGTGGTGGGACCGTTGAGCACGTTCGCCACCGCGATGGACGTGGTGCCGCCCGAGGCCGTGAGCTGGGTCCAATACTTAGCGGTGTCACCACCGGGATAGAAGTACGCGGGGACCGCGATCTCCTGATCGAGAGTAGCGGCAGCGGCCCGGGCGGGGGTGGCGGTGAGCAACGAGGCGATAACGGGGGCGAAGAGGAGGCCGGCTAATCTGCGCCAGGTCTTTTTGGACACGTTTCTCCTATTGTCGATTGTCGGTCCGGCTGGAAACTCGGCCCTACTTGAACAGGGCGTTGACTTCGGTGTTGGCGGCGGTGAGCGCCGTCTTCGCGTCCGACTTACCGAGGTAGACCGAGGAGATCGCGTTGTCCATGATCTCGTTGATCTTGTCGGCGTTGTCGGTGATGGGCAGCAGGAAGGTGCCGCCGGGATCCTTCGCCTCATCCACGAAAGGCTCCACGTCACGCCCGGCCGCCGCATGGGCCACGAGGGCCTTGTCGGAGGAGGTCGTGATGGCGGGGAACACCTCGGTGGTGTCGGCGACCAGGTCCTGGCACGCGGTCGATGCGACAAACTTGACCCACTGCCAGGCCTCGTCCTTGTGCTTGGTCCCGGCGTAGATCGCGTCTGAGACACCGTTGATCGGAGTCTTGCGCCGTTGCGGGCCGACGGGCAGGGGGGCCACGGCCAGTTTGAGCGTCTTACTGTCCAGGTAGGTCTTGGACAGCCACGAGCCGGCCATCACCATCGCGGCCTTGCCCGACTGAAGCACCGCGTCGCCGCCGAGTGCCGACTGCTTGTCGTACGGCGGGGCGTACCCCTTCTTGATCAGCCCAGCGAACCAGTCGACGGTCTCAGCCAGTTTGGGGTCATCGTAGAAGTACCGGCTCCCAAAGGGGTTCTTGTCCAGATACTTGAACCCGTTGCTGACCGCGAGCCCTGCCCACGAGGTCTGTCCCAGTGCTCCAGTGTTGTAGTCGGGGGCGATGCCGTACACCTTGACGTGATTCTTGTCGAAACCCGGGTCGGTCCCCTTGCGGCCCTCGTCGTCGACGGTCAGTGCGGCGATCGCCTTCTCGAACGAGCCGCCGTCCTGCGGGTCCCAGGTCCACCTCGCGAAGTCGGCCGGGTTCACCCCCGCCTTGGTGACCAGGTCCTTGTTGTAGAAGACGCCGATGGTGTCCCAGTCGAGCGGCAGGCCGTAGCGCTTGCCGTCACGCACCCACATGCCGGCCAGGCCGTTCTGGTATTGGCCGAGGTCGACGTTGTCCCTCTTGACCAGGTCGCTGATGTCGAACAGTTGGTTGTTCGCGGCGAACTGCGGAAAGTAGGCGACCGAATCGCGGAAGACGTCGGGGGCGGTGCCGGAGACGACCTGAGTGGTGAGATTCTGCCAGTATTGCGGCCAAGCCACGGAACTGATCTTGATCGTGATGTTGGGGTTCTTCTTGGTGAACGCATCGGCACAGCGCTGATAGGCGGGCACCTGATTGTCCGCCCACATGACGTAGGTGAGGGTGACAGGGCCGCCGCTCCCCTTGGCGCCACCGCCGCATCCCGCTGTGACCGCGACGAGGCTCGCGGAGGCTATAGCTGCGGAGATGCGCACCGATTTTGGCACTGACTTGGACATCTGGGGGTCCTTCCTCCGAACGAGGGTCTTACTTGATGCCCGTGAACTGCAGGGAGTTGGCCAGTCTCTTGCCGAAGACCAACAGCAGCAGGAGCAAGGGGATGACGGACAGGGTCGAACCGGTCATAAGACCCGTCCAGTCGGGGCGCGCGTTCGGCGACTGTTGCAGGAACACGCCGAGCGCGACGGTGAGCACGCGAGTGCCCTCCTCCTGGCCGACGAGGAGAGGCCAGAGGTAGTCCTTCCAGGCCCACACGGCGTTGGTGAGCCCGATGGTGATGAGTGGGCCCCTCGACATGGGCAGCGCGACGTGCCAGAAGATGCGCCATAGCCCGGCTCCGTCGAGCAGGGCCGCTTCTTCCACCTCTCGCGGGATCGACAGGAAGAACTGCCGCAGGAAGAAGACGGTGAAAGGGGTCATGAGCAGGATTGGCGCCACCAGGCCGGCGAAGGTGTTGAGTAGCCCGAGGGTGCGCACCAGGGCGAAGTTCGGCAGTAGCGTGAAGATCGGCGGGACCATCAGTGCGGAGACGAACAGTGAGAACAGCGCCTGCCTGCCCCTGAACCGGAGCCGGGCCAGCGCGTACCCGGCCATCGCACAGGAGATGGTCTGCACCACCACCACGACCGTGGTGTAGACAATCGAATTGCGCAGGTAGAGGAGGAAGTCGAGGGAGGCCCCCGAGCCTCCCGCGGCCTGAGCCTCCGCGAACGTGGACAGTCCGAGCACCCGCTTGAAGTTCGCGAGGGTGAGGTGCTTGGGAATGAGGGAGAAGTTGTCGCCGAAAAGATGGTTGGCGTCGGTGAGAGCCGTACGGACCATCCAATAGAACGGGAATACTGTGACCACGACAGCGACTGCCATCACGGCCCATGCGGCGATCCGGCCTGAGCGCATCAGACTTGCCTCCTATGCGAGGTCCGAGTTGGACGCGCGCATGAGGCGCATCTGCAGGTAGGTGAGGGTGCCCAGGATCAGCACCAGGCTGAGCGCCATGGCCGCCGCGTAGCCCATCCGGAAGTGGGTGAACGCCTCCTGGTAGACGTAGTAGTAGATGACCTTCGTGGCGTTGATCGGGCCGCCTTTCGTGGCGACCGCGATGGTGTCGAAGATCTGAAAACAGCCGATGACCGAGACCACCAGCACCAGCGCGAGGATGGGCCTCAGCAGAGGCAGAGTGACGCGGAAGAAGATGCGGATCTCCCCCGCCCCGTCGATCGCCGCCGCTTCGTAGACCTGACGGGGGATCTGCAGCATCCCGGCGTACAGCAGCAGAGCCACGTAGCCGACGGACGCCCATGTGGTCACCAGCGCCACGCTCGGCATCGCCTCGGCTGGCGAGCTGAAGAAGCCGTGGGTGGGCAGGCCCAGCGAGGAGAACAGTTGGTTGACGAAGCCGAGGTTGGCGTCGAGCAGCCAGAGCCAGAGCAGGGCGGTGGCGACGTTAGGCACAAGCCAGGGCAGCAGCAAGGTCGCCCGGAGCACGACCGACTTGGTGAGCCGGTGCATCAGCGCGGCGAGCACCAGCGCCAGGGTGAGCTGGCCGGCCAGGTTCAGGACGGTGTTGTAGCCGGTGAGCAGCAGTGCCCGCCAGAACAGGGGGTCGGTCGCGAGTTCGGCGTAGTTCGCCATGCCGACGGGCTCGGGATCCGACAGGAGGTTCCAGTCGGTGAGCGAGATCCACACGCCGCGCACGCTCGGGTAGACGTAGAAGATCCCGAAACCGATCAGTGCGGGGAGCAGGAACAACAGGGCGGCTCCGCCCTGCCCACGTTGGGCGCTGTGACGCCGACCGGTTCCCCGCCTGGTTCGCGGTACGGCTGTCGCCTGCGCGTGGACGCTCATGCGAGCCTCGGCACGAGCCTGAGTGCGTTGCGCCTGTAGACCTGATCCAGCACGTCCCCGGGGAGGTCGAGGCCGGAGATGGTCCAGCGGCCCATCAACGGCGGATCACCGAGCGAGTGCGCGAAGGCTTCGTCGGCCGTCTCCATGAACCGGAAGTGGATCCGATAGGCCTCGGCGTTCGGCGGGATCTGGTCGGTGCCGAACAGCACCCGATCGGGGTGACGCATCAGCAGCGCACGGGTGGCGCGGGGCACGCGGCCCAGCTCGGCGATGCGGGCGGCGATGTCGATGTGGAAGTTCGGATAGGTATCGAGCATCCGGCCCACCCAAGCGAGGTTCTCCGGCCAGCATCCGACGTGGACGCCGATCACGGTGGTGGCCGGGTGGGCGCAGACCATCGCCTCTAGCGCGTCGATCAGCCGCTGGAAAGACGGGAACTCGGGCCCGGAGAAGTTCCAGTCGGGGCGGGCCGTCAGCAGTTCCAGCCGCTCGTTGCGTTCGTCGGCCGGCTCGAAGAACGCCACCGGGTCGGCGGTGTGCAGGGCGATGGGGATGCCGAGTTCTCCCGCGGTGGCCCATAGCGGCGCCAGCCTCGGGTCGTCGAGCATTATCAACTCCCCTTCGTAGTCGCGGATTTTCAACCCGAGGTCCTTCCAGACCTTCAGGCCTGCGGCGCCCTCGGTCACCGACCGCCGCAGATGCTCCGCCAGCCGCTCGCCGAAGCCCACTTCGGCCGTCTCCGACCAGTCCAGGTGGCAGAAGGTGGCGAACCGGCCCGGGTACGCCGCGTCGTAGCGCTCGATGTTCTCGGCGAGTTCCCTGCCCCAGCGGCCGTCGAGGTTGACCATGCCGCGCAGGTTGAGCTCCTCCATCGTCTCCACGAGGACGGGAACGTCCTTGACCATCCAGTCGCCGTCCTCGGTCAGCCAGCGGCCAAGGTGGATGTGGGCGTCGAGGGCGGGCACGCGGGCGCGGTCGACTTGGTGGACAGGGGTCCGTAGCTGGGACACCGGCCGGTATTGGGACAGTGGCAGATCTGTAGTGGCCATGATTGCCTCCTTGGCTGCTGCTTGGCGCGCTGCGCTCAGAACCGGATGCCGTCCGGCAGCAGGGCTGCGTGCGCCGCGATCAGCTCGTTGACGAGTTCGCGGATCCGGCGGACCGGCAGCGTGGCGCTGGTGTTCGGGTCGAGCAGCGCGGCCTGGTAGACGTAGTCGCGGGTGCCTTCCAGGGCCGCCTTCACGGTCAGCTCGCTAACGTTGAGGAAGGTGCGGTTGAGTGCCGCGAGCTGTGCGGGCAGTTCACCGATCCGCACCGGCTGCACCCCGGACCGGTCCACGTGGCAGGGCACCTCGACGCAGGCGTCGGCCGGCAGGTTGGAGATGAGGCCGCCGTTGCGGACGTTGCCGTGGACCACCCGGGGGGTACCGGTCTCGATCGAGTGGATGGCGAGCGAGGCGAGTTCCTGGCCCGGGCGGATCTCCACGCCCTTGCCCTCGTCGAGCGAGCGCTTCTGGCGACCATACTCGTCGAGATTGTCCGCAAGCCAGTCCAGGTAGATCCCCACGGGGATGCGATAGTGCTCGATTTCTTCGGGGTGGGCGAGGAACCAGGGGAGGTATTCGGAGCCGTGCTCACTCGATTCCGTCGGGAAATATCCGAAATTTCGGTAAATCTCTACGCGGACCCGGCGAGCGAGTTCAGGGTCGGCCTCGATCAGCTCGTCCAGGCGGCGGTAGAGGTTCTCTCCCGCCCGCTCGAAACGGAGCACGAACGCCTGGTGGTTGACTCCGGCGGTGACGAAGGTGATCTGCTCCTCCGGTACCCCGACCATCCTCGCCAGGGTCTTCTGGGTATCGCGCGCGGCATGGCAGACGCCCACGACGTTGCGGAACGGCGTGCCCGCGTAGACCGCCCACGGAATCATCGACATGGGGTTGCTGTAGTTGAACAGCACCGCGTGGGGGGCGAGCTCGGCCAGGTCGTGGCCGATAGAGGCCACCACCGGGATGGTGCGCAGCGCCCGGAAGATCCCGCCGATGCCCAGCGTGTCCCCGATCGTCTGGCGCACCCCGTATCTGGCGGGGATCTCGAAGTCGGTGCGCACGGCGGCGAGCCCGCCCACGGCGATCTCATTGATCACATAGTCGGCCCCGTCGAGCGCGGTCCTGCGATCGGCATGCGCCACGATCGTGGCTCCGACACCCAGCTCGGCGACCATCCAGGCGGCCATCGCCTCGGCGGTGGCGAGGCGCTCGGCGTCGATATCGTGTAGCACGATCGTCGATTCGGCCAGTTCGGGGAAGGTCAGGATGTCGGAGAGCAGATTCTTGGCGAAGGTGATGCTGCCGGCCCCTACCAGGACGATCCGCGCCATGTCATACCTCGATTCAGGGGGTGAGCAGTGCCTTGACGGGGGTGGCGCGGCCGTTCATCAGCGCGGTGAAGATCTCCGCGCCTTCGGCGAGCGGAAAGGAGCCGACCCAGCTCAGGTCCCAGTCCGTGACCAAGCCCACGGCGGCGGCGAAGTCGGCGCCGCTGTAGCCGAAGGAGCCGAGCACCCGCTTCTCGCCGCGCACGAGGTCGACGGCGTCGAACTCGGCCGTCTCGTCCGCCAGGCCCAGCCAAACTGCTACGCCGCCGGGCCTCAGCCGGGCCAGCGACTGCTCGTGAGTGGCGGCCGCGCCGACCGCGTCGAACACCACGTCGTACTCGCCGATCAGTTCCGGCCCGGACGCGTCGGCGCCCAGGCGACTCGCGATCGCTCGACGCTCCGGCGACCGGTCGGCGACCTCGATCCGCGCGGCCTTGCCGGACATGGCGACCAGCAGGCAGGTGAGACCAATGGCGCCAGCGCCGATGATGCCCACCCGCGCCGCAGCGGGAGCGCCGGCCAGCGCCCAGGCGTGGACCGCGTTGGCGGCCGGTTCGATGATTCCGGCCGCCGTCCAGCCGATGCCTTCGGGCAACGGCACCAGCGCCCCCGCAGGCACCGCCACCCGTTCGGCGAAGCCGCCGGGCAGATGCACTCCGACGATCCGCCGTTGCCTGCACACATTGGTCAGTCCACGCGCGCAGTTGTCGCAGTTCCCGCAGAAGAGGATCGGATTGACGATCACCGGCCGGCCGTCCTCCGCGCGTCCGGCGAACTCATGACCCATCACCAGCGGCGGCACCCGGAAGCCCGGTGTTTTCACGCCGTGCAACTCACTGCCACAGATGCCGGTGGTGACCACGTGTACGAGCACGTCGTTCCCGCGGATCTCGGGCTCGGGGACCTCGCGCAGTTCCACGACGCCCGGCCCGGTGAAAACGAGGGCCTTCATCGGGTCCCGCCGGTGGTCGTATGTGCGTGTCTCACGAAAAGCTCCTGTCCGGGAGTCGAGGGGTGGAGGTCCGGGCCTGGTCAGCCGCAGTAGAGGTTGGCGGGCAGGCCGCTCATCGAGGTACCGGTCGCAGCAGCTCGCCCCATGCGGCCGCCCGAGGTGATGATTACGTTCCGCATAGTGGAACGTCATTCCGATAAGTGATAGGAGAGCACCGACGGTTTCGCGCTGTCAAGAGTCTCCGAAATGTTCCAGGTGAGACTAATTCCGCCCCGGCGACGACGACCAGCCGAGTGAATCGGGGTCGATCAGCGCGCTGGATCAGGCGACAGGCCGCACCGACCAGGCGTGTTCCGCGACCATCCGGCACAGCGCCTCGCCCACCTGCTCGATCCTCGCCGGGGGCATGCGGTCCTTGAGCGCCGTCACACTGACCGAGACCAGCGGGGTCGACCGGCCCATGAAGACCGGGACGGCCACGCATCGCACGCTGGGCTCGTTCTCCTCCATATCCAGCGCGTAACCTCGCACCCGAATCTCGGCCATGTGCGCGGCGAGCTTGGCCGGGTTCGTGATCGTGTTACGGCTCCGCACGGCGAGCGGACCGTACCGCTCCGCCCAGGCCTTGATCGCCTCATCCGTAGGGTAGGTCCAGGCCAGCAGCGCCTTGCCCACGCCCGTGCAATGCGCCGGGTTGCGCCCGCCCACAATCGAGGTCATCGTGATCGCCCGGGGCGCCTCAACCTTGTCCAGGTAGACGACCTCGACTCCGTCGAGCACGGCCATGTGCGCGGCCTCGGAGAACTCCTCGCGCAGCTGGAGCAGCAGCGGGTGGATCAACGTCCGCAGATCCAGGCTTTCGTAGAACCGAAAGGCTGTGGCAAGCAACTCCGTACCAAGGAAGTAGGGGCCATTGGCCTCGGGCTGCGCCGCGAAACCACGGTGTTTCAACGCGCTGAGCAGGCGGTGGAGCGAACTCTTGGGTATGTTCAACCGGGTCGCCAGCTCGTCGAGCGTCACCCCTCGGCCATGCCTCCCGATCTCCTGGAGGATCACGAGGGCACGGTCGACACTCCCCACCGGTGACTGCGCGCTACCCATGGAGACTCCTCCGCGTATTCCGAATGACGGAATGATAGACCGAAACGCGGAACTAGTGTTAATTTCTCCTGGAAACTGCCCCGTAGCGAGAGGGAGGTCCAGCCGATGCGTCTCGAACGCGACACCCCGGCACCGGCCCGGCGCCCATGGGCGTGTCGACCGGCATCGAGCGCGGCAGCGAAGTGCCCCTGGGACGCAGGCGCAGCCTATCCCGAACCCTCTCCGCGGCACCGTCGATATCCTTGATCTCGCCGACGGCGCGGCGTGGTGCGCTGAAAGGGATGCACGATGCGTGGACTAGCCGGTAAGCGCGTGCTAATCAGCGGCGGCAGCAGCGGCATTGGTGCCGCCACCGCCCGTAGGTTCCTCCAGGAGGGCGCCCGGGTCTTCATCGGCGGGCTGAACGCCCCCGAGGTGGACGCGACGGTGGCCGAACTCGGCCCGCTCGGAGAAGTGAGCGGGCTGAGCGGGGACGTGAGCGTGGAGTCCGACGTAGCCAGCCTGGTCAACGGCGCAGTTGCCGCCCTGGGCGGGATCGACGTGCTGATCAACAACGCGGGCACCGCCTGGCGCGAGCCGTTCCTGAAGATAACCCCCGGCCATTGGGACCGGATCATCGCGGTGAACCTGCGCGGCATGTTCCTGGTCGCCCAGGCCGTGGCAAAGCATCTGGTGACGCGCGGCGCAGGAGGGGTGATCCTCAACATGTCCTCCACCAATGGGATCGCCGGCGAAGAGGACTACGCCCATTACAACGCCTCCAAGGGGGGCGTGCTGCTGCTTACGAGGACCATGGCCGTGGAACTCGGCGGCCACGGCATTCGCGTCAACGCGGTGTGCCCCGGCTACATCCGCACCCCGCTGAACGCGGCGATCACGGCCGGGTTGGACGACGGCTTCGTCTCCGCCTATGAGCACGACCATATCCCGCTCGGCCGGGCAGGTCTGGCCGAGGAGGTCGCCGCCGGATACGCCTTCCTAGCCTCCGACGACGCGGCGTTCATCCACGGCACCGAGTTGGTGATCGACGGCGGCCAATTGGCGATCATGTGACACCGCGCCCATGATTCGAACACGCAAGCACCTACGACAGGAGTCCTCGCATTTTCCAACGACAGGAGATGACATGATGCTTAAAGAAATCCTGCATCGCGATTTCAAAGCCTACGACGCCGTTTACCGACGCGTGCTGTCGAAGCCATATCCCGTACGCACCACGGTTGATACTGTATAACATACTCGTCGAAATCGATGTTGTAGCAGCCGTGCGCGCACTTCACCTTATAGATAACGACAACGAGGTCAAGGGTGCTAAGTGATATCGATGACGGCGCAATCGCCGCACTGCGCGACGAGCGCCTTGACTGGCGGTTCAAGGCCGTGCCCGCCGCAGCCCACGGCTTGACCGTCGGCAGGTTCCTGGCGTCACGGCCGTCGCTGGAGGAGTTCGGGACTCCGTTGCTGACACTCGACGCGGACGCCCTGGACCACAACATCACCACGATGGCGAACTGGGCCGCCGAGGCGGGCGTGCACCTAGCCCCGCACGGCAAAACGACGATGGCGCCCGCACTATGGCAGCGGCAACTCGACGCCGGGGCGTGGGGCATCACCCTTGCCAACCTTCCCCAACTGCGCGTCGCCCGGGCCTTCGGCGTCCGCCGCCTCTTTCTGGCCAACACGCTCCTAGACCCTGCCGGATTGGCCTGGGTGGCCGCCGAACTCGACCAGGACGCCGATTTCGAGTTCATGTCGTGGGTGGACTCGACACGTTCGGTGGAGCTGATGGATGCGACGCTGCGTACGACAGGAGCCTCGCGCCAGATCGATGTCTGCGTGGAGCTGGGCGCTCCGGGGGGCGTACCGGGGTACGCGAGGATGACGACGCCCTGAACATCGCGGAGGCGGTTCGCAAAGCCCCGTCCCTGCGCCTGGCCGGTGTCGCCGGCTATGAGGGGGTTCTCGCACACGAGTCCTCTCCTGCCGCACTGGCGGTGGTCGACGCGTACCTGAGCCGGCTGGCGGCGCTACACACGCGGATGCCGTACCAGACCGCCGAACCCATCGTCACCGCGGGAGGCAGCGCCTATTTCGATCATGCTGCCAGCCTTCTCGACGGCCTGCCGGGGCGGCTGGTGCTGCGCCCCGGCGCGTACGTCATCCACGACGACGGTTTCTACCACGCGATCTCACCGTTCACGCAGCGCCTGGGACAGCCGCTGCGCGCGGCCATGCACGGCTGGGCACGCGTCATCTCCCGGCCCGAACCCCACCTCGCGCTGCTCGACGCCGGCAAGCGAGACCTGCCTTTCGACGAGGGACTCCCCCGACCACAGCGGATCCGTGGACGAGGTCTGCTGAAAGGCGCCCGGATCGTCGCACTCAACGACCAGCACGCGTTCCTCGAAGGAGGCGACGTCGAGATCGGCGACGTCGTCCGGCTGGGCCTGTCACATCCGTGTGTGGCCATGGATAAGTGGACACTAATCCCCATGATAGACGACGCCGACACGGTCGTCGATCTTGTCCGGACCTGGTTCTGACAGCGGATCTACTCCAGCCTGATCAGCAGTGCGCGGTCGCCGTTCTCCACGAGCAGACCGCCAATGCTCGCAACGAGGCTGCCGGAGATGTCCAGGTGCTCCGGATGGGCGGTCCATACCACCTCCGTGGTGGGGGAGCCAACCACGTGGCAGGAGCTGCACGCCCCGTCCGCCACGTAGGGCACCCTCATGTCGCACAGCCGTACGGTGCGGCTTTCCGCCGGTCGCCCCACGCATTCTGGTCAACCCCGAACTTCGCCATCGTCCTTTCCCTTGGCTGAGCGCAGCGAGACGGCCACGGAACAACTCCGCGCGATGATCGCCCGGCACGTGGCGTGGCACGCACCCCACCGACCGCCGCGCCAGGCAATTCGTGCTCACCCGGAGAGCGAGCGCTCCGCGAGCGGCTCCTCGAACTCCTCGCCCAGGACTCACCGCTGGCCAGCCTCACCGCCAGCCAGCAGCGCGTCCTTCAAGACCTGTCCGAGCAAGCCATGACCCGTCCATGACGGACCCATGGCGTAGTAGTCCAGATTCAGCTCGCGGCTGATCGCCTTCAGCCGCCGGCTCTGGGCCACCATCTGCTGCACCTGGGCGTACCGGGCGATGGTGCACGCGACTAGGGCGCGTTCGCGGCCATTGACATCCAGGTACCCGGACGGGGACGCCAGTGCCCGCGGTTTCCGGGCTGATCGGCATAGGCGGTCTTGACGGAGGCTTAGGCAGGCATCGCGACGCGGGTCAGCATCTTGCCCAGCGGCAGTGTGCACCGGCGTGCGAGGCTGGTCAGGCCAGCCATCTGCTCGATAGTGAATGATTATTCGGGCGTTACGGCGTGGCGTTGGTCATCGTGTAACGCTGTACCGGGCGACGAACTGGGTTCGGCTGGTGCACGCGGTCTCGGCGAGCACCCGGCTGAGGTGCTTCTTGACGGTGTCCACGCTGATGAACAGTTTCTCAGCGATCTGCCGGTTGGTCAGGCCTTTCGCTACCAGATCCGCCACCTCCCACTCTCGGGGTGTGAGCCGCCATGCGGCCCGAGCGGCCTGCTGTTCCCGGTCCCTGGTCAGATGCTCCACGGCGAGTGGGGCAAGGTGCCTACGGAGGGCACGCAGCACGGCCAGATCGCGTTCCGGCACGCGTGCCGCGTTCTCAACCGACATCCCGACATAGATGACACCTGCCGGGCCTGCGTCGATCACCATGGCGGCCTTATCCGTGATTCCATGCCGACGCAGAAACGAGTCGATAAATTCCCGGCCACCGGGAAGGTCGCTCATGCGTGCCACGCCGAGAGTCATCATGCGAGCCAAAATGGGCTCGCTCCGGAACGGATCCGAGGATACCCATCCGGCCGCGTACTCCTCGAGGAACTGCTCCGAGTACCCATTCAGGACACCACAGCCGCACTCGAGGGCATCGACTACTGTATCGCCGTGCAAGGCGGCAACCCCGCAGAACCCGAACCAGTCCTGCAGCGCCCGTAGCAGTCGTTCCTGGAAGTCCACCAGGTCGGTCGCGTGATCCGTCATCTCCATCACGCCGACCAGGCGCCGATAGTCCTCTGCGGTCAGAGTCTCGCCCGACGGCAGCGGCCGTGGTTTGCGTGGGAGGCCGGTCAGCGCTCTGACCATATCCATCTTCCACCTTTGGGCCATACCGTGTGGCCCATTCCGCGCAGCATCCTTATCTATGACAAGTATATCAATGCAGCGCCGACGCGACCAGCGGCGGCGAAACGGATGGTGGGGCGGTTGTACCACTGCGACGGATCCCGTGCGGCCGTAGTCTTCCTGGCCGGTCGCCTCGAGGTCGACGCCGGCCGTCTAGCAGTGCTTGGCGTGTGCATGGGCGGCAACTCGGCGGTCCGCGCCGCCGCGGACGATTCGCCTGAGACGCGTGGTGGCGGCCGTGCTGAGAACACGGGACGGAGGCCCGACACGGAGCGCTGAAGACCCGGCCGAGGAGTCCACTCACCAACCGGCACCCACCGACCAGAGGAAAGGAAGTCGATCATGAAATCGACTACGCTCACGCGCCCGCCGTGCACGATGCCTCGCCGCCTAACCATGATCCGAAAGGGGGCCAACGAGATGAGCAACGACCACGCTAGCCAAGCGGGGGTCGGCAATTGGCATGCCTACACGGCCCTCCGCATCTCTGAGCAGTCACTTCCTCCACCGGCGAGCACCCCGGAACCTTTGTCCACATCACAGCGCGCAGCCCGCGAAGGCGACGACGCGCGGTGCCAGGCGATCGAACCTGCGCGACAATACATGATCGATGGCCTTGAACGGGCACGGCAGTTCGCCGCGGGCGCCTCACACGAGATGCGCACGCCGCTGGCCGGCCTGCGCGTGGAGTTGGAGGAGGCTCGACTGCATCCCGATCAGACGGATCTCGCCGAACTCCTGGAGCGCACATTGCGCGATGTCGAAAGGCTCGAGGCGATCGTCGGCGACCTGCTCCTTCTGACCCGGGTGGGCTCGAGCAGGCCGGAGGAACGTGAGACAGTCGACCTGGCTGAACTGGTACGGGCCGAGATCTCCATGCAATCCGGCAACGTCGAGATCGGCTTGCGCTCCGACCACAACGTAACAGTCCGGGCAATCCGTACCGATGTCCATCGGCTTGTAGCCAACCTGCTTGACAACGCACAACGACACGCACGCCATGCAGTTCAGGTGGAGATCCACTCGGAAGGCGACACCATCGAACTGACCGTGGCCGACGACGGGACAGGCATCCGTGAAATCGACCGCGAAGGCGTCTTCGACGCGTTCGTCCGACTAGATACCGCGCGTAGCCGCCACCATGGCGGCATCGGCCTTGGACTGGCGATCGCTCGCGCCGTAGCAGTGGCGCATCAGGGCACCCTCCACGTAGAGGATTCACCCATGGGCGGCGCCCTCTTTGTGCTCCGGCTCCCCTCAGGCGTGAAGTACGCGAGATGATGGCCTACCGGGGGTGAGACTTAGCTTGTTCTTTAAGGTTCGGGATCGCGTTTGGCAGTGAGGGACTTCGGTCGTGTGTGGACTTTCCCCAGGTCATAGCGGGGAGCGCGGCTTCGGTTGCGAGAGCCGCGCGGCCGTCCAGGGCCGGGCTTGCCGGGTTTGGGCGCACGGGTGCCGGGCGGATGTTCCGGAACCCCCGCCGTACCCGGGCCGGGGTCAGCCGCCCGGGCAGGGCGGGCTTCTCCCACGGGCTGCGCAGGAACGCCTGCCACAGCAGATCGATCTGAGCGGCGGACAGGCCGGTGGCCGAGGACCAGAGCCAGACCGGCTTGGGGCAGGCGTCACCTGGCAGGCGGGTCGACGGTCAGCCGGATGAGCGTGCCCTCGATGATCGGCAGTTCGCGCAACCGTGGCGTCCAGCGCCCATCGGCCAGCCCCATCAGACCGCGCTCGTCACGCTGGGCGGTCATCCGTTCCAGGGTGCGTTCGCTGACCCGCTCCAGCCGCAGCGCTTTGGCATCGTCCCGGTTCAGCGCCGCCAACTCGGCCACCTTCGCCCGCCGCCGCTCGGTCAGGGTGGTGCGCTGCGGGTCGTACAGCGGCTGCGGCTCACCTGGCAAAGGCCAGTATCGGCTGCCGCTGCGAAACCCCGGTCTCAACCTCCAAGGAGGTGCGCCATCCGGATCCGAGCCCGCTCCAACTCGTGCTCGTCCAGATCCTCGGCGCGAGGCTATGGGATGAAGCCCAAACTCTCCGGCAGGGGCGGCCGGATCGGTGTTTCGAAGAGCGGGCCGACGCCGTCGGGATCGATGATCTTGGCGCCGTCGCTCAAGAAGAACGTCGCGATCTGGTTCTGTGTCTGCCGTGCGATCTGGGCCGTGAGCGACGACGGGCCGGCGAGTGGCGGCAACCTGGTCAGGAAGATGTGGGGATCCTTGGGGACCGTTGGATCGGCGGCAAAGGCAAGATCGTTGCGGAAGAGCGTGGTGCGATCCTCCAGGTGACCCGACATAATCACCGCGCTGGTCGTCGGATTCGGAACCGTCTTGTCTCCCCGCGCGAACTGGACGATGACGTTCTTCGCCGACATCCCCGCGAGTGGAGCGAGGCGCAGGTGTGGAGCCCACGCCACCGGGTTGCTGGATTGCGATGCCCACTCCATGTCGTCGAGGAATGTCTGGATCTGAAGCGATCCAGGCGCAGGTGACGTGACTGGGGGCTGGTCCCTCAGCGGGACGTCCTCGGTGAAGCCGTCGACGCCACCGTTCAGCAGCGAAGGCGTCCGTGCCGTGAGTCGTTGCTCGATCAGCGGCCGGAACACGGGCGCGAGGCGGCCGATCTCGATGATCGGCCCGCCGCCGACGTTCAGGACGCCGGTGCGAACCTGCGGGTCCAAACCCAGCAGCTCGGTGCCGTAGATTCCGCCGAACGACTGGCCGAAGTAGTAGGGCTTGGAGCGGGAGAGGTCAGGTCGGCCGTCACCGTCGATATCGACCCCTGCCTCGATCGTCCGGACGAGCCGCATCAGGTCGATCGTCGTCTGATTGAGCCCGTCGCGATTGAAGATCAGGGTATCGGGCGGCGACGCGTTGACCCCCTCCGTCGAATCGAAGGCGCCGTTGCCATCCTGGTCGACCGCTCGGCCCCCGGCGCTGAAGGTCACCGGCACACCGTCGGCTCGGCTCACGGTGAGCGTCCCACCGGGGCCGAGCCCATGACCGGCCACGTTGATCGCGATCATCGCGATACCCGCATGGGCCAGCGCGGGTGCGGCCAAGTACGGGCTATTGTTCTTGCTGTCGCCGAATCCGTGACCGAAGATCGCCACTGGCCAGCCGCCTGCCGGCCTCGGTCCGCTCGGGATCACGAGATTGAAATAGACGGTGTTCGTCGATTGCACCGTCGGCGTTCCCGTTCTCGTGCCCACCTGGGGGATCACGCCGGCCGCCGTCCTGTAATCGGGTGATCGGTAGGAGCCGAATGCGAGTTTCCCGACCGAGCCCGGGAAATTGTTCAGCGCCGCGATCGGAACGGGGCTTGGGCTGGTGGGCTCGTGCGTGGTCAGCTGCCGGTTGAACGAGATGCCCGTAACGGTGGGGAAGGAGAACACCGCCCTCGTACCGTCCGGCCCGATGTCAAAGCGAGCGGGAGAAGGAGGGGCGGCGTCGAGCTGTCGGCGGATCTTCTCCATCAGCGCTGTCACCGACTGGGTGGTGAAGACCGTGACCGAAGCCACCCGCGTCGGATCGACTCCCGCCGCGCGGCGCACGATGGGAAGGGCTTTGAGGAGCTCCCTGTGATAGGCCGGTGCGCCGCGCAGGGCGTCCCGGCCGCGGCCCGTCCCCTCCGGCGCATACCCCGCGCTTCCGCCGAGCTTGTCCGATTCGCTGAAGCCACCGCCGGCGATTCGCCGCCCGTGTGAATCTCGGACGTCTGTGGTGACGACGAGCGCATAGGTGGAGTCTTGGTCAAGGAACTGGTCCGGCTCGGCGTGAAGCGTGTTCGACGTCGGATCCCAGACGATCTGATTGATCCCGAGCACGCGGGAGCCGCTTCGGTCCCCGCCCCGCAGGCGTACGAGGAAAACATCGGAGTTCGACACGCTAGAGACGGCGATGGACCCCGTGAACCGAATCGACAGCCGCGGCTGCAGGTTGAACCCGTCGAGCCGGTTCAGAACGGCGACATCCCGGCAGCCGCTCGGCTGACGGGCGCAGTCCGGTTTCGGCAACGCGACGCGGCGCCCCGTGAGCTGGGTCGGATCAGGGACTGTCCAGCGCTCACTCGGGAACGGCGTGCCGAGGACGCCGATGGCGGGGTCCGCGCCGCTCGCTTGGACGGCTTGGACGGCTACTGATCCCGAGACCGCGAGAAACGCGCAGGCCACTGCCAGTGAGCGAGAGAGTGTGTTCAACGCAGAAGACCCCCGGCGATTCGAACCTGGTGCCCCGCATAGGGCTTTTGACAAGCTAACCGCTGGTGTGATCGAGCAGACAACGGCAAAATCCAGGAATAATCTGGCCCTGCTTTAGGAAAAGCCACATGACGGAGGCATGCGTTGGGTCCTGTAGACGTGCGCATCCCGGACCTCGACTGGCTGGTCGAGGACTGGAGCAGCCTCGACGTCCCGGTCGGATGGGAGGCGATAGCCGAACTTTGCCGGCGCGTCGGGCGACGCTCTGACCAGGTCGTGCACGCGATCGTCACACGCATCCGCGAGGAGCTTCCCGAATACCGTTCCGAGGTGCCCGTCTCCACCGCGGATCTGAGGATGTCGGTGCGCAGCAACGTGGTGATGATGCTGCGTGGCACCGCCGAGCGCCGTGGCCCGACGGCCGCGGAGCTGGAGATCCGGCGGGAACTCGGAGTCCGCCGGGCGGACCAGGGCTTGGCCGTCAATATGCTGTTGCAGGCGTTCGTCGTCGGCTATCGCGAACTGTGGAACAACCTGCTGCGCGAATCTCGTTCTGATGCCCCGGAGGTCCGCGATCTGCTGCTGTCCGCGGCCGCGACCATCTGGGAGTGGGTCCACGAGGTCACAAACGCCGTCGGTACTGCGTATCACGAACGGATCCGCCAGAGCGCGGTACAGACCAGCGCCCGCCGGGAGCGCCTGTTCGACTGCCTGCTCGGAGGTGGCCACGACGAGGATGAAGTGCGCGCCATCGCCCATTCACTCGGATTTCACGCCCAGCGCCGATTTCGAGCGCTTGCCGCGAGCGTCGAGGCGGGAGATTCGGCTCTTGTGGCGAACGTCAACACGCGGCTTTGCGCGATCAGCAGTCAGCAGCACGCCGTCCGGCGTGGGGATGCTCTGCTTGTACTCGCCCAGGACAGCGGTTTGGAGCGGCTGCTTCGGATGCTGAAGGACGTGCTAGGCGAGGTCGCCATCGGTGTCGGCGCGACTCGTCAAGGTCTGCACGGGGCAGCGTTGAGCCTCGGCGACGCCGAACGAGCGCTAGCCGTCGCCCGCCGCTCCAACCGCGTGGCCGACTTCGAGCGTGACTGGCAGAGCGCCATGGTGGTGGCGTCGGAGCACCGGCTGACGGACCTGCTCACGCCCGGCATCACGCAAGCTCGTCAGCACCCGGAGCTCGCGCGGACCGTCCGCGCTTTCGCCGACTCACGTTTCTCGATGTCCGAGACGGCGCGCCAGCTCCACGTGCACACGAACACCGTCGCTTACAGACTGGCTCGCTGGACCGAACTCACGAGCTGGGATCCACGTACCTATGACGGGCTGCTGCGCTCAATAGCCGCGTTCGTACTGGCCGACGGCGTCAGCCTCGACTAGGCGCTTACCGTTTCCCGATCGACAAAATGTTGGCTATCCGCAGGCGATACCGGGGGCTGTGAAGAGGACCATCATCTCGAGGCGGATGGTCTGGTAGTGCTGGTCAGCCTCGGTCCAGGAAGCGGGTCGGCAGCGGAGACGTGTTCGCGAACGCCCGCCTGCCCAACCTTGAAGAGCTCCATACCAAGGCCCGCGCCGCCAACCGGCGCATACTAGAGGTCGAACGTGCCGACCAGGGTTGCGTCCTTGCGAGTCCAGCCTTTGAGCGGATCGCCCACCCCACCGTGGATACGGTGGGCCGGAGGACCCCGGCGCTACGCTTCGGCGATCCTCGGGTCATGGCCCTGGCCGGCGCCCTGTGCCACACGCTGCTCGCCGCAACCGGCTTCACCAACAAGAACCTGCGCGTCTTAATGACCGGACTGCTCGGTACCACCAGCTACAGCGCGGGCCAGATGACCTACGACCTGCGCCGGCTCCGCCTCAACGGCCTGATCCGCCGACTCCCACGCTCCAACCGATACGTCCTGACCGACGATGGCGTGCGCATCGCCGTCTTCTACACCAAAATCTATTACCGGTTACTCGTCCCGCTCGCCGCGGCCGATCAGCCCCAAGCGCCGCCCGAACTCCGGGCGGCGCTCAAGACCATCACCCGGCACGTCGACGACTACGCCGCCCACGCTCGACTTCCTCGGGCGTCGTGAAACTTGAGGGCTCGGTTCAACGGCCGTGGCCGACGTGGTCGATGCTCCCGGTCAGGTGCGTGATAAGCGTTGTGGCCCCGGTGAGCCTGCTCGCAGGGGTAAGGGCGGCGTAGCCGACGACGGGCATGCCGGCGGCTTTCGCGGCGCTGACCCCCGTTGGGGCTGTCCTCGACGACCAGGCAGTCGCGCGGATCGGTACCGAACGAGGCGGCGGTGATGGGTTCGTATTCGGCCGGGCTGAGCTGCCCGTTGGCGGAGTGGGGGCGCGGGTTGTAAAAGCCCTTGATGTGGTTGAATAGCGCGCGTTCGGGGGCCCACCAGTACCGTCTGGAAGAACCTGGTCGAGGCGGTGGAGAAGACCTCCATCGCGCATCGTGCCTGCTTCAGCGACCCCGATCACGGCGCTGCCCGCGGCGAGGGCCCCACCGCGCAGCGCACCGGGTCCCGGCACGCAGCGGTGCACGCCCTGCTCGCCCAGGGCGCCTCGCACGGACAGATCATGCGTAAGCTGCACCTATCCCGCAACACCGTCAAGAAGTATGCCGCCGCCAAGCACGCCGTGGACCACACCCTCAAACGCTGCCCCGAACTGCAGGCCGTCGCCGACCATGTGCGCTCCTTCGCCGCCCTGCTCACCGCCGACCACGACGGCAACCTCGACGAGCACACCGCACGCCTGGATCGACAAGGACCGCGCCGACCAGCAGGTTCCGGCGCTGCGCTCCTTCGCCGAAGGCCTGCTCATCGACCACGACGCCGTGGCCGCCGCGCTCGCCCTGCCCTACAGCAACGGGCCAACCGAGGGCGTCGTCAACAAGATCAAGCTCCTCAAGCGGCAGACGTACGGCAAGGCCGGGTTATCGCTGCTCCGAAAACGGATACTCCTCGCCCAGAAGCACCACGGTTAGTTACCACCGGAATCTTGGCAGGGCCCTTAAAGTGATACCCCAAGGGGTGGACGATCGGGCCAGGTCGGTCGGTTACGATCGCAACGACTCGCCTGGGCCAAGGTGGCGAGAGAACCAGTCGGCGATGGCAAAGACCGCCCGATCGATCACCGGCGGATCGTCGTAGAACTGAAGGTGACGAGTCTGCGCCTCCCACTGCAGGTACTTGTCGTGCGTGGGAACGACAGCGAAGTGGCGGCGGGCCGCGTCGGGGAACGCGGACTCGTCGCTGTGAATCATCAGGTACGGCTTGGTGAGGCGAGCCGCGGCGCTGATTCCCTCGAACGGAAGCAACGCGGCGTCACTCATCACGGCGTACCGGTTCTCCCACAGTCCCTGGTCGGCCCATAGCTGGTACCAACTCCACACCGGCTCGCCGGGCATGCCCACATCGGTCCGGGCGAAGTCCACGCCCGGAACGTATTCGACCTCCCCGGTCGCGTCGTACTTCTCCTTTGCTTCCCGGCCACGGGCGAGCCGCTCGGCGACAGCTTCCTCACCACCCAGCCATGCCACATCCGTGGCATGGTCCCGGTAATGGCCAGCCACCGTCGCAACAACCTTAACCAGCGGATTGTCCACGGCAGCGCAGATCGCACTTGAACTGCCCATGCAAGCGCCCAGCACAGCCAGCCGGGAAGGATCGACATCGGCGCGGCCGGCGAGAAGACGCACCGCCGCGTTCAGGTCCTCCACCTTCGCGGTCGGGTTCTCATAACAGCGCGGCTCGCCGCCGCTCTCTCCGCGGTAACGGGGGTCGAAGATGAGGGCGGTGAACCCGTACTGGGCAAGGCGCCGGGCGTACTGCACCGGCAGTTGCTCCTTCTGGAAGGTCATCGGCCCCAGGATCGCCACCCCGGGAGCCTGGCCATCGCCGAACGCCGCCGGGAACAGCCTTCCTACGATCATCTCGCCGTGGCTGTCGTAGGTGACACGCTCGCCGAGCCCGGCGATTGCTTGATTTTCGCTTGTCATCGCGGTCTCCGTCCGTGAGCGAAGGTTATAACAAGCACAATACGAAGATTCTGGACCAGAGACATAGCCCAGGTTCATGGACGAACAGCGACCCAGATCCGAACTGGACCTGTATCTACGGCTCGATCGGACAAGAGGGTTGCAAATGCCTGGAACATGAGTTTGCGTAGGCGAGCATAGCCGGGGTGGCGTAGCGATACCAAGTGGTCCAGCGGGCGTATCTGGTGCTAGTCGAGCCCAGCGGCGCCCTTGCCGCGCCTCCGACACCGGAAACTCCAGGTGATCGTCTATCGAACCATGCTCGATATCTCACGTGGACTGAGCCGGACCCACTCGTCGCTGGTCAGATCATGCCGCTTCAGCCGATCCTCAGTCCACGTGACATAATCTACGCCCATTCTAGCGCCAAGCTCTACGAGACACACCCCAGCCGACCTTTGACGATGTTGCTGAAGTCCAGGCATTCCGACTCGCCCAGAAGACGAGGCAATCCGAGAGCCCGACGCTGCCGTCGGCGCCTTCGTCGTCACCACTTGGGACTTCACAGACACGCCTTACCGTGCTTCGCTAGCAATGAGCAGAGATATCGTCGTCGTATTCGCCATCGGGTCGATCTTTGGAGGCATGAATGCGCAAGCTGCTTGTAATTCTGTTCTCGGTGTTGGTTCTCTTTGGCGTGTCGGCAGGGTCCGCCAATGCGAGCTCCGATATGTTCATGTCAAGGGCATCATCAAGTCCGCTCTCAGGAACCTGCTGTTAGTCTCGAATCTCGCCCGAAAGTGCCCCTGAACTGGCTGAGACGGCTTGTCGAGAGTCCATGCCAGTTCGAGGCACTTTCCGTGTGTAAGCTGCCATCGCCGACTGAGAACCGACGGTGGCTGATTCAGCGACGCGACCGCCTGGTATGCCCGTATCGCCAACACTATATTGCCCGAGGACATGCCCGATTACGCTGCGAGCACGTCCGGCTTTGTCTCGCTGGCGAGACACGCGATAAATATGGAAGACACGACAACCCTGCGCGGCATGATCAACCTGATCGTCACAGTGCAAACGCTGGCCAGCCCGATACATGCCAGCAACTTCGGTGGTGCGGCTCCTGACCCGCTGACCGCCCTAATACATATTCCCAGACGCCGAGATTATCCTTCTGGGGGTGGAGGAGCCGCAGTGCATCACCCACGCTCCCAATGAGAGCGTCGATCCAACCGAGATTGAGCGCATGGCCCTCACGCAGGCACTCTTCTTGACTGAGTGGGGCAAGCTCTAGCTCCGGCAATTACCTAGGACGCGCCCGTTGGGTCGCATAGTGCGCGGCAGCGATCGCGTCCGCAAGGTGCGGCGGGGGCGCAGCGCGCAGCCACGCGAGTTGGACGGTGGATACCGGCGGGTCCCGCAGCGGTTTGAAGGTGACTCCGCTGCGCCCCAGGTTGGCGAACGAGGCGGGCTGGGGCGAAATACCGATGCCGGCGCTGACCAGACCAAGTTGGCTTTCGATGTCTCTGCCCTCCATCGCTGTGCGCGGCGCGAATCCCTCAGCCTGGCAGTAGGCAAGGACCTGGTCATGGAAGAGTGGGCTGGTAGTGCGCGGCCAGAGGATGAACTGCTCGTCGCGCAGATCGGCACCGGTCAGGATGGACGCCTCCGCCAATCGGTGGTCCGAGGGCAGAGCGATCATCATTGGCTCGGAGAATAGATCTTCCAGCTGGATACCACTCGCGGGGCCAGCGGAGCGGACAACCCCGAGGTCGAGTTCGGCGGCCCGAAGAGCGGCCAACTGCGGCGGCGTGTCCAGCTGGGTGAGCTGCAGCGTAAGACCGGGTAGGCGCTCCTGAAGGTGGCGGACGAAATCGGGCGTGACGCTGTTGAGCGCGGCGCCGATGGATCCGATCCTGATGTGGCCGATACCACCGGCGCTGATCGAACGGCATTGCGCGAAGGCCCGCTCTACATCGACCAATATCCGCTGGGCCTGGATTACGAACGCCGCGCCCGCGGGGGTAAGCCGGACCTGGCGGCTGGTGCGCTCCAGCAGCGCGGCGCCGACCTGCCGTTCTAGCCGGCGGATCTGTTGACTCAACGCGGGCTGTGTCAGCCCGAGATGGTGAGCGGCATGACCAAAGTGCAGGCGCTGGGCGACTTCGAGGAACGACACGAGGAGTTCGGTGTCCATCCATTAAGACTATCAATCGAATAATAATATTGTTGCATTGGACTAATGGCAGCGACTATCCGTAGCGTTCCAATCATGACCTCCTCTGCAGAGCCGACGGACTGGTTGGAACGCGACCAGAAGGTGGTGGCGCAATCGCCATACGCCCCGCCGCTTGTGCTCGAAAAGGGCCGCAGGTGCGAGGTGTGGGATGTTCACGGGCGACGCTTCCTCGATTTCGAGTCGGGTCAATTCTGCATGAGCACCGGCCATTCCCACCCGAGGATCGCCCAGGTCGCCGGCGAACAGGCGGCCATCCTGATGCAGATTGGCAACCGGTTCACCAACCCGGCCCGCATCCTGCTCGCCGAGCGGCTGGCCGACCTGGCTCCGGACCCGCTCGCTATGTCGTTCTTCTGTAGCACCGGCTCGGAGGCCAACGAGACCGCGTTGCGGATCGCGAAGCTGGTGACCGGCCGGTTCGAGGTGTTGGCGCAGGCCCGCGGCTACCATGGGCGCACCGCTTCGGCGTACGGAGCCTCGTCCTCGGCCCGTCGAATGCGGCGTGGTGCGGGACCACAGCCGCCGGGCATTGGGTTCATCAGCCCGCCGTACACCTACCGCTGCCCGTTCACCTGCGGAACCTGCGACCTGAGCTGCTGGAAGCATTCGATAGAAATGGTTGACCGGGCTACATCAGGAGAACCGGCCGCGGTCATCGTGGAGTTCGTCCTTGGTGCGGGTGGCGTCATCCCGGTGCCGCCGGACTGGGCCAAGGCCGTACGGCAATTCTGCGATGAGCGCGACGCGCTGCTGATCGCCGACGAGGCCCTGACCGGGTTGGGGCGTACCGGGCGTTGGTTCGCCTTCGAACACGCCGGCATCGTTCCCGACATCGTGGTGATCTCGAAGGCACTGGGTGGCGGTGTGCCGACTGCCGCGATCATCACTACCGGCGCAGTAGCAGAAGCCGCCCTTCAGCGTGGGTTCATCCAGGCCGCCTCGCATCAGGGCGACCCGTTTCAGTGCGCGGTGGCGCTCGCGAATCTGGATGTCATACAGGAGGAGGACCTAGTGCGAAACGCCGAACGGATGGGCCAGCGGCTGGCCGACGGACTGCAGCGCTTGGCGACACGGCACCAGATCGTCGGGGAGGCGCGCGGCCTCGGTCTGATCGCTGGCCTGGAGATAATTGACGGGGTCGAGGAAGCGCCTGAGCTCGCCGCAGTCGTCTCGCTGGCGTGCCTGGAACGTGGCCTGATCGTCGGCGGCCTGCGGCCCGGAATCCGCGAAGGCAATACTCTGCGGTTCGCGCCACCGCTGACGGTGACCGCAGCCGAGATCGACGAGGCGCTCACAATCACCGAAGCCGCATTGGTAGCTGTCGATGCCGGGCAATCTGGTCGAACCGCAGTCGGAGCGACGGCAGGAATCCGGTCATGACTCACCTGACCCTGGCCGCGCTGGACACGGCCGACCTTGATGCGCTGGTCATCGGTGTCGCCGCAGGCCCGAACGGGGCGGAACCGGCGCCTGGCTGGGACACCGCGGACGCGGCGTGCAACGGTCGGCTCCGCCAATTGCTCGACCTCCTCGGTGCTACTGGAGCGCCGGAAGAGATCACGCTCGTGCCAGCCGACCCGGGCAGCTCGGTACCGTTGGTGGTCGCAGCGGGGCTCGGTCGGCCGAACGATGCCGGTCGATTCGATCCGGAAATCCTGCGCCGGGTCGCCAGTGCCGCGGTGCGGGCGCTCCGCGGACGTGGCCGAGTGGGACTAACGCTCGGCCTAGTCAACGGCTCAGCCACAGAGGAGGACGGGCAGGCCGTCGTCGAGGGTGCGCTTTTGGGCGGCTATCAGTTTGACCGGTACCGACGCGATGTAGACCGCCGCCCCTCCATACGGGAGGTCGTCCTGCTCGTCCCCGAGGCACGGATCGCCATGTTGACCCCAGCCGCGGATCGCGGCCGGCTACTGGCGGAAGCGGTGCATCTGACCAGGGACCTGGTAAACATGCCGGCAAGCGAACTCCATCCGGCCTCGTTCGCCGACTTGGCCCTGGCCACCTCCCGCGAGGCGGGCCTGGACGGCGAGCTTCTCGACAACGCGGCGCTCGTCGAAGGCGGGTACGGCGGCATTCTTGCGGTGGGTGCCGGATCGGTGCATCCGCCACGGATGGTGTGCCTGTCCTGGCGACCGCCGGACCCGGTGGCCACGATGGCGCTCGTCGGTAAGGGGGTCACCTTCGACTCCGGCGGACTGACCCTGAAACCCCGCGACGGGTTAGAGAACCAGAAAAAGGACATGGTGGGTGCGGCCAGTGTCCTCGCCACCGTCACCGCGGCGGCACGGCTGAACGTCCCGTTGACGATCACGGCGTATCTACCGATGGTCGAGAACATGCCCGGCGGTTCGGCCTATCGGCCCGGTGACATCCTTCGGATGCGCAACGGTCTACACGTGGAGGTGCACAACACCGACGCGGAGGGCCGGCTCATACTCGCCGACGGGCTCGCCCGAGCCTGCGAGGACCGGCCGGACTACGTGCTGTGTGTGGCTAGCCTGACCGGCGCGCAGCGGGTCGCGCTCGGACACCGTACCTGCGGGGCTATGGGAGACGAGAAGTTGACCGGCCGACTCGCCGCCGCCGGTCGGCACACCGGCGAGCCGATCTGGCCCATGCCGCTGCCGGAGGACATCGGGAGCCAGCTCGAATCCAGCGTCGCCGACCTGGCCAACTGGCACCCTGACACGGCTGGCGGCATGCTCCTTGGGGGGATGTTCCTGTCCCGGTTCGTCACCGAGGGCACGTCGTGGGCACACCTCGACATCGCGGGTCCCAGTTACCATTCAGGGTCACCTCGCGGCTACCTCTCCAGCGGGGCAACTGGTACGCCAGTCCGCGCGCTGGTTCGCTTGCTCGAAGATCTCTCAGCGAGCAGTTCCTAACGGCATCCAGCCTGCGCTGGGCCTTAGCGGTCCCCGCCCGTAAGTCCTTGTCAACGGCCAAGTGCGTGTCGCCGCTGGTGGCCATGTAGAAGTCCCCGCCTCTTCGTAGTTGACTACTTCTTGATCAGGCGTGCTGGTGTCCTGGTTCGTGCCTGTTTCATCCGGAAGGACTCGC